>JBMZFK010000020.1:0-24649 GCA_049615365.1 Puniceispirillaceae bacterium (SeqCode)
CGCCGCCAACCTCGGTCCAGGCAAGCCCGGTGACCACGCCAACCTGATCTTCTGCGTCAATCTCGCCGAATTTAAAGCGCTTCACCCCTAGATAATCATCCAGATCTGCTGCGGTAACGGTGAGGTTTTTATCCTCGTCACTCACAATACGGGTAAGGGCTTTACGGGCGATTTTAGCGATTTCGCGCTCCAGATTACGAACCCCGGCTTCACGTGTATAATTACGGATAACCGCGATAAGCGCCTCATCATCGATAACCAGCTCGCTAGCTTTCAGCCCATGCTCATCCATCTGGCGTGGAATTAGGTGGGTGCGTGCGATTTCCCGCTTTTCATCTTCGGTATAACCAGACAGACGAATAATTTCCATTCTATCCAAAAGCGGCTGAGGCATATTCAGGCTGTTTGCTGTGGTAATGAACATCACATTAGAAAGATCAAAATCCACTTCCAGATAATGATCCTGGAAGGTTGCATTTTGTGCCGGATCCAGCACTTCCAGTAATGCCGAACTTGGATCGCCGCGCCAATCTGCTCCTATCTTGTCTATCTCATCAAGCAAAAATAACGGGTTATTCTTGCCTGCTTTTTTCATGCCCTGAACGATTTTGCCAGGCATAGAGCCAATATAGGTACGCCGATGGCCGCGAATTTCCGCCTCATCACGAACCCCGCCGAGCGCCATACGCACATATTCCCGGCCAGAAGCCTTGGCAATAGATTTCCCAAGCGAGGTTTTTCCCACACCAGGAGGGCCAACCAGACACAGGATTGGTCCTTTGACCTTTTTGGTGCGTTTTTGAACCGCCAGAAATTCAATGATTCTGTCCTTAACCTTTTCCAGACCATAATGATCGGCATCCAGAATTTCGCGGGCCTTATTGATATTCTTATTGACCCGGTTTGCCTTTTTCCACGGCATGCTGGTCATCCAGTCCAGATAATTCCGCACCACCGTAGCCTCAGCGCTCATTGGGCCCATATTCCGTAGCTTTTTCAGCTCTGTCTCTGCTTTTTCGCGCGCTTCTTTTGGCATTTTTGCGCCATCAATCTGCTCAGCGATTTCATCAATTTCATTGCGACCATCTTCGCCTTCGCCCAGCTCTTTCTGAATCGCCTTCATCTGCTCGTTCAGATAATATTCGCGCTGGGTTTTTTCCATCTGGCGTTTGACACGATTGCGGATACGCTTTTCCACCTGCAGGACGCCAATCTCGCCTTCCATGATGCCATAGATAGCTTCCAGACGTTCTTTCACATCCTCGATTTCCAGCAATTTCTGTTTTTCGACGATTTTCACCGCCAGATGCGAGGCGATTGTATCTGCAATTTTACTGGTTTCCTCGATTTGGTTTATGGAAACCATCACTTCAGACGCAATTTTTTTGTTCAGCTTGATATAATGTTCAAACTGCTGAACGGTTGCTTTACCAAGCGCGATAAGCTCGGCTTCGCTGCTTTGCTCATCTTCCAGCTCTACCGCCTCACCTGTCATATAGGCGCCGCTTTCATCAAGGCTGGACACATTTGCACGCGCCACCCCTTCAACAAGCACCTTGACCGTACCATCCGGCAATTTAAGCAATTGCAGGATATTGCCGATTGTCCCCATGGTGAACATCTCTTCAGCACCCGGATCCTCAATCGCCGCATCTGTTTGGGTCAACAATAATATTTGTTTGTTTTCTGACATCACCGCTTCAAGTGCCCGCACTGATTTTTCCCGCCCGACAAACAGGGGTACGATCATATGCGGAAAAACAACAATGTCCCGCAATGGCAGTACTGGCAGATGCGTAGTTGGTGAGAGTTCGGTCATAATTTAAATCCTATTTTTTTATCTGTTCAGCAACAGATATGAAAAGGTGCGCACGATAACGCTGGCCCTGTCCTCTATGTGTATATGAAATACCAGAAATCAAGAGGTCCAAAGGTACAAACCTAATTGCAAAAACTATGCCTGTAGCTGCCGCTCGCAGGATAATTCCAATACTATATTACAGCTGTACTCAGGCAAGCTATTGAGTTTGAATAACTATTTAGCTTTACCCTGCATCAGCAAAAAATTTTATGATGATTTTGCGCTTGGTTTTGCCTCACTACCTATATTTGCATGCACAACAAGGGGCGAGGCCGTACCGGTGACCACATCTTCATTGATAATCACTTCTTCAATATCGGTCGCGGTAGGAATATCAAACATCGGATCCATCAAGATAGCTTCTAGAATAGAGCGAAGCCCGCGTGCGCCTGTTTTGCGCTCGATAGCTTTTTTGGCAATCGCCCGCAGCGCATCCTCGCGGAAATCCAGATTCACCCCATCCATGTCAAACAACGCTTTATATTGCTTGGTCAGGGCGTTTTTCGGCTCTGTCAAAATCCGTATCAAGGCCTCTTCATCCAGATCTTCCAGTGTCGCAATCACTGGCAGGCGTCCGATAAATTCCGGGATCAACCCAAACTTAATCAGATCTTCTGGCTCCAAATCTCCCAGCAATTCGCTGATATTGCGCTCGTCAGGATCACGAACATCTGCGCCAAAACCAATACCCGCACCGCTATTTCGGCCAGAGATGATTTTATCCAGGCCAGCAAATGCCCCGCCACAGATAAAAAGAATATTGGTTGTATCTACCTGCAAAAATTCCTGTTGCGGATGCTTACGCCCGCCTTGCGGCGGTACCGAGGCTACTGTACCTTCCATAATCTTCAACAGCGCTTGCTGTACCCCCTCACCAGATACATCACGGGTGATAGACGGGTTATCAGATTTGCGAGAGATTTTGTCTACCTCATCGATATAGACAATGCCGCGCTGGGCTTTTTCAACATTATAATCAGAGGCTTGCAGAAGCTTTAGGATGATATTTTCAACATCTTCACCTACATAACCGGCTTCGGTCAAGGTTGTGGCATCGGCCATCGTGAACGGCACATCCAGCATCCGTGCCAGCGATTGTGCCAATAGGGTTTTGCCACAGCCAGTAGGGCCAACCAGCATAATATTGGATTTTTGGATTTCCAGCTCGCCCGTTTTGCCTTCATTTGCCAACCGCTTGTAATGATTATGAACAGCAACCGCCAAAATGCGCTTGGCTTTGGCTTGCCCGATAACATAATCATCCAGAACTTTGTTAATGTCATGCGGGGTTGGGATACCTTCGCTTGATTTTGTAACCGCGCTTTTATGTTCTTCGCGGATAATATCCATACATAATTCAACGCACTCGTCACAGATAAATACAGTTGGGCCTGCGATCAGTTTACGCACCTCATGCTGGCTTTTGCCGCAAAAAGAACAAAAGAGGGTTGATTTGGAATCATCTTCTGACTTTGCCATCTTTTTCTTTGCTCCTGACCGACCCGTTTATGGATGCGGCATCCAAATTATGTCTGGTATCTCTTATAGTAGACGGGTGTTAACTTTTATCTCAACAAAAATCGTATCTGAAGAGAAGCGTCAGATCGTAGCACCTCTCGATTATGCGATTAACAGATAGATGTTACTTTGCTTCCTCGCTCTCGCCTGGCCGTTTGGTGACAACCTCGTCAATCAGCCCCATATCCTTGGCTTCTTCTGGCGACATAAAGGTATCTCGCTCCATAATCTTTTCAATTTGCTTGATCGTTTTGCCGGAATGCTGCTCATAGATTTTGTTCAGCCGGCTCCGCAGAGACAGGATTTCTTTGGCATGGATTTCAATATCGGTTGCCTGCCCCTGAAAGCCGCCAGAAGGCTGGTGCGTCATGATCCGCGAATGTGGCAGGGAATATCGTTTACCTGCGGCTCCTGCGGTCAACAGCAATGACCCCATAGAGGCCGCCTGACCGATACATACTGTTGCCACATCCGGGCGGATATATTGCATGGTATCGTAAATAGCCAGCCCGGAAGTAACAATACCGCCTGGCGAATTGATATACATAAAGATATCTTTGTTCGGGTTTTCTGATTCCAGAAACAGTAATTGTGCGCATACAAGCGAGGCCATCACATCCTCTACTGGCCCGTTCAGGAAAATAATACGCTCTTTTAACAGCCGCGAGAAAATATCAAATGACCGTTCACCCCGCCCTGTCTGCTCAATCACCATAGGTACAAGGTTCATATCCATTGGTGGTGCTAGATTCATTGTGTGGGTCATTCTCGTCTCCGTATGAAGCCTGCCAAAGAAAAACTATGCTGGCGGGCAAAAATGAAAGGCAGGGAACTGTAAGGTTCCTACCCTGTAAAATCAGCTTGGCCGCGCTGGGAACCGGGCCGTAGACCTTAATGTAGGAACTGAATCAAAAACTGCCAACCCCGAAAGGCTGGCAGTTTTCACGAATTTGGGTTTTTAGGGCTACTAAATTAGCTTTTTTTGGCTTTAGAAGCGGCTTTTTTAGCTGGCTTCTTGGCCGCTGCCTTTTTTGCCGGCGCTTTTTTCTCTGCTGGCTTGGCATCTGCCTTTTTAGCGGCTGTTTTTTTCTTCGCGGCCTTTTTGGCTTTTGCAGCCTTCGCAGGCCTGGCTTTTTCTTCTGCCTCTGCATACAGCGCTTCAACCGTTGTTTCCTTGTCTGTGACTTGCGCCATTTCAAGGATATAATCCATTACCCGCTCTTCAAACATCGGCCCGGCAAGTTCTCTTAGCGCATCTGGATTACTGTTGTAATATTCGATTACCTGCTGTTCCTGACCCGGGAAGCGATAGGCTTGCTGCATCACCGCCTGCTTTGTATCTTCGTCGGTCACAGTGATATTGTTCTGGGTGCCAATCTCGGTCAGCAGCAGCCCCAAACGAACGCGGCGAAGCGCCATTTGATTTGCTTCTGCTTTTTGATCCTTATCCAGATTTTCATCTGCCGCGTGACTGTGGTCGTGGTCATGATCGTGATCATGGTCGTGATCATGGTCATGCCCATCATCACCAGCCATCGCTTTTGCGATACCGTCATATTCTGCCTTTAAAAGGCTTGGCGGCACATCAAAATCAATATTTTGCGCAAGCTGGTCAAAAACATTTGTTTTTACGGCCTGACGCAGCGCCATCGCGTGCTGAGAAGACAGCTGACCGGCTACCGCTTCACGCAGTTTGTCCAACCCCTCAAAACCCAGCTTGGTTGCCAGCGCATCATCTATACTGGCTTCCCCTTTTTCATGGATTTCCTTAACCGGACATTCAAACACCGCTTCTTTACCTGCCAGATGCTCGGCCTGGTAATCAGCCGGGAAGGATACTTTAACGTCAACTGTTTCGCCTGCGCTGGCGCCAACCAGACCTTCTTCAAAGCCTGGAATAAAGGAATTGGAGCCAAGTTCCAGCATATGGTCGCTTGCACTGCCGCCGTCAAAGGCAACCCCGTCAATCCGGCCGGTAAAGTCGATAAGCACGACATCGCCCATCTTGGCTTTACGTGCTTTTTCAACCTTCTGGGTAGGCCGGTTTTCGTCGGCCAGCCGGGTCATGGTCTCGTTAATTTCATCATCATTTGCCGGCAGGGTTGGACGCTCTACCGCGATAGCTGCCAAATCCGGGATGTCGATTTGCGGCATCACCTCAACCATCAGCTTGGCGATCAAATCCTGACCATCTTCATAGGAAACGATATCCAAACGGGGCTGGCTGGCCAGCTTGAGTTCATTTTTTTCTACCGCTTCACGAGCGCCATTATCCAGCTCGCCGCGAATAACCTCGCCCTTAACCTGATCGCCAAAACGGGCTTTGACCACAGTCATTGGCACTTTACCCGGACGAAAGCCCGGCATATTTGCGGTTTTCGCCACTTCTTCGAGGCGAGAGGTGATTTTGCTGTCCAGTTCCTGCGCGGTCAGTTTCAATTCATATTCGCGCGCCAAACCGTCCTTGCTTGTTTCGTTGATATCCATGATTTTTCAGATGTCCTGATAGCAGATGTGACTGCTGCCTGTTGGTTCTTACCTGCCTGCCAAAAAAGGGCACGGTCAGGCATCGGTTGATAAGCTTATTCATCTTTTATGCCAAATGGTGCGGGCGGAGGGACTTGAACCCCCACATCGTTAGATACCAGAACCTAAATCTGGCGCGTCTACCAATTTCGCCACGCCCGCAATGGATTTAGCATAATGCAGGGCATCGGTACTCGAAAACACGCCCCAGCGTCAACCATAAAGGTGCCAATACCCCGTTTTTAAGGTTTTTTAGGGTCTATTTCGGGATTGCACAGCGTGAGATGCCCAAAGGAACAGAGAAAGTGGGGCGAGTGACCGGATTTGAACCGGCGACATCCAGTACCACAAACTGGCGCTCTAACCAACTGAGCTACACCCGCCAAAAAAAGCTCGTCAAATCGAACTTCAAGGATTTAATATGCAAAACTGAAAATTGGGTCAATGCCTTGTGAAAGGTTTTTTTAAATCAGTCGGGGTATTCCCCTGATGGTTTTTGCGCTCTACTATGGCTCGCAATGCCGGCTTTTGGCGAAATAAGGGCGGTGTGTCGGGAATAGGTACGGGATTTAAAGATAAGGAAAACGTCTAGAAATGTTGAATGCATCCGCCGAGAATTTGGGAACAGAATCAGCTTTTGGTGTATTGGCCAGAGCTGGCGCCCTGAGCGCATCTGGAAAAGATATCATTAATCTTGGTATTGGCCAGCCTGACTTCAGAACACCAGAGCATATTGTTGAAGCCGGAATGAAAGCCCTGCAAGATGGCGCACATGGCTACACCCCCTCAATGGGATTGATGAGCCTGCGCGAGACAGTCGCCGAAGATGCACAGCAACGCTATGGCGTGCGCCCGGATGTAAGCCGCATCCAGATTGTGCCGGGGGGAAAACCTGTGATGTTCACCGCGATGATGCTGCTTGGCGGGCCAGGCCATGAAATTCTAACCCCGGATCCAGGTTTTCCGATTTATCAGTCAGCTATTAATTATAGCGGTGCGAAATCTGTTTCCTACGGCCTTGTCGAAGAAAAGGGCTTTGCCTTTGATGCAGAAGATGTGCTGTCCAAAATTACCGATAAGACCAGCCTGGTCATCGTAAATTCCCCTGCGAATCCAACTGGCGGTATCACGCCGCGCGCAGAAATGGACAAATTTGTAAAAGGGCTGGCAGATTTCCCGCATGTAACGATTCTGTCAGATGAAATTTATGACCGTTTGGTTTTCGATACCGCCCCTCTTTCGCTGTTAACCTATCCAGAAATTCAGGATCGGCTAATTGTGCTAAATGGCTGGTCAAAAACCTATGCAATGACTGGCTGGCGTATCGGCTATGGCATTTGGCCAGAACGGCTGATTGATTATGCAGACAGGCTAGCGGTGAATTTTCATTCCTGTGTGAACGCACCTACCCAGCATGCTGCCGAAGCCGCCCTAAAAGGCGACCAGTCCTGTGTCGAGGATATGCTAACCGCTTTTCGCCGTCGTGGCAGCCTGATTACCAAGTTGCTGAATAATCTTGATGGCATCAGATGTCAGGCACCTGGCGGGGCATTTTATGTATTTGCAAATATCAGCGATAGCTGTTTCACCTCGCATCAATTTCAGGATATAGCGCTGGAGGAATATGGGGTTGCCTGTATCTCTGGCACTTCTTTTGGCGGCTTTGGCGAGGGCTATGTCCGCCTGTCCTGTGCAAACTCCGATGCAGCTATCACCGAGGCGGTTGAACGGCTGGCGAAAATGATCGCCGATAATCCCAAAAATACCAGCTAGAACATAGTGCCTAAATTATAGGCAATTATGGTCTGAAATACCTGCACCATAAGCAGGACTTGCACTGGATTAGTTAAATTGTCTAGGACAAGATATCATATTGGGTTTTTGCTGCCGCCTGCTGGCGCTTAAACCCAAACGCTTGTCATAAACTTAAATGAAAGAAAGCGACCATATTTATGAAAAAAATTGAAGCTATCATCAAACCCTTCAAGCTTGATGAGGTCAAAGAAGCGCTGCATGACGTTGGCATTCAGGGTATCACAGTTTTGGAAGCCAAGGGGTTTGGCCGGCAAAAAGGCCATACCGAGCTTTATCGCGGCGCAGAATATGTTGTCGATTTCCTGCCAAAAGTGAAGATCGAAGTGGTTGTTGAAGACAGCATGGCCGATCAGGTTGTAGAAGCCATTCAAAATGCCGCAAAAACAGGGCGAATTGGCGACGGCAAAATCTTTATCTCTACCATTGATGAAGCTATCCGGATCCGTACAGGCGAAACTGGCGGCGAAGCGATATAACTTATTGACAGACAAAGCTGGCTGTATAGACAGGCAGTGAAACGGCTCTCTTTCGGTCAGGAAAACCGGAAAAGAAGTTAAAGACATACAGAAAGGAATAAATGATGTCTGGTGCAAAGAAAATCATGGATATGATCAAGGAAAATGATATTTCCTTTGTTGACCTGCGGTTTACAGACCCACGCGGTAAAATGCAGCACGTAACACAGCACATCGAAACAATCGATGAAGAAGCGCTGAATGAAGGCTTTATGTTTGATGGTTCCTCCATCGCAGGTTGGAAAGCGATTAACGAGTCAGACATGACATTGATGCCAGATCTGGAGCGGGCCTATATCGACCCGTTTTTTGCCCAGCCTACACTGGCCCTGTTCTGTGACGTTCTTGACCCGATCACAAATGAAGCCTATGAGCGTGACCCGCGCGGTACCGCCAAGGCGGCATTGAACTATATGCAGTCTGCAGGCATTGCCGAAACTGCCTTTTTTGGCCCGGAAGCTGAATTTTTCATCTTTGAAGATGTGAAATTTGACGTATCCATGAACGGCGCCATGTTCAAAGTTGATTCTGTTGAAGGTCCATACAACTCTGCGCGTGATTATGAAGAAGGCAATATGGGTCATCGCCCTGGTGTTAAAGGCGGCTATTTCCCAGTGCCACCTATTGATTCAGGACAGGATATTCGTTCAGAAATGCTGGCGGTTATGGCTGATATGGGCGTGCCTGTTGAAAAGCATCACCATGAAGTTGCCCCATCACAGCATGAGCTGGGCATGAAGTTCGGCACATTGCTGGAAACCGCGGATAACATGCAGCTATATAAATATGCGGTGCATCAGGTTGCCCATGCCTATGGCGTGTCTGCGACCTTCCTGCCAAAGCCTATCGCTGGCGATAACGGTTCTGGAATGCATGTACACCAGTCACTATGGGCAGATGGCAAGCCATTATTTGCAGGAAACGGCTATGCTGACCTGTCTGAAAATGCGCTATATTATATTGGCGGTATCATCAAGCACGCAAAAGCATTGAATGCGTTCACCAACCCGTCAACAAACAGCTACAAGCGTCTGGTACCAGGTTTTGAAGCGCCGGTTCTGCTGGCATATTCCGCGCGTAACCGTTCTGCTTCTTGCCGTATCCCGTTTGTATCAAACCCCAAGGGCAAGCGCGTTGAAGTTCGCTTCCCGGATGCAACAGCAAACCCGTATCTGGCGTTCTCTGCAATGCTGATGGCTGGTCTGGACGGTATCCGAAATAAAATCCATCCTGGCGATGCGATGGACAAGGATCTGTATGATTTGCCAGCAGAAGAATTGGCAAAGATCCCAACTGTTTGTGCATCTCTGCGCGAGGCACTTGAAAGTCTGGATGCGGACCGCGCCTTCCTGACCGAAGGGAATGTGTTTACAGATGACCAGATCGATGCCTTTATCGAGCTGAAGATGGAAGAGGTTATCGCGCTTGAACATGCGCCACATCCAATTGAATTCCAGATGTATTACTCTTACTAATCTCTTCATATTGGGTTAAATTTATACCCTCTCAGGGCTGACCCTGAGAGGGTTATTTTATGCCTGCAGCCGGAATAAAAACTTCTTCTCCAAAATGCTGCAACATCATTAAAACCCGGCTTAGATAATTCATATCCTGCTCGGCTATCGGCATGGCTGGCGGGTTTTCAAATACCGATCCTACAAACGGGAATTTCAGGTGAAATTCCCATTCTGCTGCTACCTCATCCGAGACTTCATATGCGATGTTATCGCTGTCGGAATAGGCCGAAATCTCTGTGGTGATGGGCGCTGAAACCAAACGCTCTGGCAGGATCATAAAGGCGAAAAACAATAAAAAACAGATAAGCGCCAGTAACAGTTGAAGACAAGTTTTGAACAATAGTTGATAGGCTGAAAGGTGTGAGGACATATAACAGCTTTACTCCTTTTCCAAAGGCCCACCTCTCTCTTGCCCAGCTGGCAAATCAGCAATGCTGATCCAGACCAACCATCAGTATTACAGTAAAATCTAAATAATAAGTTAATGGGAGTTATACCCTTTATTTCGTATATTCTCTTTCACTTCACCCCCATATATTGTAGGTTAGGATGGGAATTTCACCTTTGATGCCCGCCTTGCCACCCCTATGGATAAAGCAGATACCCCAATGGTCGATCTATTTGGAAATGACGCCCCAAAAACAGATTATGATGCTAACCAGATTGAAGTTCTGGAAGGGCTGGAACCTGTTCGCCATCGTCCGGGCATGTATATTGGCGGCACAGACGAGCGTGCCTTGCATCATCTGGCTGCCGAAATTCTGGATAACTCTATGGATGAAGCGGTAGCCGGCCATGCAAGCTGGATTGACATCCGTCTGGAGAGTGAGAATTGTTTGTCTATAAGGGATAATGGACGCGGTATTCCGGTAGACCCCCATCCAAAATTCCCCCAGAAATCAGCATTGGAAGTAATCCTGACCACCTTGCATGCGGGCGGCAAATTCTCTGGCAAGGCGTATCAGACCTCTGGTGGCCTGCATGGGGTTGGGGCGTCTGTTGTGAATGCGCTTTCTTCCCTGCTAGAAGTAGAGGTAGCGCGGGATAAAACCCTGTATAAACAAATCTTTTCACGCGGCAAGGCAGAAGGCGGTCTGGCGGTGGTAGGCCCTGCCCCCAATCGCCGTGGCACGCTTATTCGCTTTCAGCCGGATGAAGAAATTTTTGGCGCGGGCTGCCGGTTTAAGCCAGCACAGCTGTTCCAGATGGCACAATCAAAGGCCTATCTGTTTGCGGGGGTGGAAATCCGCTGGCATTGCGTGCCTGAACTGCTGAAAGATAGCGGCGTTCCACAAGAAGCGGTTTTATGTTTTCCAGGCGGATTGGCTGACTATCTGGCCCATTCCACTGCTGACAAGCCATTAATGCTGAACCAGCCCTTTGCCACGCAAATTGAATTAGAGGGGCAGAAATTTGAATGGGCGCTTACCTGGCTTGCTGAAAGCGAGGACGGGTTTTTCCATTCCTATTGTAACACTGTACCGACACCGCTTGGCGGCACCCATGAAAATGGCTTTCGCCAGGCGATTGTGCGCGGTATTCGCGCCTATGGAGAGCTAACCGGCAGCAAGCGCAGCAGTGAGCTGACAGCAGATGATGTGCTAGCCAGTACCGCCGGCATGTTATCGGTATTTATCCGCGACCCACAATTTCAGGGTCAGACAAAGGAAAAACTGGTGACCACAGAGGCCACGCGCCAGACCGAAGCTGCGGTAAGAGACCGTTTTGAGCTATGGCTTACCTCTGAGCCAGAACGCGCAAACGACCTGCTAGAACGGGCGATTGAGCGCATGGAAGAGCGTAAAAGACGGCGCAAGGAAAAAGAGGTGGCACGCAAATCTGCCACGCGTAAATTACGCCTTCCTGGAAAATTGGCCGATTGTTCCGAGGCAGACACCGAAAAGACAGAGCTGTTTCTGGTAGAGGGCGACAGCGCCGGGGGCTCGGCAAAATCGGCACGCGACCGCAAAACACAGGCCGTATTGCCCCTGCGGGGTAAAATTTTAAATGTCGCCAGCGCCACTGCAGACAAGCTTAGTCAAAATCAGGAATTATCTGATTTGGGTCTGGCGCTAGGGGTGAAGCGCGGCAAGGATTTCACGCTGGATGATTTGCGCTATGGCAAGGTGATTATTATGACAGATGCGGATGTGGATGGCGCCCATATCGCCGCTTTGTTGATGACCTATTTCTATCGCGAGATGCCACAGCTGATTGAACAGGGCCGCCTGTATCTTGCACAACCGCCCCTTTACCGCATGTCACAGGGCAGTCAAACCGCCTATGCGCTGGATGATGAGCATAAAGAAGCCTTGCTGGAAAGCCAGTTTAACAATCGTGGCAAGGTGGAAATCAGCCGCTTTAAAGGGCTGGGTGAAATGCCACCTGCCCAGCTAAAAGAAACCACAATGAACCGGGAGTCACGCCGGCTATTACAAGTTGACCTGCCCTTGCGAGATATGACAGGGGCCGATGATAGGCGCGAGGTAGACAGGCTGGTCACCACATTGATGGGCAAAAAACCGGAATTGCGGTTTGGCTATATCCGCGACCATGCCTATGAAGTGCTGGAAGATTTAGACGTGTAACCACGGGTAATTAAATGCTTGCCTGGCTGCGGGCTATTAACCGCTGCAATGCCTCGATACAGGCTTGCGGGGCTTCTAAAGTTGATAGATGGCCGGTCTCGGGTAACAGCACTAGCTCGCTATTCGGTAACAAGCCTGCCATTTCCTCTGATTTCTCAGGCGGGGTTAATACATCCAGATCGCCACATAATACCAATGCGGGGCGCCGATAATCTGCCAGCATATCTCGCTGATCCCGTCGCCCCATAATGGCGGTTTGCTGCAAGGCAAAATTAACCTGCCCTACGGTCGCGGCCATTTCCATTACCCGGGCGGTAAGCACCTTATCCAGCAAAGCTTCCGGAGATAGAAATTGGGGTAACAGGCGCGGTGTCACCCCTTTAAATTTTCCAATAGAGGACAGCCTTATAAGCTCTGTTCGAAGTTTTTTCTTCTTCTCGGTATCCTGATCAGCTGCTGTAGATAACAGCCCCAGCCCCGCTACCCTGTCCGGGGCCAGACGCGCTGTTTCCATCGCGACATAGCCGCCCATAGACAAGCCAGCCAGAATAAACCGCCCACTTTGCTCGTCTAACAGGCGTTCCGCCATCGCGGTAATGCTGTCCATACCGGTGGTTTTAGCAATCGAAATCTCTACCTCATCCTGTAGTGCGCTGATTTGCGGGGTAAACAGGATATCTGTGCATAACAGGCCTGGAACTAACACTAATTTTGCCATCTTTAATTCAACTCCTGACAGGCTTTTAAACCCCTGCATTTCCTAATTTTCCCTATGGCTAGACTAGCCAAACCGGCCCCTGCTCGTCCAGCATGCACATATGTTTGACCCAAACCCATAATTAGGGTATTACTTAGGCGCTTATTATAGTTGCCTTGGCTGTTACAGCATGGGCAAAGCCAAATCGTGATAATGCGCTTTTGATATGGCGTCAATTAAGGGGTATGCCATTACTTCTCCATTTTTAGATTTAGGTCTGAGCGACGGCTTGGCAAAGGCGGTTGAGGTGTTGGGATATGAAAGTCCGACACCTATCCAGGAAAAAGCGATACCTTCTGTGCTGATGGGACGTGATATTCTGGGCTCTGCACAGACAGGTACAGGCAAGACCGCCTCTTTTACCCTGCCAATGATTGATATTCTGGATTCTGGACGGGCCAAGGCGCGTATGCCTCGCTCTCTTATTCTGGCACCGACACGCGAGCTTGCCGCGCAAGTTGCAGAATCGTTTGAAAAATTCTCGGTTAATCATGGCCTGAGCATGGCCTTGCTGATTGGCGGGGTCAGCTTTTCTGATCAGGAAACAGCTCTGGATAAAGGGGTGGATGTGCTTATCGCCACGCCTGGCCGACTGCTGGACCATTTTGAACGGGGCAAAGTCCTTCTGCAGGATGTGAAAATTCTGGTGATTGATGAAGCTGACCGGATGCTGGATATGGGATTTATTCCTGATGTTGAGCGGATTGTCAGCTATCTGCCAGTGATGCGCCAGACCCTATTCTTTTCGGCTACGCTTTCTGAAGAAATTCAGAAAATCGGCAAAAAATTTGTGATGAACCCAAAAATCATCGAGGTAGCCAAGCCAGCGACTACCGCCGATACGGTAAGCCAGCGCCTGATCTGGACAAAGACACGCGAGAAGCGCGAAGTTCTGCGCGGATTACTTCGCCGCGAAACGCTGCAGAATGCGGTTATTTTCTGTAACCGGAAACGCGATATTGCCACCCTTCTTTCCTCTCTCAAACGCCATGATTTTAACGCAGCCGCCCTGCATGGGGATATGACCCAATCTGCACGTCTGGCCGCGCTTTCTGATTTCAAAGAAGGCCGGGTTACGCTGCTTATCGCCTCTGATGTGGCCGCACGTGGCCTGGATATTCCATCGGTCAGCCATGTCTTTAATTTTGATGTGCCTTCCAATGCCGAAGATTATGTTCACCGCATTGGCCGTACGGGCCGCGCCGGGCGAACAGGTACTGCCTTCACGATTGCGGCAACCGAAGATGATAAAAAATATCTTCAGGCTATCGAAACGCTGATCGGCGAGCCGATTGAACTGGATGGGCAAGCTGGCCCCGCCCCGGCTGAGACAAAAACAGCGCCTGATTCAGAGCGCAAGGATGCCGCCGCAGCCAGGGAAAAGCCAGCTGCGAAAAAAGGGCGTTCACGCGGCAAAAAAGACGCGGTGAACGAAAATGCGGATGGGGCAGGTGACAAGCCTGCACCGCAGAAAAATTCCAAATATCCGAATGAAAAGCGCCCGCCTGAATGGAAGGGTAACAGCTTCCGTGATAGCGACCATATCCCTGCCTTTCTTCGCTAGACAGGTTTTTACTGGTTAACAGGCTGGCTCTGATACCGGTATCTAGGCGGTTTTCAGTGCCTTGGACACCACCTCATCAAGATCACGCGACAGGCTATGCCCGGCAAGGAAGTCCAGCGCCTCACGCATCTGTTTCTGGCGTACCGGGCCATAATTGGCAAAGCGGGTCAGGGCAAGGCCCATCCGTGCGGCAATTTGCGGGTTACGTTTATCCAATGTGACCAGCTCTTCGGTAATAAAGCGATAGCCTGAACCATCCTCTTTATGAAAATAGGCGGGGTTGGCGGCTGCAAATGCTCCTAAAACCGAACGTAATTTATTTGGATTGCTGGCATCAAATACCGGGTCTTGCATCAGCGCGCGCACATTATCAATCGTGCCATGGGTTGCAGAGGTTGCGGACAGCATCAACCATTTTTCCATCACCAGCGCCTGTTCATGCCAGCGGCGATAAAACCGCGCCAGCGCCGTGCCACGATGTTCATGCTGGATATGATTTAGCGCCTGCAACCCGCCCATTGACAGGCTCATATTCAGGTTTTCTGACTGCAAGAGCGCGATATCCAGCGCCTCGCTATTTCCAGCGGCACAGGCCAGCCCCAGCAATTTATTTTGCAAGGTGCGGCCTGCCGCATGTTCAAGATGGTCGCTTGCCTGCAAGATAGGCATAATATCATCTGCCAGCGCGGCGCCAAGGCGTGCTTGCAGGCCCTGTCTCTGGACAAAGATTTGCGGCGGATCAGCTGGGTTGGCGCGTTGTTCGGTATCGGCCTGCCCCGGCACAGAAAGACATAATGCCTTGAAATCATCGCGCTGGGCGGTATCTGCCAGACCCAGCCTTAGCGCATGGATAAGCGCGTCTTCGCTTTGTGTATCACAGCCGCCTGCCAGATTTGCGGCCAGAATATTATGGGCCAGACGCTGACACGCTTCATATCGGTTAAAACTATCCCTGTCATAAGCAGCCAATATGCCCAGCTCTTCGGCGCTCACATCGTCAGACAAGCGCACCGGGGCAGAAAAGCCACGCAACAGCGAGGGCACAGCCTCATCTGCTGGCATATCTGCGGCAAATTCGATCTCTATTGTCTGTTTGCCATCTGATAGCATGACCACATGTTCATCTGCCATAGCCCCGCCATCAATCGCATGCGAAAGAGGCTGGCCATCACGGCCAACAAAACCTAGCCGAATAGGTAAGGGCATTGGCTCGGTCCCTGTACCGGCGGGTGTTGGCGCTAATTGCTGGCCTAGCTCAATCTGCATCTGGCTGCCCTGAACATAAGCACGCCTTGCGCTTAAATGCGGGGTGCCAGCCTGGCAATACCACAAGGTAAATGGAGATAAATCACATCCATTGGCATCCGCCATTGCGGCAATAAAATCATCACAGGTTACGGCCTGGCCATCATGGCGTTCAAAATATAGATCCATGCCTGCACGAAAGCCTGCCGCGCCCAGCTTTGCATGTATCATACGAATAACTTCTGCGCCTTTTTCATAAACAGTTGGCGTATAGAAATTATTAATCTCGCTATAGCTTTCAGGGCGAATAGGATGGGCGGTAGGGCTGGCATCCTCGGTAAATTGTATGGCCCGCAAGGTCGCCACATCTTCTGCCCGCTTTACCGCTTCATCATGCATATCCGCACTAAAGCTCTGATCCCGAAACACCGTCAGCCCTTCTTTTAAGGTCAGCTGAAACCAGTCGCGGCAGGTTACCCGGTTGCCTGTCCAATTATGGAAATATTCATGGGCGATAATCGCTTCAACCCTATCCAGATCATCATCTGTTGCGGTGAGCGCATCTGCCAGCACAAATTTGCTGTTAAAAATATTAAGGCCCTTATTTTCCATTGCCCCCATATTAAAATGGCTGACCGCAACAATTTGAAATAGATCCAGATCATATTCCAGACCATAGACATCCTCGTCCCATTTCATCGCACGTTTCAGGCTGTCCATCGCATGACCTGTCAGGCCGGTATTGCCTTTTTCAACATAAATATGCAAATCCACCTTGCGACCAGAAGCGGTGACAAAATAGTCGGTAGCGCATTCTAAATCACCAGCGACCAGCGCAAACAGATAGGCTGGCTTTTTGTGCGGATCATGCCAGACAGCAAAATGACGCCCTGCCTGACTGGCCCCTGTTTCCAGCAGATTGCCATTACTTAATAAATTTGGAAACGCAACATCTGCCTCAATACGAACGGTAAAGATGCTCATCACATCCGGGCGGTCTGGATAAAAGCAAATTCGGCGAAACCCTTCTGGCTCGCATTGGGTGCATAACATGCCGCCAGACGCGTACAAGCCTTCAAGGGCTGTATTCTCATACGGATTATGCGCGGAGGTCACCGCGATCTGATGCGTATCTGTCAGGCCAGAGATAGACAGCTTGCCTGCATCCAGATGATAGCGTGCAGGGTCTATCGCCTCTCCATCTACCTGAACAGATAATAGCTGCTGATGCTCACCATTCAGAACCAGTATATCAGAGGCTTCAGCCTGGGGATTCGGCGCGATATCCAGCGTTGCACAAATCACCGCCCTGTCATCAAACAGCTGAACATCCAGGCCGGTTTTCTGTATAATCCAGCTATAGGGCGCGTAATCTTCGCGGCGAATGACCGCGGGCGTCTGTCTAGCTTCCATCGCGCGACGTGGTATAGGCAAGGTCGCAATGTTTCGCGCAATAAGGCTTGCCCGGAACAATGGATTTGCCGCAGAAGTTAAACTGCACTGTCTTTGGATCCCCACTTGGCCATACGCATTTTGAACGTGACCACTGAACATTTCTCAGGGCCAGACGCAAAGGCAGGTCTTTTTTCTGTGCTGGTTCTACAGGCTGTTTTGGCTTTTTGGCGATTGGCGACTGCCGCTTGCGCAAATTGAGCCGATGCGCCTTGCCAGCTACCGCGTTACGCGTAACCCCCAGACGCTCTCCGATTTGGGAGATAGAAAGCCCCTCTTCCCAAAGTGCGCGCAATTTTTCAAGGCGCTCTTCTGTCCAGCTTGTTTCCTCAGCCATTACTCTTTCCAATCTTCAAAATCTGTCACCAGGAGCTTTGTTGAAACTTAGTCTGGTCAGCCCCAACTTTCAACAACTGATTGCCAACAAATCTGGCCAATGCCCCTATATGGCGACGTTATATGGCACCAATAAATTCGCCGATAAGCTGCATTTGGTAATCCAGCATATGCCGGCCCAGATGTACGCGCAGTCCGCGTGCCTCGGCAGCATCAATCAAGGTGGTTCGCTCCGGCACCATAATAATATCACATACCAGACAGTTTTCAGATAAAAGCTGAACATCAAAAGGATGCGGATCGCTGTCATGCAGGCCAAGCGGTGTTGCATTAATCACCATATCATAGCTGGCAAAATCTATATCATTTGCCGCAATGGTCTGCATTCTGGCCTCTGGCACAATTTTCTTTGCCAGCCTTACCGCTTTTTCTGCATTTTCAGGCGTGCGGTTGGTGATATCAATTTGGGCCAGGTCACACTCGGCCAGTGCCAATGCAATAGCGCGTGCAGCCCCGCCTGCCCCGACCAGCAACACTTTTTTGTTTGTAAAGATTTTCCCTTCTGCATCGCCGCAAGGATTTTCACCGCGTAGGCCAGCCACAAAGCCTTTACCATCGAAATTATCGCCTATCAGGCGTCTGTCAGGGGTAAAGGCTATCGCATTTACCGCCTCGGCAGCTTGTGCGCCTGCCCCCAATTCGTCACACAAGGCGGCGAGCGGCATTTTATGCGGAATGGTCACCGCAGCGCCTTTGAAATTGCTTAACGCGGCCAGGCCAGCAACCGATGCGGCCAGCCCCTCTGGCGGAATGCTGAGGGCAACCATAACATTATCAAGCTTTCTCTCGGCAAAAATTTTATTAAAAATCATTGGCGCGCGCACATGGCCAGCTGGATAGGCCATACAGCCGAAAATGCTAGTTGTACCGGTAATTTTGTAGCCCTCAAAACTGTCCATATTCTTTTACCTTATAAAAAAAATAGCGGCCTAGCGTCTGGCCACCTTCCTGCCATTATACAGCCTGAAACCTGCCCAATTTGCCTGTTGATATGTGAATTGTGAAGTTAAAAATTCTGCCGGCTTAAAATTACCAGCAAATTTATCTAACCAAACATTTTTTACAAACGAATGAGCTTTAAAGGAGAGTTAGGATGAAGTCAAAATATTACTGGTTAATGGGGCTTGGCGGCGTGATGAGCGTTGTTCTGGTCAGTGGTCTGGCAAATGCCCATTGGAACCGTACTCTGGCCAGCGACAACACAAACGCCCAAAGCACGCCGGAAACAGGCAAAAAAAGCCATCACACCCATAAATATCGGCATGGGTTTAAGCCGCTATTTCGTGCGATTGACAGCAATCAGGACAGACAGATTTCCCTGAAAGAAGTCAATGACATGCTGAAAATGCGCTTTTCCAATCTGGATAATGATGCAGATGGTCAGATTAGCCTGCAGGAATTTTCCGACCGTCATTTAAGCCTGTTTGATATGGTAGATAAAAATAATGACGGGATTATCACCAGAGACGAGATCCATCAGCATCGCAAGGAAAAACATCGCTCCTAGCCTCGCGCAATCCAAAGCGATCAACCGATATCAGCTGAAGATGCGCCTCAGGAATTCTGGCAATAGGTCTTGCGCCTATTTGCGTTGCTCTCCCTCCCTTCGCCTATAGCAAGCGCGGCTATTGCCAGAGCCCTATTTTGTTCAGACCCTGCGCCTCATACCTATTTACCAACCCCTGGATGATGACAGTTTTTCGTCACTCGTCCTTTTGAAAATCGAGCGAGGCAGAGTTGATACAATAGCGCAAGCCGCCCGCATCTATAGGCCCATCTTCAAATACATGGCCTAAATGGGATTCGCATTGCGCACAATGTACCTCGGTGCGCACCATGAAAAAGCTTCGATCTGATTTTTCCCCAACATTTTCTGGCAAGGCCGGGGCGGTAAAAGAAGGCCAGCCTGTGCCTGAATCAAATTTCTGATCACTGTGAAACAGTTCTGCCCCGCAACAAATACAGGCATAAGCCCCTTGCTGATGATTATCATGGTAGCGGCCTGTAAAGGCTCGTTCGGTGCCATGTTTACGCGTTACCCTATATTGCTCGTCACTGAGCTGGACACGCCATTCTGCGTCTGTTTTAACAATTTTCGGGCTCATACCGCTTCCTTTGCTGGCTTCATGGTTTGCCAAATGGCTTGCAGGGTTGCGGGCATCTCTATATGCACCACACCCAGCGCGTCACATAAAGCTGAAATAACCGCTGGCGGGGCACCGATAGCGCCTGCCTCACCAACCCCTTTAACCCCCAACACATTATTTTGACACACCGTGTTGCGCGTTGAAATAGAAAAAGAGGGGAGATGATCGGCGCGAGGAAGAGTGTAATCCATCAGCGATCCTGCCAGCAGCTGTCCATCCTCATCAAAGGCGACATGTTCAAACAGGGCCTGGCCTACCCCCTGGGCAATGCCGCCATGTATCTGGCCGGCAAAGGTCATCGGATTAATCACATTACCAATATCATCAACCACCGTATAGCGCATGATTTGCGGCTGCAAGGTGGCCATATCCACCTCTATTTCAACAATATGACAGCCATAGGGATAGCTGGCCCCCTTGGTGGTATATTCATGTTGCTGATTAAGCGGATGTTCGGCAGGCACATCAGATGCCAGCGCCTCAACCAGCGCTTCGATTTCAATAGAACGGTTTGTGCCGGCAGCACTGAAAATACCCTCAGCAAACTGGATATCCTCTATTGCGGCATCCAGCTGTTCTGCGGCAAAGGGCTTTGCTTTTTCAGCTATCAGATCAGCTGCCTGTGACAAGGTTGAGCCAAGAACAGCCGACATACGGGCCCCGCCAGTGGTGCCGGGCGGGGTGCGCTGGCTGTCCCCCTGCACAATTTTAATTTTATCTGCATCATAGCCTAGCTGAGCTGAGAAAATTTGCGTTAGGGTGGTGCGATGCCCCTGGCCATTATCCTGTTGCGAGGCATAGATTATCGCTGTGCCATCGCCCTGAAATTCAACATCGACACCCGAACCACCGCCGCCGCCACATTGTTCCAGATACATCGCCAAACCAATACCCAGATATTTGCCATTGGCACGCGCGGTGCTGCGCCGCGCCTCAAACCCCTGCCAGTCGGCTTTTTCCATCGCATCGGCAAGCAATCCCGGCATATCACCCGAATCCACCGTGCCGCCTTCTATCATCGCATAGGGGATTTGCTCTGGCTGAATAAGGTTTGCCCGGCGAACAGCAACACGGTCTATATCAAGCTCAACTGCAATATGATCCATCAGCCGTTCCAGCAAATAATTTGCTTCTGGCCGACCCGCCCCGCGAAACGCATCTACCGCCGGGGTGTTGGTAACAATGCCCAGAACCTGCATACCTGCAATTTGAATATCATAGGGGCCGGTCAGGGTACGACAAGCTGACAATGTGGGGATATAGCATGAAAAGTTGGAAAGCCATGAGCCCATATTGGCATGTACCCGCACATCAAGAGCCAGCACCCGCCCTTTTGTATCTACCGCTGCCCGGGCTATGCTTCGGTTATCGCGGCCATGCAGATCAGATAAAAACGCATCCGAGCGATCCTGTTGCCAGCGTACCAGGCTTTTTGTTGTTTTTGCCGCCCAGGCGATACAAAGCTGCTCTGGATGCAGGAAAATTTTGTACCCGAAACCGCCGCCAACATCGCCGGTTAGCACCTGAAGCTGGTTATGCTCATAGCCCAGCGCATCCGCCAGCTGCTCTGCCAGCCCTACTGGCCCCTGGCTAGGTAGCCATAAACGCAAGCCCTCTATCTCGTCACATGGCATGGCAACAACAGGGCGCGTTTCCATCGCATTCGGCATTACCCGGCTGTTAACAACATCAATTTCTACCAGCCGTGCCCCGCCAGCCACAGCCGCCTCTATCTCGGCACGTGCGGTGTCAATGGTGCCAGCTTCCCAGTCAAAAACGATATTATTTGGATATTCTGAATGTAATTGCGGCGCCTCTGGTTGCATCGCTGCATACACATCGGTCACTGCCTCTAGCGGGTCATAATCCACCTCGATAAGGTCAAGCGCGTCCATAGCTTGCTGGCGCGTTTCAGCGACCACCATCGCCACCAGATCGCCCGCATGGCGCACTAACTCGCGTGCCATAGGCGGCTTGGTTGTTTTGGGAACTTTTGAGCCATCGCGGTTTACCGGATAAAATTGACACTGAATCTCGCCCACATTATCGGCATCCAAATCAGCCTGACAGGCGGCCAGAACCACCCCATCTGCGCTGCGTGCCGCGCTGAGGTCAAGATGGGTAATCGCAGCATGCGCAAAAGGGGCGCGCAAAAAGGCTACCGCCCGCCCCTGCCCGGGCATCTGATCATCTGTAAACGCCCCTTTTCCGGTGAGTAAATTTTGATCTTCCAAACGCTTGACCGTTTGCCCAATACCAAATTTCATCTGTATCTCCCTTGACCTGTCTGCCAGATCTGTCTCCCAGATCTGCGCATCACCCCGGACAGGCACCAGCGTTATCACCGCTGTTATAAAAATCCCTGCCCTGTTATTTTAGTTACATGGTTCAGGCTTTGTTTCAACTGTCATAAGTGGTTATTTTTATCACCCTTTGAAATCTGTAAAAGCGGTATGTATCCGCCACCCGGTTGTAATCAGGCACAGACTGCCAAAGCCCCACGCCAATATTGTGAACCAGCCTGGAAATACCAGCATCAACACAAATATCGCGATGGTTTCTGCCCCTTCGGTAAGCCCGCCCAAATAAAAGAAACTCTTTTTCTGGGAAGCGCGCTCTTGTGCCTTGCGTGCCAGCACGTCGGGATTTTTGGCCTCTAAAATCGCATAGGCAAGAAAACTGCTACCCGTGCCAACAAAGCTGAACATCAGAAACCCTGCAGCAACAGCATTTTGCTGGCTAAATATCATAAAGGCAAAAGGCACCATTGCATAAAACAGAAAATCACAAACAATATCCAGATAGCCGCCAAAATCACTGCTACCTGAACGCCGGGCAACTGCCCCATCCAGCCCATCACATAACCGATTTAGAATAAGGCAAACCAGCGCAGCAACAAAAAACCCCATCGCCACAAATACCGCGCAGAACACGCCAAACACAAACCCTAAAATGGTCAGGCCATTGGCGGTCAGGCCCACCGCAATACAGCCACCAGCGAGCCAGTGCAAAGGCGTTTCAAGAATTGGGCGTAGTGAAGCATCAAACATCTGTTAGCTCCGTGTAAAAGCACGTATGAACACTCATTTACCTGTTTTTCTAATTTTATCCGCAAGCACCGTCTCGCCAGCCAGACATCGCTGACCCATACCGATAGCGGGCGCGTAACTTGCGGGGAAACTGACATCAATATTTGTTCTTAACAGCCCGAGAGCCACCACGGTCTCAGGCGTAACATTGCGCCCTTCCTGCACAAAACTCTGTACAATCCGGCTATAGGGCGCGCCATAATGGGTCATCGTAATCCGATTATCACCCGATATCGCATCTTCCGGCATAAAAACAATTTCCTGGCGTGCAGTGGTAAGCGGCGGTATTTCTGTATCATTAAAGCTGGCAAATTGCCCATCATACCAGATTTGCTGATCAATCTGGCCCGCTATAGGGGCATAGGCGAGATGGCTGTTAAAGATGTCCGGACGCAAACGGATTAAGATACGATCCTGTTCGCGGTTATGATGCACCCAGATAACCTGTCCATCTATCGGTGCCAGAATCTGGCCAGAAGGCCTTTTGGACAGCACGCGTTGCGGCCGGCGCAGGATAATACATAGATAGATAAAACTGGCAAAGCCAAGCAAGCCAAGCGGCAGATAAAGCACGCTAAAAATAACAGTTGCCCCGCCAATAATGGCCAATACCGGCCAGCCTGGCTGTTGCTTTGGAAAATGAAAATATTTTTTAAACAGGTCCTTTATCATATCCTGTTCACCCTATTCTGCGGCGCCGCAAGACGCTGTCTATTGCGCGGTTTCATCTGCATCAGGCAAGGCAAAAACCTGTGCCGGATAAATCAAATCAGGATTATTGATCTGCCGGGCATTTCGTTTCAGAATATCCAGATAGCGAATACCGCTGCCATAGGTACGATAGGCAATCCGCCACAACACATCCCCTTTGCGGATAATAACCATCTCACTGCCATCCAGCCCCACATCCAGCTGGGCCAGATCCACATCTACCTGTGTGCTCAGGATAAGGCTATTATCAACATCCAGCAGATTTGCCTGAATTAACGCCATTCCGGATTGCGTTGCCGGAACCGAAATTTTTGTTGACCAATTACCCTGTTCATCCAGGCTGACATCTGCAAAGCTTTGCCCGGCAAAGGACCCCGTCACTGCGGCCCCGCCATTGGATTTCCCCTTGATCTGCAGAATATTTTTTGCGCTCCAGCTTAGTGTGCCGATATAAATTTCAGGCGGCATAACCAAAATAGCGGTTATTTCTTTTTGTGCCTCTATCTGTGCGCTATTTGCGGGCAGCTCGGAAATATCGACACTGGCCAACTGATCTGGGGCAGATAAAATTTCCACCGCCGCATCATCTTCCATAGGTACCAGCGCAACTAGCGGCTTTTGCGTTCCGCTTTGGGCCAATTCGACCAGCACGCCGCGTTCAGCGCGAATAATCTGACCATCCGCGCCGGTCATTTCAGCAATAATCAAATGATTGCCTGCGCTAAGCAATCCATCTGGTACAGCAACCCATTCCCCTTTGCTGTTAGACTGGGTGGCCACCAGAGGCGCGGTGCCATCCAATACCCGGATTTCTGTTTCAGGCGGGGCGGTGCCGGCAATAACAGCCGACCCATCCGGGCCAATACGCGCAATATCAATTATCAGCGGTATAGCCCCGCCAGCAGGCGTTGTCGCATCTGTTAACGGAGCGGCCGCATTTTGTTTGGC
>JBMZFK010000021.1:0-24524 GCA_049615365.1 Puniceispirillaceae bacterium (SeqCode)
AATGTGAAAATTTGTCAAAGGAAGCGACTAAAATAGGAAAATGGAGCGGCGTGCGGGAATCGAACCCGCGTCTCCAGCTTGGAAGGCTGGGGTCTTACCACTACACAAACGCCGCAATAAGAAAATGTAAGGTAAAGAACCTTAGCCGGGTTATAGCAAACATAATATTGAAATAAAAGCACTTAGTTTTTTTTACCCTGTTAGTTAAAAAAAGAACATTTTGCCAGTGTAACCTCCAGGCTTTATTTGATATCTCTAAAACATCAGCGTTTTATAGTGAAAGTCTCGTTTAGATGAGCCAACAAAATAAGGGTATGGATAGGATGGCAGTGGTAAAAATTGGTCTTGTTGGGGCTGGAAATATTGGCCAGCGTCATATTATGGCAATTGATCAACTGGCTGAAGCAGAGCTTGTCGCCTTTGCAGACCCTTCAGATACGTCGCGGCAGCAAGCGGCCAGCCTGGCTATTTCCTGTTATGATTCTGCGGCGCAGATGCTGGCAGAACAGCCGCTGGATGCCGTGATTATTGCCACCCCCACCGAACGCCACCATGCCGATGTCAGTGCCTGTATTAACGCCGGATGCAAGACCTTGCTGGTAGAAAAGCCCATAGCCGCAGGCGATAGCCAGGCTCAGGATATTGTTCAACAAGCCGAGCGCGCTGGCTGCCAGATTCTGGTTGCCCATCAACGACGTTATTATCCATGTGCAGCAAAGGCAAAAGAGCTGATAGCGAGCGGGGCGATTGGCAGGTTAATTGGGGTTACTGGCCAGTGGAGCTGTCGCAAGGATACGCCTTACTATGCCCCGCAATGGCGCCGCAAAACCGAAGCCGGCCCTGTGTTAACAAATCTGATCCATGAAATAGATTTATTGCGGTTTATTTGCGGCGAGATAAAGTCGGTTAGCGCCTATCTGAACCGCGTTGATCAGAATTATGAAAAAGAAGATGCCGCCGCTATTTCCATGCAATTTGAAAATCAGGCGGTAGGTACCTTCTTTTTAAGTGATCGCACCCCCTCACCATGGAGTTGGGAATTTGCGCTTGGCGAGAATTTGGCATTGCCGAAATCAGGTCAAAACGCCATTCGTTTTCTGGGCAGCAAAGGGGCGCTTGAATTCCCCAATCTGGTGCTATGGCACCATAAGTCAGCAGATGGGCATTGGCAGGATGAGATTATCGCGCACCCTATTGAAACAGAATTTATCGATGCCTATGTCGCCCAGGCCGCCCATTTATGCGAGGTTGCACAAGGCAAGGCACAACCCCTGATTACCGCCCTGGATGCCAGCCGTTCTGTTGAAGCTACTATCGCTGCCATGCGCGCGGCAGAGGGCGGGCGTCAAATAGAGCTATAAAAGCTGACGCAACAGGTGGGTGTCTAGCTATCCTTTTGGAAAGGCGACAGCCGGATTATCTTGTGCGTTAATGGCCAGATGTTTTCAGCCCTCCATATCACTTTACACCCCATATTCATTTGTGGCTCTGACTATATAGGCCACACTGGCCTGCAGAAGATGCACATAAAAATGCAAGAAGGTGGTGGTGGGCTGTTGGTGATTGGAAAAGATTGGTCAGCCTATGCTTTTTCAGGAAATTTCGCTTGTTTTGCTGTTTATTTGCAGCGTGTCTCTGGTAATGATTGTTGGTCTTGTTGTATTGATTGGAATGGTGGTTATTCGGCTTCTTAACGTGTTTGCCGAGGTTAATACAGCCTCACAGGCAATGCGCCGGGATATTAATAAATTATTGCGCAAAGCCTCTAACCTTACAGAATCAGAAAGCCATCCCTTTACCCAGTTTGAAGAGGATTCGCGCAAGCCCTAAATCTGCTAACCTGAAAAAACGTCACCTTAACAGGCATATTTAAAACATCAGCCTTTACGCCATGGGGCAGGCTGTTTGTCAAAAAAGGCCTCTATCCCCTGTTTGGTTTCGGTTGAATTCCAGCATTCTATCAGCGCCTCGATAGCGATATCATTTTGTTCCTGCCAGTCAGGGTGCTGGCTAAATTGGCCTAGCAGGGCTTTGGCTGCTGCCATGGCGCCGGGTCCAGCTCTCAGGGCGGTTTCTATCTCCCTGTCTATGACGCTATCAAGCTCGCTGGCCGCTACAGCTAAGCTTAGCAATCCTATTTGCAATGCCCGCTTGCTGTCCACCGGGCTACCAGTCATAAATATTTCTCGTGTATGTCCCCATCCTAATTTACGAAATACAAACGGGCCGATAGTCGCGGGTATCAGGCCAAGCCGGGTTTCGGTCAGGGCAAAGCGCGCGGTATCTGCCGCAACGGTGATATCACAGGCACACATCAATCCCAGACCACCGCCATAGGCATTGCCCTGTATACGGCCAATTACCGGCTTTGGCAGGCTATCCAGAGCGCCAAGCATAGCGCTGAGCTTGCTGGCTTCGCGTTTTTTGGTTGGTGTGTCCGCTACCATTTGTGCCTGCATCCACCGCAAATCACCTCCAGCGCAGAAATGTGGCCCATCTGCGCCTATGACTACAAGATGGGCTTGCGGCGTGTCTCGCAAATAATCGATAGCGGTATGTAATTCTGCAATCATCTCGGCATTCAGCGCATGATGTTTATCTGGTCGGTTCAGATTGAGATAGGCAACGCCTCTGGCATCTATATCTAGGGTGATTGTGTTATACGCCATAATTATATGTTCCTGATCGGTGTGGGGCTAGCGGGGTTTTAGACCCATTTTTGTGACCAATTCTTCGCTTTTTCGCAACGCTGCGCGGTCAAGGCCCGTATGCCATCCAGCTGCCACCAGCGCATCATGCAATAAGCTGGTACTGACATTGCCTTTCGCACCCGGCGCAAATGGACAGCCGCCCAGACCGCCAACACTGGAATCAAATTTCCGCAGCCCATAATCAAGGCAGGTCATCACATTTTCGATAGCGCGGTTGCGGGTATCGTGGAAATGGCCAACCAGTATATCCGGGTTCAGCCTGGGAACCAGAACGTCCAGTAATGCCGAAACCGTCTCTGGCGTGGCATGGCCGGTTGTATCGCCCAGCGAGATTTCATAGCATCCCATTTCCAGTAACGCTTCTGCCATTTCCAGAACAGCCAACGGCGCCACTTTGCCTTCATAGGGGCAATGCACCACTACCGAGATATAGCCACGTGCGGCGATACCATCTTGCAGGGCAGCCGCAACAACCGGGCGAAACCGTGCCAGGCTTTCCGGTATGGAACAATTAATATTTTTCTGGCTAAAGCTTTGCGTTGCGGCCCCAAAAACTGCGACCTCATCCATTCGGGATTTACGGGCATCTTCATAGCCACGCATATTCGGGGTTAACGCCGCGTAACGTATCCCTTGCTTGCGGGCAATGCCGGCCATTACCTCAGCCGCATCTCCTAGCTGGGGTACCCATTTCGCCGAGACAAAGCTGGTTGCCTCAATCATTGAAAAGCCAACCGCATTCAGGCTGTTAATCAGTGCAATTTTATCGTTTGTGGCGATATTCTCAGCCTCATTTTGCAAGCCATCGCGCGGGCCAACCTCATAGAGATGGATAGTTTTATCCTGCATTTTATTTTATTCCTGTATTACCTATATTGGGCCTTATCTTCAGGGTGATCAGGGACTAGCTATTCTTTGGTTCAGGCGCGTCTTTATCGGGCGCATCTTTATATTCTAACAGAATCTCCCCTTCATTTACCCCTTGTCCTGGTTCCACTAATATTTTGGCGATTTCACCCTCCTGCTGGGCTTTTAAACTTTGCTCCATTTTCATTGCTTCTAACAGGATAAGGCTCTGTCCAGCTTTTACCTTCTCACCATTTTTTACCAGTATCGCGGCCACTGTTGCGGTCATTGGGGCGGTAAGCGTGTTTTGTGGCCCGTCTAGTGTCTCAGCGGCGACATAATCGAGTGCCTCAAATTGCCAATTTGTTCTATTTGCAGTCCTGTTATCGCCAGACCGGCTATCTATGGACAGGCCAGCGATAGATAGGCTGATGTGCTGGCCAGCACACAGGCTCTCTGCTGTACAGGCGGTGCCATCATATATAAATTGCCAACACGCATGGCCATCGCATCTCTGTGGATAGCTTGTGTTCCGGCGCAAATCGGATATGTGTATCTGTTGACCCTGATAGTGCAGGCTATAGCTGTTATCATCGCTGATAGCCAGCTGGCAGGGATGAATATCGCCAGCCTCGCTGTAAAAGATAAAAGGAATATGCCCTGAATGCCAGTGACGCCATCCGGCAAAGCGCTGCGAGAGGTCGCTTTGGCCAAGGCAGGCGATAAGCAGCGCCAAAGCGGTGACAGGTTGCGGCGCAGATAACGCCTCTAGCTGGCGGTCAATCAGATGGGTATCCAGATTAGCGGATAAAACCTCCTTGTCTGCAGATAGGCGGGATAGAAAGTCCAGATTGGTTTGCGTGCCAAGCAGATAGGTGCGCGACAAGCTGTCTTGCAAGCTGGCAAAAGCGGTGGCGCGATCCTTATTATGGCTGATAATTTTTGCAATCATCGGGTCATAATAGCGCGAGACACTGCCGGAATGCTCGATACTGGTATCAATGCGGATATCTGGTGCTTGTCCAAAAGACAGGGCGGTTACCGGGCCAGGACAGGGCCGGAAGGCATGGCGGGCATCTTCTGCATAAAGCCGGGCTTCAACCGCATGTCCCTGCATGGTGACTTCTTCTTGTGATAGCGGCAGTGCCTCACCAGCGGCAACGCGTAACTGCCATTCAACAAGATCAATGCCGGTAATCATTTCGGTTACCGGATGCTCTACTTGCAGGCGGGTATTCATTTCCATGAACCAAAAGCCATCTTCACGCAGGCCGTTCTCGCCATCCGCGATAAATTCGACCGTTCCAGCCCCAACATAATCAATAGATTGTGCCGCTTTGCGTGCGGCTTTTGTCATCGCTTCACGCACCGTCTCCGGCATATTTGGGGCAGGGGCTTCTTCAATAACCTTTTGATAGCGGCGCTGCAAAGAGCAATCGCGTTCATATAGATGCAGATGGCTGCCATGGGTATCAGATATGATTTGCACTTCAATATGGCGTGGGGCGGTAATATATTTCTCGATGATCACATGATCATCTGCAAAGCTGGATGCGGATTCTCTTTTTGCGCTTTTTAGGGATTCGAGGAAATCTGCCTTTTTTTCAACCAGGCGCATACCCTTGCCGCCGCCGCCAGAACGCGCCTTGATTAACAGCGGATAGCCGATATCTGCGGCCATTGCGGCCAGATGCGCTTCTGATTGATCAGCGCCATCATAGCCTGGCACTACCGGAATCCCGGCTGCAGCCATACGCTGGCGTGCGGCATCCTTGCGACCCATTTTCTGGATAATTTCTGCTGGCGGGCCAACAAAAATCAGGCCAGCTTGCTGAACCGCGCTAGCAAAATCCGGGTTTTCCGACAAAAACCCATAACCGGGATGTATCGCCTCTGCTGAGCTGGCTGCCGCCGCATCCAAAAGGGCATCACTATTCAGATAGCTGGCATGTGCCTCTGCCGCACCGATACAGATTGCATGGTCTGCTAGCTGGACATGCAGAGCCTGCTTGTCTGCCTCTGAATAGACAGCGACAGTGCGAATCCCCATCTTGCGCGCAGTTTTTATAATGCGACAGGCAATTTCACCGCGATTGGCTATAAGTAACGTCTTTATCATGGCATCGCCTTACATTCTGAATATGGGGGCTTGGCGGGGCTGTGGCGGCGCACTGGCAACAATCTTCAAACAGATAGCCAGCACATCGCGGGTTTTTAGCGGGTCAATAATGCCATCATCCCATAAACGGGCTGAGGCATAATAGGGGTCGCTTTGTGTGGCAAATTGTTCCAGAACCGGATGTTTAAAGGCAGCTTCTTCTGCCTCGCTCCATGTCTTACCCTGTTTTTCCAGACCTGCACGGCGCACCCTTGCCAATACGCCAGCTGCCTGCTCACCGCCCATCACCGCGATTTTTGCATTTGGCCACATCCATAAAAAATTTGGTGCAAAGGCTCGGCCGCACATACCATAATTGCCCGCCCCATAAGAGCCGCCAATAATAACTGTCAGCTTTGGTACATTCGCACAGGATACTGCCGCCACCAGCTTTGCCCCATCTTTGGCGATGCCGCCCGCCTCATAGGCAGAGCCGACCATAAAGCCGGTGATATTCTGTAGAAACAGTAGAGGAATCCCCCGCTGGCAGCATAATTCTATAAAATGCGCCCCTTTTTGCGAGCTTTGTGAAAACAACACGCCATTATTAGCGACAATACCCACCGGGGCGCCATCAATATGGGCAAAGCCACAAACCAGCGTTGTGCCATATCTGGCTTTGAATTCATCAAATTTTGAGCCATCGACCAAACGGGCAATCACCTCGCGCACATCATAGGGTTGTTTGGGGTCTGCCGGTATAATGGAAAGTAAATCTTCTGCAGGATAAAGCGGGGCAGCTGACGGCTTTAGCGAGGCGGCAGGTCTCTGGCTATTCAGATTGCTGACAATCTCACGCGCCAGGGTAAGCGCATGTTCATCATTATCCGCCAGATAATCTGCCACACCGGACAGCCGTGTATGGGTATCTCCTCCGCCAAGGGTTTCAGCCTCCACATCCTCTCCGGTCGCTTCTTTAACTAGAGGCGGTCCGGCCAGAAAAATTGTGCCTTGCCGGGCGACAATAATAGACTGGTCGGACATGGCCGGCACATAGGCCCCGCCAGCGGTACAAGAGCCCATCACAACCGCTATCTGCGGAATGCCTGCTGCGCTCATCCGGGCCTGATTATAAAAAATTCGGCCAAAATGATCCCGGTCTGGAAACACCTCGTCCTGATTAGGCAGGTTGGCCCCGCCAGAATCCACCAGATACAGACAGGGTAGGTTATTTTGCTCGGCTATCTCCTGGGCGCGCAGATGTTTTTTTACCGAAAGCGCATAATATGTCCCGCCCTTTACCGTTGCATCGTTACAGATAATCATACACCACTGGCCAGATATCTTGCCAACCCCCGCGATCAGACCTGCGGATGGTACCTCATCTTCATATATTCCCCACGCGGCGAACAGGCCTATTTCTAAAAATGGGGCTCCTTTATCCAGAAGCCTGTCTATACGGGTGCGCGGCAATAATTTTCCGCGACTTATATGCCGGGCCCGCGATTTTTCACTGCCGCCCTGCAACAGCTTTTCTGCCCGTGTTGCGGCAAGGGCGCTTACGGTCTGCATTGCTGTCCGATTTTTTTGCGCCGTCTTGTCATGTAGCGATAAGTTTGATGTCAGGATGGTCATATTTCCCTCTGATTTTTATCTACACCTTTGAAAGGTTGCCAGCCACCGGCAACCTGCCATACAGAACAGGCGCCTTGACAGGGGCGGGGATGTGCAAAAAATAGCGAGCTTAAGCAGGATATATCAGGCCGTTTCATTAAAAAGTTCTCTTCCGATAAGCATCCGCCTGATTTCCGAGGTGCCGGCCCCAATTTCATAAAGCTTGGCATCGCGCAGCAAACGGCCAGCTGGATAGTCATTGATATATCCGTTTCCGCCCAGACACTGTATCGCCTCAAGGGCAATTTGCGTGGCTTTTTCCGCAGCATAAAGGATACATCCAGCTGAATCCTTGCGGGTTGTCTCGCCGCGATCACATGCAGCAGCCACCGCATAGACATAGGATCGACAGGCATTCATGGTGGTGTACATATCGGCGATTTTTCCCTGCATAAGCTGAAAACTGCCAATAGGTTGGCCAAATTGCTCGCGCTCGTGAATATAGGGTAAAACAATATCCATTGCCGCCGCCATAATTCCGACCGGACCAGCGGCGAGTACCACGCGCTCAAAATCCAGCCCCGACATTAAGACATTTACGCCTTTGCCTTCCTCACCCAGCACATTTTCAAACGGCACTTCACAATTATCAAAGATCAGCTCACAGGTGTTAGAGCCGCGCATCCCCAGCTTGTCCAGCTTTTCGCCGGCACTAAATCCGGCCATTTCCTGTTCAATTAAAAAAGCGGTTATCCCGCGCGATCCCGCCTCTGTATCGGTTTTTGCATAGACCACTAATGTGCTGGCATTCGGGCCATTGGTAATCCACATTTTACTGCCGTTCAGAACAAATCTGTCATTACGTTTTTCGGCGTTCAGGCGCATCGACACCACATCGGAGCCAGAAGAAGGCTCGGACATTGCCAGCGAGCCTATATGCGCACCAGATATCAGCTTTGGCAGATATTTTCGATGCTGATCCGGCGTGCCCCATCTGGCGATTTGGTTCACACATAAATTGGAATGTGCGCCATAAGATAGCCCGACAGAAGCAGAAGCCCGACTTATTTCCTCAATAGCGACACAATGGGCAAGATACCCCATGCCAGCGCCGCCTTCACTTTCTGGAACGGTAATCCCATGCAGGCCAATAGCCCCCATTTTCTCCCATAAATCAGCTGGAAACTCATTGCTTTTATCAATCTCATCTGCACGCGGGGCAATCTCTTCTCTGGCAAAGCGGCGTACCATCTCGCGAAGGGTATCTATCTCCTCACCCAGATTGAAATTCATTTCTTTATCAAACATGATATGCCTTTCTCATCTTACTGCCGAATTAGCGATTATATCTGCTTTCACGCCATCTTCCTATCCAGGTTTTGCGCTAGCTTTGCTTCTGAAGGCAGGGCTAGCGAGCGCATCACCAGCGATAGATAGATATCTTCAATTTCACGTGCAGACAGCCTGCCTTGCTGGCGAAACCAGCTGGTAACGCCGGTTAGCATGGCCAATATGGCCATCGCGCTGACATGTATATCGTCAAGCTGCATCTGCTTTTGCTGAACCCCGAGGCGCAGTATCTGTTTCAATATGGCTTCATAATCCCGCCGCAAATTTTCAATAATTTTGAAATTTTCCGGCTCCAGCGCACGCAATTCCATATAGGATAGAAACACCGCATCTGGCAGGGCGATATGATAGCTGATATGAAACCGCACAAACTCTTCCAATTTTGCTGTTGCGGTTTCATTTTTGGCTGGGCTAGAGGGGCTGGTTTTGTCTGCATAGGCAGCCAGCAAGGCCCGCATATGCTCTTCCATAATGGCCATTAAAATATGCTGTTTGGTCGCAAAATGATTATATAGGGCGCCGGGGCCAACCCCAACGGCTTTGGCAATTTCGCGCATGCTTACCGCTGCATAGCCTGAACGTGCAAACAGCTTCAGGCTGCTGCCTAGAATACGTTGCCGGGTCTGTTTTCCCTTAATGCCAACAGGACGGGCCATAGTCTGCCTCTATTAAATGAACATTTGTTCATTTTTAAGGATCGCAAGTAGGCTGTCAAGCCTGATAGCGGGTCTGGCGATTTTCCCGCAAGTCACAGGGGCAGGGGGTATTTTATGCTTGATTTATCCAGCCTGCCAGATTTTCATCCACAATTTGGCGAATAACCGCCATTCCGGGATCGCTGGCGTTCAGGCAGGGTACATAATCGAACTGGCCGCCACCATGTTCGTGAAAGCTTTCCTGACCTTCCATAGCCAACTCCTCCAGCGTTTCCAGACAATCTGCTGAAAATCCGGGTGCCATCAAGGCCAGCGAGGCGACTTTTTCTGCCCCCAGCCTTTCCAGCGTTACATCTGTATAGGGTTGCAGCCATGGCTCTGAGCCAAAACGGGATTGGAAACAGACATGAAATTTATCTGTATTCCAGTCCAGTTTTTCCCGCACCAGACGGGCGGTTTTCATGCAATGACAGTGATAGGGATCGCCCTGCACGAAATAGCGATAGGGGATGCCATGAAAAGACAGCATCAAATGTTCGGGCATCTCGCGTCCCTTGAAATGCGCCGCCAGAGACTGTGTCAGCGCCTCGATATAGGCGGGGTGATCATGCCATGGCGGGGCAGTGCGAATAGCGGGTTGCCAGCGTTGTTTCAACGCCCATTCAAACACCTCATCATTAACCGTCGCGGTGGTAGATGCGGCATATTGCGGATAAAGAGGGATAATCACAAATCGGTTGCATCCCATCTTCTGCATCGCCTCCAGCCTGTCCGGAATAGACGGCTGGCCATAGCGCATGGCCCAATCCACAATCAAATCTTCGCGCTCGCCATAATGTGCCTTTAGCATTTCAGCTTGCAGGCGGGTATATTTGCGCAAGGGCGAGCCGTCCGGATCGTCCTTTAGCCAGATTTTATCATAGGCTGCCCCCGAGCGTTTTGGGCGGATATTCAGAATAATCAGATTGAGAATCAACCACCATACCAAGCGTGGAACTTCAATTACCCGCTTGTCTGAGAGAAATTGCTTTAGATAGCGTCGCATGGATTTTTTGTCTGTAGCGTCTGGTGTTCCCAGATTAACTAACAGCAAGCCCGTCTTGGCATGGGATGGCCAATTTGGATGATCCCCCGGAAGTGGCTTTACGCTCATAATTAACCCTATCTATTCAAAATCTGCCTCATTAGGCAAACCCTAAAAAAAGGGCGCCCTTGTTTCTCTTACAGATATAGGTGGACAGGTGGAACCGTCTAGCCTGTAAGCCGATTTAACGGCGGAAAATCTGGCTGATAGGCTGGCGGCTGTACCTGACGGAAAACACTATCCAGACACTCTACCAGATGTTCTATCATCTCTTTGGTATGTAACGGGCCAGGGGTTATCCGCAACCGTTCAGTGCCACGTGGCACAGTCGGATAATTAATAGGCTGGATATATAGATTATGCTCTTGTAGCAATGTCCAGCTAATCTCTGAGGTTTTTATCGCGTCCCCGACCATCACCGGCACGATATGGGTGGTGCTCGCCATGGCTGGCAGGCCGCGTTCACGAAGTTTTTCTTTCAGATAGCTTGCCTGTTCCTGTTGTTTTTCGCGCTCTTTGTTTGAGGCGCGCAAATAACGGATAGACGATAGCGCGGCTTCGGCAAGGGCAGGGGGCATTGCAGTGGTAAAGATAAAGCCGGAACCATATCCGCGCACCGCATCACATAACGCGTCACTACCCGCGATATAGCCACCCATCGCGCCAAAGGCTTTGCCAAGTGTGCCCTGAATAATATCAATTTCATGCTGGATGCCGTCACGCTGGGCAATGCCGCCGCCCTGGGCGCCATACATGCCAACCGCATGCACCTCATCCAGATAGGTCATGGCGTTATATTTTTTCGCCAGCGTAACAATTTCGGCGATGGGGGATACATCCCCGTCCATCGAATAGACCGATTCAAAAATAATGATTTTATGCCGGTTTTTTGGCAGTGACTTTAATAATTCTTCCAGATGGGTGGTGTCATTATGGCGGAATATCATCTTTTCCGCGCGGCCATAGCGGATGCCAGAAATGATCGAGGCGTGATTCATAGAATCAGACAGAATAATCGGATTATCCAGCAAGCTGATAAGCGCACTGATAGAGGCTTCATTTGCAACATAGCCTGAGGTAAAGACAAGAGCGCGTTCTTTGGCATGCAAGCTGGCAAGCTCATTTTCCAGAGAAACAATAGAGGCGCTGGTTCCCGAGATATTGCGCGTGCCGCCAGCGCCGGTGCCATGCGCGTTAACCGCATCTCGCATCGATTCTATTGCATGTTCGCTTTGTCCCATGCCCAGATAATCATTGGAACACCAGATGATGACTTCGCGCGCGCCTTTGGGGTGATTCCACAAGGCATGGGGATGGCGCCCGGTCAGACGTTCAAGCTCGACAAAATGCCGATATCGATTCTCGTCTTTTAACTGCTCAACTTTTTTTTGTAACAGAGACTGATAATCCACCTATTTTCCCCGTTTTCAGCTTCGATAATATAGATATCTCGGCAAAAATTCGCCCTGTCCCGTTCGCATAGTGTAGTCGCTTTGCTGCGTGGCATCAATGATAGATGGCAGGGTGCGACAATAAGGATGTTTATTCCGCCTATTTACAGGCCAGTCATTTGGGTATCTGACCAGCCAATTTGTATATCCCGGCTCTTTATTACTCGGCAGCTATTGTAGTTTCCGGCACTTTTAAACGGGCCGCGGCAAACTTTAATTCAGGGATTTTTCCATAGGGGTCAAGAGCCGGATTTGTCAGCATATTGGCAGGGGCTTCGGTAAAGCAGAAGGGGATAAAAATCATCCCTTTTGGCAGATTCGGATCAATCCGGGCAAATAATTCAATCTCGCCGCGCCGGGTCTCCACACATATATTTTGGCCAGGGGTAATCGCCAGTTCCGACATATCCTCCGGGCTGATATGCACTTCTGCTGCCGGTTCCAGCGCATCCAGAACCTGAGCGCGTCTGGTCATCGAACCGGTATGCCAATGCTCTAGCAATCGGCCTGTCGACATCACCAGAGGGAATGCTTCATCTGGCACTTCATCTGGCGGCAGGATAGAGGCAGGGGTCATTCGCCCGCGCCCGCTAGCGGTAGGGAAGGCATCGCCAAAAATAACATCTTCCCCTTCGCTTTTTTCATCGGCGCACGGGTAGGTTACTGCATCCTCAGCCTGTAGCCGTTGCCAGCTAATGCCGGTGAGAGATGGCATTACCACCCGCATTTCCGCAAATATATCTGCTGGCCCCTGATAGGACCAATCCTGTCCCATACGGTTAGCCAGTTCCTGAATTATCCACCAATCCTGCTGGGCGTCACCTGGCATTGGCACGGCGATACGGCCCATCTGAACCCGCCTGTCTGTATTGGTCACTGTGCCGGTTTTTTCCGGAAAGGCAGAGGCGGGAAGAATCACATCCGCAAAGGCGGCGGTCTCGGTCATAAATATATCCTGAACCACCAGATGCTCCAGTCTGGCAAAGCCCTCTCTGGCATGGGCTTGATCCGGGTCAGACATAACCGGATTTTCGCCCATTACATAAATGCCCTTGATGGTACGGTCATAGGCAGCATTGGCGATTTCAACAACAGTCAGCCCCTTTTTGGTATCCAGCTCCACGCCCCACAAATTTTCATATTCTTGGCGGGTGCTGACATCCTCAACCGAACGGTAATCGGGGAAAAACATCGGGATAAGACCAGCATCCGACGCCCCTTGCACATTATTTTGTCCCCGCAACGGGTGCAATCCAGAGCCCGACTTACCCACATTTCCGGTCAGCAGCGCCAGCGAAATTAGACAGCGCGCATTGTCCGTGCCGTGGGTATGCTGGGATACGCCCATTCCCCAGAAAATAATGCCAGCTTTGGCGGCGGCAAACTGGCGGGCGACAGACCGAATAATATCCGCCTCAATCCCGCAGATCAGCGCCATCGCTTCCGGACTGGTTGCTTTGGTTTGTTTCACCAGAGCATCAAACCCTTCAGTATGGGCCTCGACATAGGCTTTATCATAGAGCTTTTCGTCGATGATGGTGTGCAGCATGCCATTTAACAGCGCAACATCACTGCCCGGCGTGAAGTTCAGGCTGTTTGTGGCATAGCGATCCAGAGCCTGGCCACGCGGATCCATCACAAATAATTTTGCCCCTGATTTAGCTGCGTTTTTTATATAGGTCGCTGCTACCGGATGATTAACCGTAGGGTTTGCGCCAATAACAATAATCGCGTCTGAATTCAGGCATTGCGAGAAAGAGGCAGTAACCGCCCCCGAGCCGATATTTTCCAGCAGGGCCGCCACAGACGAGGCATGACAAAGCCGTGTGCAATGATCGACATTATTGGTACCGAAACAGCTTCGCACCAGCTTTTGTACCATATAGGCTTCTTCATTCGTGCCTTTGGCAGACCCAAATCCGGCCAGAGCTGAGGCGCCATCACGATCTTTTATCTTCATAAATCCCGTTGCGGCATGGGCAAGGGCTTCATCCCAGCTTGCCGGGCGAAAATGGGTGAGGGGATTGGCAGGATCAAACGGAAGAGAGGCATGTTTTGGCACATCCTCGCGCCGGATCATTGGCTGTGTCAGCCGCTCAGGATTGTGAATATAGTCAAATCCATATCGCCCTTTCACGCATAACCGGCTGTTATTTGCAGGCCCGCTACGCCCATTCACTGAAACAATTTTGTCATCCTTGACATTAAAGGTCAGCTGGCATCCGACCCCGCAATAGGGGCACACTGAATCGACTTGCCTGTCCGGTGTTATGGCCAGCTTTTGATCTTCTGATAGGACGGTTTTTGGCATCAACGCGCCAGTTGGACAGGCCTGTACACATTCCCCGCATCCAACACAGGTAGAAGCGCCCATATCATCATTGAAATCAAAGACAATATGCGCATCTGCGCCGCGCCCTGCCAGCCCGATAACATCATTAACCTGTACCTCGCGGCACGCCCGCACACACAAGTTACATTGAATACAGGCATCCATATTTACCGCAATCGCTGGATGGCTGCTATCGGCTTCAGGTACGTTTTTGCTGGCAAATCGGCTGGTTTCAAGCTGTTGTTTATCGGCATAGTGCCACAAATGAGAGGCGGGATCATGTGCATCTGTTCTAGCTGGCTGGTCCGCTAGCAGCAGTTCCATGACCATTTTACGCGCCTTTTCAGCACGTTCGCTCTGGGTGCTGATTTTCATGCCGGCTGCGGCTTTTCGCTGGCAAGAGGCGGCTAATACGCGCTCGCCTTCAATCTCGACCATACAGGCACGGCAATTACCATCAGCGCGATAATTATCATCATCCTTATAGCACAGATGCGGGATATCAACGCCTTGCGCCTTGGCCACTTGCCAGATGGTCATATCAGAAGTTGCTGATATCTCGCGGCCATCCAGCTTCAGGGTAATAGGTGTTTTTTCAGCTCTATCTTTCATCACCTGCGCTCCCCTCCTTATTTAAATGTTCCGGGTCTGGATGTTCCGGTAGTGTCATTCGGGATATCTTCTGGAAAATGCTTCATTACGCTTAATAGCGGGTTAGAGGCAGCCTGTCCCAATCCGCAAATACTGGCATCTATCATCACTTCTGATAATTCATGCAGCAGCTCTGTATCTGGCAAGCTATCTTGCATCAACGTGACGGCTTTTTCGGTTCCCGAACGGCAGGGGGTGCATTGACCACAAGATTCATGTTTGAAAAATTGCATCAGATTAAGAGCCGCGTGCCACATATTATCATGGTCTGACAGCACAACCACCGCATGCGAGCCAACAAAACATCCCTCGTCGGCCAGGGCCCCGCCAAAATCAAGTGGGATATCCGCCTTTGAAGCTGGCAGAATACCGCCTGAGGCACCGCCTGGCAGATAGGCTTTAAAACTATGCCCGTCTGCCATGCCGCCGCACTTCTCAATCAGTTCTGCCACGCTACTGCCAGCAGGGGCGCGCACCACACCTGGCCGGGCAACCCGCCCAGATACAGAATAGCTGCGAAAGCCCGGATGGTCGCTCTTGCCTTGCTGATTATACCAGTCCGCCCCCTGTTCCAGAATATCGCGCACCCAATACAGGGTTTCGATATTATTGACCAGAGTTGGCCGTCCAAACAGGCCGTTTTCAGCAACATAGGGCGGGCGGTGACGCGGCAGGCCGCGTTTGCCTTCAATGCTCTCAATCATCGCTGATTCTTCACCGCAGATATAGGCGCCGGCTCCACGTCTTATCTCCAGCGCCATATGGCTGGCCAGTCCGGCTGTTGTAACCTTTTCCAGCTCGCGGTGCAGCATGGCAATAATTTCAGGATATTCATCGCGGATATACAGATAGGCTTTATCAATCCCTACCAGATAGCCAGCGATCAATACGCCTTCAATCATCCGGTGCGGATCCGTGCTAAGATACAGCCTGTCTTTAAAGGTGCCAGGCTCGCCTTCATCCCCGTTTACCGCCATCAGACGCGGGCCAGGATAGCTGGCGACTATTTGCCATTTGCGACCGGTTGGAAAGCCGGCCCCGCCAAGGCCGCGTAAATGTGCTTTGCCAAGCTCGCTCATCAAAGCCTCTTTATCGGCAGCGCCAGAGTGCAATGCCTCTATCAGCGCGTAACCACCCTTACCGCGATAGGCGTCAAAATCGGTGTGACCAGACAGGGTAGCCGGGGCGGCCGGCCGCGCACAATGGGCAGCAATAGAATCTATGTAATTTTCATCTTTTTGATCCTGTTCAGGGATCAGCATATGACCATCTGCAACCACGGGCGCCTTGTCACAGGCGCCAAGGCAGGGGGCGGTAACGACGCGCAAATCTGGCCCTTCCAGCTTGCGTGCTTCTTCCAGTAGCTTATCTGCACCTGCCATCATACAGGATAGCGAGGTACATACCCGCAGCGTGCGGGCAGGCGGGGCTGTTTGCCCTTCCTTGACCAGCGTGAAATGATCATAAAAGCTGGCAACCTCCCAGATTTCCGCCATTGGCAAGCGCATAATATGCGCCAGTGCGGCCAAATGGGGGGCGGACAGATGATGGAAATGGTCATTTAATCTGTGCAAGGCCTCAATCAGATGGTCACGCGGCGGCACAGCATCTGGGAATAAGGCTTTTACTTCAGCAAGGCTGGTCGCATCAATCTGCCGTCCTTTGGGCTTGAACCGCCCTTTCATTCGCGCGGGTTTTTTTTCAACTTGTGCTTCTGGCATGATTCAGGTTCCCCACCAAACTTTTTGCGCTACCACATATTTCCTTTTTATAATCTGCCGCTAACAGGGCTGGGCCTATAACGAGTTAGGGGCAAAATTTGTCTCATCTGCGACAGGTGTAAGGCTTATCTGATCAGCGATAATGATGGTCTTGCCCATATGTTCGAAATTTACAGTGATGCGATTGCCGATTATCGACTGTACCTGGCCGCAGCCCCAATCTGGCTTGTCTGGATGCTGCACAAAATCGCCAACACAAAATTCTTGCACCATATCGCAAAACCCCCTCTACCTGTCTATGTTACCACTATTTCCTGATATGTACTATGCGGCCAGTCTATGCGCGGCAAATCGTTTTTTTTTCTCTACAGGCTGGATGCCCTCTAGTTTATCAGACAGCGGCGCCATTAGGCAAAAAATCAGGCTGGCCACATCTGTAAAATCTCATATCTTAAAAACACGTATGCCGATTTGCATATGGATTAAATGGTTCCAGCCTGTATTTTTGGTTTAAATGCGGAAAGTTACCGCTTTTAGTCCTGTTACCTTTTCTTGCATATTCCGCGCACAGGGGCTGGTTGCGGATATGTATGAACCTGCCAGCGTTAGTCCTTTTTAGCTTTTTTCGCGGCTTCTTGGCGCTGGAATACAGACTGATGACCGCTTTTCCGAAATGCACAATTTGGGGTTGAAAGCAGGGGGAAATTAAAGTAACACATGCAATAATTTACAGATTAATAACGGTATCTTGCATATTATTGTTTTGTCACGCTAGATAGCTTGCTGAGTGGTCAAATGATTAAAGTAGGGCAGTTTTTTGAACATAACGATGCCACCACCCGTTGCGGGGAAGCAGCAAGCTGTAAAATGAATGTTCAAAAAACGAGATTGGATAAAGGAAGTGAATGATGGGTTCTGTAGCATCAAAAATTATCGATACACCGATCACCACTTTGCCAGAGGGATATAAGCCTTCTGCAAATGAAGAATTTATGAATGATTTTCAGCGCGAATATTTTCGCCAAAAGCTGATGGTCTGGCGCGCTGAATTACTGGATGAAGCGAACCAGACAATTGCTAATCTATCTACCGAGAGCCTGCACAAGCCGGATCAAATGGATAGAGCGCAAATTGAGAGTAACGCGGCGCTTGACCTGCGGACCCGGGACAGAGAGCGTAAATTGCTGCAGAAAATTGAGGATGCTTTGCGCCGGATTGAAGATAACAGATTCGGCTATTGTGTAGAAACAGATGAGCCTATTAGCCTGGCCCGTCTGGAAGCACGCCCGATTGCCTCACTCAGCCTGCAAGCCCAGGAACAGCACGAAAAAATGGAACGGGTACATCGCGACGACTAGATCGCCAGAGATGCTGCCAGAAGCATTGCCGGAGATGCTGTTTAAAAAATAAAAAAGCCAACCCCGATATATTATTGAGGCGCGGCCGGAAAACGTGACAGAATGCGGGTGGTTTCAGCCCGCATTTTTTTATGACAAATCAGCTTATAGCGTTTAAGTGAAAAGATTTGGCATAATAACCACCTGATCTATCACTATAAAATGAAAAAAAGAACAAAGGCAGAATAGATTCTTGCAAATAGAACAAAAATAGAACATATTAGAGGTCTGGATGAATTTGGTGAAAAAAATTTCACAGGCCGCGACCGGTTATGGACAGGCGGTTCAGACTATGCAAGATGGAGGCTTCTTGAGATGTCAGCAGAACTCGTGGATTTTAAAATGAATGAAAATGATAAAAGCAAGGCCCTGGACGCAGCGATAGGCCAGATTGAAAAAGCCTTTGGTAAAGGTTCGGTCATGAAGCTCGGCCAACGCGATAGTGTGGTAGATATTCAGTCGGTATCTACAGGATCGCTCGGGCTGGATATTGCGCTTGGCATTGGTGGCTTTCCAAAGGGCCGGATTATTGAGGTATATGGCCCGGAATCATCAGGCAAAACAACGCTGGCCTTGCATGCGGTTGCCGAAGCCCAGGCACAGGGTGGCAATTGCGCATTTGTGGATGCTGAACATGCGCTGGACCCGACCTATGCGCGCAAGCTGGGCGTCAATCTGGACGAGCTGTTAATCTCTCAGCCAGATGCAGGGGAACAGGCGCTGGAAATTGCCGATACGTTGGTGCGTTCTGGTGCGATTGATGTGCTGGTTGTTGATTCGGTTGCTGCTCTTGTGCCCCGCGCCGAGCTGGAAGGCGAGATGGGGGATCATCATGTTGGCCTGCATGCCAGATTGATGTCGCAGGCGTTGCGCAAGCTGACCTCCTCTATCGCCCGGTCAAATTGTCTGGTTATCTTTATCAATCAGATTCGCCTGAAAATTGGCGTGATGTTTGGTAATCCTGAAACCACAACAGGGGGTAATGCGCTGAAATTCTATGCGTCCGTGCGTTTGGATATTCGCCGGATTGGCGCGATTAAGGACAAGGATGATGTGGTTGGTAACCAGACCCGTGTAAAGGTGGTCAAAAATAAGGTTGCGGCACCATTCAGGACTGTTGAATTTGATATCATGTATGGCGAGGGGATTTCTAAGCTTGGCGAGTTGCTGGATTTGGGCGTAGCCGCTGGTCTGGTTGAAAAGTCCGGTTCCTGGTTCTCTTATGTAGATCAGCGTATTGGGCAGGGGCGTGAAAATGCCAAGAACTTCCTGCGTGAACATCCTGAAATGGCAAATGAGCTGGAAGGCGCTATTCGTCAGAATGCTGGCCTTGTGCAAGAAAAAATGATGGATGAAAGCCTCTCAGAAGATGAGGATAGCGCCACATAGGGTGTTATCACCGAAGGTCTGGATATTCGCGTTCTAATAGCAGGCTAGTTGCTGTGATAAACGATATTCAGGGCGGTTTTTGTATAAAATTATATTCCCGGCTCAGGGTGGTTTATCGCCCCTTTGCTGAGTTTTTTATGCTTGGCTTTTTCCGGCTATCGGCTTTTCACCTATTATCTGGACAAGACAGCCTTGTTCAGCGCCCCAATATAGGCTATTTCTGAAGGCGTTTTTTCCTGCTTTTGCAGGGTGAATGCACCATTTGTTCAAATTAAGGGCCTATCTATGTCAAGTGTCAGCGATATTCGCAGCCAATTCCTGAATTTCTTTGCCAAGCGCGATCATGAAATTGTCGCCTCCAGCCCACTTGTACCGCAAAATGACCCGACTTTGATGTTTGCAAATTCCGGTATGGTTCAATTTAAAAATGTTTTTACCGGCCTCGAGACACGTCCCTATAGCCGTGCCTCTACCTCGCAGAAATGTGTGCGGGCAGGGGGTAAGCATAATGACCTTGAAAATGTTGGCTATACCGCCCGCCATCATACCTTTTTTGAAATGCTGGGTAATTTTAGTTTTGGGGATTATTTTAAAGAGGTGGCTATCGAACAGGCGTGGCAGCTTATCACTTCTGATTTTGGTCTGGCCAAGGACAAGCTGCTGGTAACAGTATATTCCGAAGATGACGAAGCTGCCGCATTATGGCGGAAAATTGCCGGGTTGAGCGATGATCGCATCATCCGCATTTCTACCTCGGATAATTTCTGGTCTATGGGCAATACCGGCCCCTGCGGCCCCTGTTCAGAGATTTTCTATGATCATGGCGAGCATATCCCGGGCGGGCCTCCAGGCTCTCCGGATGAAGATGGGGACCGATTTATCGAGATCTGGAATTTGGTTTTCATGCAGTATGAGCAGACCGAAACTGAGCGTCTTGATCTGCCGCGCCCCTCTATTGATACGGGCATGGGGCTGGAACGTATCGCCGCTGTTTTGCAGGGCAAGCATGATAATTATGATATTGATCTGATGCGCGCCTTGATAGAGGCCTCAGCAGATGTATCGGATACAGACGCAGACGGGCCGCATAATGTTTCTCACCGGGTGGTTGCTGATCACCTGCGTTCTGCCGGATTTTTGATAGCTGATGGTGTCTTGCCGTCAAATGAAGGGCGCGGCTATGTGTTGCGCCGGATCATGCGCCGGGCGATGCGCCATTTGCATCAGATAGGCTGCGCCGATCCGGTGATGTATCGGCTGGTACCTGCGCTGGTAAAGGAAATGGGCGGCCATTACCCGGAATTGGTTAGAGCCGATGCGCTGATCACCGAAACGCTGAAGCTGGAAGAAACCCGCTTTAAGGATGCGCTGGCCAGAGGGTTGAAAATTCTTAATTCGGAAATTGAGGGCAAAGCCTCAGCTGGAACTCTGGATGGCCAAACTGCGTTCAAACTCTACGACACCTATGGCTTTCCGCTAGATTTGACCGAAGATTTTATGCGCGGTTATGGCTGGTCGGTAGATAGCGAAGGCTTTAATGCAGCAATGCAAGCCCAGAAAGAGGCAGCCAGACAGGCCTGGACAGGCTCTGGCGGCAAGGCAGATAGCCGATTGCTGTTAGAGCTGGCAGATGAAGCTGGCCCTACCGAGTTTCTGGGCTATACGCGGCTATCTGCTGAAGCCATTATTGAAAAAATAATAAAGGATGATGCTGTAATCGATACAGCACAGGCTGGCGATACCGTTCAGCTGACCACCAACCAGACCCCGTTTTATGGGGAATCAGGAGGGCAGGTTGGCGATACGGGGACGATTTCCTGGACAGATGGGCATGGCTGTATCCTGAATACCACCAAAACTGCTGGCCTGTTTATCCATCATGTAGAGATAGAAGCAGGCGAGATTACCCCGCAGCAATCGGTAACGTTGCAAGTGGCGGCTGCACGCCGTGAGAGCCTGCGCGCTCATCACAGTGCAACCCATCTATTGCATGAGGCATTGCGCGAAGTATTAGGGCCTCATGTGGCACAAAAAGGCTCACTTGTCTCGCCAGAGAGGCTGCGTTTTGATTTTTCGCATCCGCAAGCGATGAATGAGAATGAAATTCGTGAAGTTGAGGCGATTGTTAATACCCATATCCGTGAAAATAGCCCGGTCAATACACGGATCATGACCCCTGATGAGGCGACGGCAGAGGGTGCCTTGGCGCTTTTTGGCGAAAAATATGGGGATGAGGTTCGCGTTGTTTCTATGGGTGGTTCCGCACCCGAAGGTCAGGCAAAAGCGGCATGGTCGGTAGAATTATGTGGCGGTACCCATGTTCAGCATACGGGCGATATTGCGTTACTGAAAATCATTTCAGAAAGTGCGGTTGCTGGCGGGGTGCGCCGGATTGAGGCGAGCGCTCATGAAAGTGGCCTGAACTGGCTGGCGGCGCGGGATGCGATGTTGTCTGGTGTGGCAACCCAGCTAAAAACCTCCTCTGAGAACGTATCTGAACGGGTGAGTCAGCTATTGGAAGATCGCAAGCGTATGGAAAAAGAAATCACCATGTTGCGGCAAAAGCTGGCCACCGGAGGCGGCGCTGAAAATCAGGCAGAGAGCATTGGCAATATTGCTTTTGTTGGCAAGGTTTTGGGTGATACGCCGCCACGCGACCTAAAGCCGATGGCAGATAGTTTGCGCCAGGGGGCGAGCCATACGGTGATTTGTCTGGTCTCTGCTTTTGAGGGTAAAGCCTCTATCGTGGTATCGGTTAGTAATGATCTGGTTGCAGATTTTGATGCGGTTGCACTGGTTAAGCTTGCCGCGCAGGCAGTAGGCGGGAGCGGCGGCGGCGGGCGCAAGGATATGGCCCAGGCTGGCGGGCCAGATGCCGATAAGGCACAAGCGGCGGTTGACGCGGTTCGCAGCGCCCTGAGCAGTGAATAAACAGCATAAAAAAGCTAGCCATAACCCTGTTATGACTAGCTTTGATGTAAAGGGCTATCTGGCGTCTAAGGCTAGCTTGCCATTGCTTTTTGCAGATTAACATCCAGCGCATCCAGAAAGCCATCTGTGGTTAGATAAGGCTGGTCACTGCTGACAAGCAGAGCCAAATCCTTTGTCATCTGACCTTTTTCAACAGTCTCGATACATACCCGTTCCAGCGTTTCCGCAAATTCGGCAACTTCTGGCGTATCATCAAATTTTGCTCGATAGCTGAGGCCACGTGTCCAGGCAAAGATAGAGGCGATAGGGTTGGTAGAGGTTTCCTTGCCCTGCTGATGCTGGCGATAATGGCGGGTAACGGTACCATGTGCGGCTTCTGCCTCGACGGTTTTGCCATCTGGGGTCATCAATACAGAAGTCATCAATCCTAGCGAGCCAAAACCCTGGGCTACGGTATCGGACTGCACGTCCCCATCATAGTTTTTACAGGCCCATACAAAGCCACCTTCCCATTTCATTGCGCAGGCGACCATATCGTCGATCAGGCGATGTTCATAGGTGATGCCGGCTTCTTCGAACTTTGCTTTATATTCTGTTTCAAAAACTTCTTCGAACAGATCCTTAAAGCGGCCATCATAGACTTTCATGATGGTGTTTTTCGTTGACAGATATACAGGCCAGCCCAAATCAAGCCCGTAATTCATACAGGCGCGGGCAAACCCGCGAATAGATTCGTCCAGATTATACATGGCCATTGCCACGCCACCATCTGGAAAGTCAAACACGGTATGGGTGGTTGCCGGACTGCCATCTTCTGGCTGAAACGTCAGGGTCAGGGTGCCGGGGCCATTCACCTTCATGTCTGTTGCGCGGTATTGGTCACCAAAGGCATGACGCCCGATAACGATAGGCTGGGTCCAGCCTGGTACCAGACGCGGTACATTGCTGCAAATAATAGGCTGGCGGAAAACCGTACCGCCCAAAATATTCCGAATGGTACCATTAGGCGATTTATACATACGCTTCAGGTCAAATTCTTCTACCCGTGCCTCATCAGGTGTGATGGTCGCGCATTTAACCGCAACCCCATGTTCTTTTGTTGCATTTGCAGCATCAATGGTGATTTGGTCATCGGTTTCATCTCTGGCTTCCATGCCGAGATCAAAATATTTTAAATCAATATCCAAATATGGGAAGATTAATTTATCTTTGATTTTCTGCCAGATGATCCGGGTCATTTCATCCCCATCCATCTCAACAATTGGATTTTTTACTTTGATCTTCGCCATTACTTGTTCCCCTCGATTGCTGGATCAACATCTTTAGCTATTTCAGTGAAGTTGAGCCGTTAACACAAGTCCCATTAACTTGTCTTTGCACGCATCTACTTACTGGTTTTATCCAGTTTTCGCAAGGCCGGGAGCCGGTTTTATGACGAGTTTTTCCCCAGATGCTGGTCAATCAGATCCACAAGCTGATCCGGGTCACTGCCGATGTGAAAATCAATGATGCCGCGATTATGCACAAAGCCTTGCTGACCGGCATGTTCCAGCATCGCCAGCAGCGGTTGCCAATAGCCATTTATATCAAGTGCAAATACAGGGGCCTTTAACAGCCCTAACTGTTTCCACGTCATGACTTCCATCATTTCATCCAGCGTGCCTAGCCCGCCCGGTAATACGATAAAGCCTGCGGAATCTTTATACATGGTTGCTTTACGCTCATGCATGGAATCGACAATTAACAGCTTTTGGATATCGGTATTGCCTACCTCCAGCGATTCCAGAAAATGGGGAATAATACCAGTAACATGGCCGCCTGCGGTAATCGCGCCTCTGGCAAATGCCCCCATCAGGCCGGTTCTGCCACCACCATAAATCATACTGAAATTTCGGGCGGCCAGCATACTGCCTAGCCGTTCGGATTCGCGCTCATAGTCATCATGGATGCCCTTGGCGGCACCAGCAAAAACACATAGCTGTCTCATGTTTAAAAACCTTAAAGGATGGTTATAAAATAATATCTGTTTTATGATGCGGACTGATCACCCACAGCCCAAGCTATCTTATGCCCGTTTCAGGGAGCAGTCTATGCCGAGCTGTTCTATTATGTCGATTTAGATAATCTGCATCCAGACGCAATTATCTGAAAAGATTGTCACAGGTTATTTTCATCGCTAGCATATTTAATAGAAATTCAGGCTAGGTGATGCGGGGAGGTAAAAAAATGCGGCTTGTTATCGGATTGTTGTTGCTTGGCGGCGGCGGATTGGCAGCTTTGGCGCTTGCATGGA
>JBMZFK010000022.1:0-23632 GCA_049615365.1 Puniceispirillaceae bacterium (SeqCode)
CCCCATCCTCTTCTGATTCTGAATTCTGGCATTTTGCCTTGCAGGGTGAGGCCGCCATCCGGCATTTCCTTGTCGAGAATAGAATCCAGATAGTAAAGGGCGAGGAATTTGAACATGCGGTTCTGGTTGACGGGCTGATGCATGGGCGGCGTATCCGCGCCTTGCAAGCTAATCACGGTATTTTATTATGTGGCGAGCTGTTTGCGGAATGCTCGGAAGAAGAGTTGGAGCGCAAATATCAGCGTGCCTTGCAAATCATCGAGCGGCTATCTGTCATGGGCTGTTCTGCACAGGATAATTTGCCATATTTCAAAGCAAAGGATGTCGTCTAGGCAGCCCTGCTTTTAAAGAAGGGTATCTGCCCTGCCCATAGGAGAACATCAAGATGAGCCTGTCCAAGCCAATTATTATCGCCCCATCTGTTCTGGCCAGCAACTTTGCAGCCCTTGGACAGGAAATTGCCGATGTTCACAGCGCCGGGGCAGACTGGATACATCTGGATGTCATGGATGGGCAATTTGTTCCCAATCTGACGTTTGGCGCGCCGATTATCCAGGCTGTACGTGCCAGCACCGATGCGTATTTTGATGCCCATTTAATGATCGAAACACCAGATGCGTTGCTGGCGGATTTTGCGCAAGCAGGCGTGCAGGGAATCACCGTACATGTTGAGGCCTGTACCCATCTGGATCGCACCCTGAGCTATATCCGCGAGCTGGGCTGCAAGGCAGGTGTGGCCCTTAATCCAGGCACGCCGCTGAGCACCATTCAGCATTGCATGGACAGGCTGGATTTGCTGTTGGTAATGACCGTTAATCCAGGCTTTGGTGGCCAGCGTTTTATTGAGGCGATGCTGCCAAAGATTGCGCAGGCATCAGACATGATAAAGGGTCGTGATATCCAGCTACAGGTAGATGGGGGCATCACCGCCGATACCGCTGCAAAAGTGATTGCCGCCGGTGCCAATAATCTGGTAGCAGGTTCGGCTATTTTTGGGGCGGCCGAGGGATATGCATCTGCGATAACAGCCTTGCGCGGCGCATAGACCCTATTTGCTTTTTTCTTCTTTCTTGTGTGAGCGTGCCGGGCCGAGATGTTCGGTGCCGCGGGTTTTGGCCAGCTCTATCTGGCGGGCGCGTTCAGCAAAGCGTGCACGTTGCCGGGGCGAGGTGTGGTCAATACAATGCGGACAGCTAATGCCAGCTACATAGGCATCTGCTGCCATTTCTTCAGCGTTAAGCGGCATTTTACACGCATGGCACAGTTCATATTTTCCGCGTTGCAGATCATGGTCAACCGCAACCCGCCTGTCAAAAACAAAACATTCACCTTCCCATAAGGACTGCTCTTGCGGAATATCTTCCAGATATTGCAGGATGCCCCCCTTTAGATGATAGACATCGTCAAACCCCAGATTTTTCATCAGCGCTGTAGATTTCTCGCAGCGTATACCGCCTGTGCAATACATCGCCAGCTTTTTAGGACGGCTTTCTTCTGGCAGGGCGGCCAGCTCTTCTGCCCATTGTGGAAATTCGCGAAAGGTTTTGGTTAGGGGGTTTACCGCACCCTGAAACTGGCCAATCGCTACCTCATAGTCATTTCGGGTATCGACAACCATAACATCGGGATCGGCAATCAGCGTGTTCCATTCCTGTGGGGCAACATAAGTGCCAGCCTGTTTTGTGGGGCTGATGCCTTTTGCCCCCATTGTGACAATCTCTTTTTTAAGCCGGACTTTCATGCGGTGAAAAGGCCGTTTTTCATGCACCGCAAATTTTAGCTCAGGTGCGCTGAAAATGGTTTTGTTCAGCAACCAGTCCAAAAACCGGTGCATATCATCATATCGTCCGGATATGGTGCCGTTTAACCCTTCATCTGCGATAAGCAGGGTTCCCATAAGCTGGCAAGACGCGCAGATGTCCCTGAGTTTTGCCTGCCAGCCTGTTACATCTTCAACAGAGATGAACTGATATAGGGCAGCAACGACAAATTGGTTGGTTTTAGGTATGTTATGCATCAGGCTATATCGCTTTTCAGCCAGAATTAAGAGCGGTTACCACAGCTCCCTTGCTTACACGACCAACCTGTTTTTATCAAGCATATGCCTGCAAAGGTAATGTCAGAAATCTGCTATGAGGGGCTGTTTTGTGCCAACGCATCCCTGACAGCATGACGAATTTTTTCCCCATCTAGCGAGGTTGAGGATCCAAACCAGTCTATTATCTGACCATCGCGGCCAATCAGATATTTATGAAAATTCCATTTCGGTTTGCCTATCATGCCTACCTGTTCTTTTGCCCATTTATAAAAGGGGTGCGCGCAATCGCCCTTAATCTGGGTGATGGCGGTCATTGGAAAATCAATATTAAAATTAACCTCGCAGAATTGTTTTACCTCTGCTTCGCTATCCAGCTCCTGGCCACCAAAATTATCAGAAGGGACGCCTATCACCACCAACCCTTTATCGCGATAGTCTGACCACAGCGTTTGCAAGCCGGTATATTGAGGGGTAAAGCCACAGCGTGATGCGGTATTTACCACCAGCAAGGCCTTGCCCCGATAGTCAGATAAATCCAGTTGCGCACCGTCAATAGAGGGAAAGCTGAAATCAAAAGCAGATATGGTCATATGTTGTTGCCTTGCAAATAGTTGTGCCGGCACGACTAGGCTAACCACGCAAATAAGGGTGCCTATGGCTCTTGTGAACATGTAATGTCTCCGGCAAAAAATAAGAGGATAAATGCCTCATCTATACGCGCAGGGTGCCGCTATAGATGTATGGGTTTTGCCAGTTAGGGTCGGGGTGCGTAATTACGCCCGCAGAATTCCCTCATTCCGCAAGATCGCCAGCAAGATAGCTACCTGCCTGTCTGCTTTTCCTGTGCCTGCCACACATCTGCCAGCCAATTTTCAACCAGCTGTGTTCCGGTCAGGCCAAGCAGGCTGTCGCGCAGCTGGCCTGGCAGACCAGAAAGCCTCATCATCTGGCCGGTTAGCCCGGCTTTGCCAGAGATAGATTTTAACGTGCCTGCCCGGCTAACCGCCATAGACCGCAGCGCGTGCGACAACCCTTCTTCTGTCAGCCGGGATTGCAGATCGGCAATATCTTCAAAACTCTGACCTGCCCCTTGTGCCAAATGAGGTGGCATTACATGGGCGGCATCGCCAATCAGCGTGACCTGCAGACGGCGCCAGCTTGCCAGCAGGCTATCGGTATAAAGGGGCAGCTTGGCCCAGGCAGGGGCGGCGCGCTGCACATATTTCAGCAAGGGGTGCGGCTGCAAAATTTCTGTTTGCCATTCCCGTGCCAAGGTTTCTGCTGAGGCACAAAACACCACATTAATTTTCGTCATTCCAGCTATTGGATAGCTGACAAAATGACAGCCATCCCCCAGAATAAGCTGTGTTTGCGGACGGCTAAAAAGGCGCGGCAACTGGTCTGCTGGCAACTCGGCCCGCATCGCATAATAGGGGGCGGTTTTTCGGTTCAGGCGGGCGCCACAAACAAAGCTTCGGCACAGGCCGTTCGCCCCGTCTGCGCCAAGAATTTCATCAAAATACAGCAGCTGGCCATCTTCCAGCACGACCTCTGCAGCGTTTTCTGCACGGGCAATGCTGACCGCCGGGCTGGGCACAAGATGCAGGTTTTTCTGCTGTATGGCCTCTGCCTGGAACAGCGCATATAAATCATCCCGCCCCATGCCGATATAGACCCGCTTATCGTGATGCGGTATTTCGGCCAGCCTGCGACCATCTCCCATGGCGGTGATCAGGATAGTATCCAGCTGCACCGCCTTTTCCATAACCGCCTCTGCCATGCCAAGGGCGCGTAAGGCCGCCAGCCCGTTTGGGGCCAGTTGCAATCCCCCCGCAAAAGAGGGCTTTGGGCCGATTAGAGTAACCTGATAGCCGCCCCTTGCCAGCATTACCGCAGCAGCGATGCCGGTTAACCCATGTCCAATAATTCCAACTCTTTGTGTCATCTTAACGCGGTACCACCTTAAAAGGCCAAGGATTAGCTTTTTTCGAATTTCATAAAGACAGTGATAATTATACGATTTCTGTCTGGTAAAATGCCTGTCATCTGGGTATTACATAGGCACAGGAAAGCAGATGCAAGGCACAAAATCTTTAACCGCCAAGCTGGCATCTTTTATCACGCGTTAAAAAGGATGAGCAAGACAATGAATCTGGACAAAATCACTGCTGGCAAAAACCCGCCAGAAGAAATTAATGTAGCGATTGAAATTCCAGCCCAATCCGCACCGGTAAAATATGAACTGGACAAGGAATCTGGCGCGCTTGTGGTAGACCGGTTTTTACACACACCAATGCATTATCCGGTAAATTACGGTTTTGTGCCGGATACGCTATCTGATGACGGGGATCCGATTGATGCCTGTGTGCTAACGCCGATGCCAATTGTACATGGCTGTGTTATCGCTGCCCGCCCTATTGGCGTGTTGATGATGGAAGATGAAAGCGGCATAGATGAAAAGCTGTTATGTGTGCCTATTGATAAGCTGCACCCGCTCTACAAGGATGTGAAATCCACCGCTGATTTGCCAGCTATTATTCTGGAACAAATTGGGCATTTCTTTGAGCATTATAAAGATCTTGAAAAAACCAAATGGGTTAAGGTTCAAGGCTGGGAAGGTCCGGAAAAAGCCGCAGAAATGATCCTGGTGGCGATTGAACGGGCAAAAGGATAAAATAGTGCAGGTAAATACACTTACCATCCGGCGTCCGGATGACTGGCACTTGCATCTGCGAGACGGCGAAATTATGCAGGCCGTGTTGCCGCATAGTTCCAGCTGGTGCGGGCGGGCGATTATTATGCCCAATCTTGTCCCGCCGGTAACCAGCTCTGCATTGGCTGCCGCCTATCGCCAGCGCATTCTGGATGTCCGGCCAGCAGGGGATAATTTCACCCCCCTGATGGCAGTGTATTTAACCGAGAGCACCGACCCGGCCGATATCCGCACCGGCGCACAAGACGGCATTATCTCTGCGGTAAAGCTATATCCAGCTGGTGCAACAACCAATTCCGATAGCGGGGTTCGGGATATCGAAAACGTCATGCCGGTATTAGAAGAGATGGCAGCGATAGGGGTGCCTCTTCTGGTGCATGGCGAGGTTACAGATAGCGATATTGATATCTTTGACAGAGAAGCTGTTTTTATCGACCGGGTGCTGGCACCTTTGCGGGCCAGACTGCCAGAATTGCGGATTGTGTTTGAGCATATCACCACCGCACAGGCAGCTGAATTTGTGGTGTCTGGCGATGACAATCTGGCCGCGACCATTACCCCGCATCATTTGATAATCAATCGGAATGCGATTCTGGCCGGGGGTATAAAGCCGCATTATTACTGCCTGCCAGTGGCGAAAAGAGAAAGCCATAGACAAGCCTTGCTAAAGGCAGTGCTGGCAGATACAGGCAAAGTATTTTTAGGCACTGACAGCGCGCCGCATGTTGACGCCGCAAAGCTGCAGCCTTGCGGGTGTGCCGGTATTTTTAACGCGCCAAATACGCTGGCCTGTCTGGCACAGCTATTCGAAGAATATGATGCGCTGGATAGGCTGGAAGCCTTCACCTCGCTTTATGGCCCGCAATTCTATCGTCTGCCGGTAAATACAGATATGCTGACTTTGGTTCGCCATGATGCGCCGCAACCTATTATCGCGCCAGTGACCACCGAAGATGGGCTGGTAACGGTTTTTGATCCGCAGATAGACATATTCTGGTCGGTCGCGGATAGCTATGAAGCACGCCGTGCAGATTAAATAAAAGGAGTATAGCGGATGATTTCCATGAGCCTGACAGACAAACAGATGATTGCCAGAGCAACCGCCTCTATGCTGTTGGAAATCGAAGCTGTGCATGTAAATGCTGAAACGCCCTTTATTCTGACTTCGGGCGCAGCAAGCCCGGTATATATTGATTGCCGCAAGCTGATTTCTTTTCCGCGTATTCGTGCCGCCCTGATGGATTTTGGTATTTCTGTACTGGCACAGGATGTTGGGTTTGAAGCCTTTGATAGTGTGGCAGGCGGCGAGACAGCCGGCATTCCTTTTGCAGCATTCATGGCAGAACGGCTGGCATTGCCCATGCAATATGTCCGCAAAAAGCCAAAAGGGTTTGGCCGCAATGCCCAGATAGAAGGTCATCTAGCTGAAAATAGCCGGGTGTTGCTGGTCGAGGATTTGGCAACAGATGGCGGCAGTAAATTCATGTTTGCTGATGCGCTGCGAAATGCCGGTGCCCAATGCAATCATGTATTTGTTGTTTTCTATTATGATATTTTTGCCGATGCTGCCCAGAAATTACAGCAGGCAGATTTGCAGTTGCACTATCTGGCAAGCTGGTGGGATGTGCTGGAACAGCTTAGGCAAAGTGATAAATTTGACGATAAAACCTGTGCAACCGTAGAGGCCTTTTTGAATGACCCCAAAGGATGGTCTGCTGCAAATGGAGGCACCACAAAACAGGATTAACGACCGCTATGTGTGCAGATAAAATCATTATTGATACCGATCCCGGCATAGATGATGCGATGGCCATCCATCTGGCCTTTGCCGATCCACGGCTGGAGCTGATAGGGCTTAGCTCTATTTTTGGTAATGTGTTTACCCATCAGGCCACACGCAATGCGCTCAGCCTTGTTGAACAGGCTGGCAGCACGATTCCGGTAGCGGCAGGTGCCACCCATCCGCGCCAGCAGCCCGCAAATGATCCCTCGCATTATGTGCATGGCAAAGAAGGGTTTGGCGCGCTTGCCGCCCCTACCCCCGGCGTTGTGCCAGATAAACGAGAGGCGGCCATATTTTTATCTGAAATGTGCCGCCAGCATCCAGGAGAGGTGATCTTGTGTCCGGTTGGCCCGCTTACCAATATTGCGGCCTTGCTGGATTATGATCCGGAAATAACAGATTATGTGAAAAAGCTGGTCATAATGGGGGGTGCGGTATGGTGTCCTGGCAATGTCACCGCTTTTGCAGAAGCCAATATCTGGAACGATCCGCATGCCGCTGACCATGTATTTGCTGCGGATTGGGAAATCGACCTGATCGGCCTGGATGTTACGCAAAAAGTGACCTGTGTGCAGGATGATTTTGAAAGCCTGCGTATCCACTCTCCTGATATTGGGGGGTTTCTGGCAGATATTACCGATTTTTATATTGATTTTTATCATTCTGTTATCGGCCAGCATGTATGTATGATGCATGATCCATCTGCGGTGATTGCGATCACCGACAGGGATGTATTTGAATTTCGTAAAGCGCCCTTGCAGGTGATATGCGAAGGCGATGAAGTCGGTCGCACAATCGCAGATACCGCCACTGGTCGGCGGCCAGTAAATGTCGCTATAGGCGTAGATAGTGACAAGGTGCGTAAAATTTTTCTGGATATCTGTGCCCAAGCTGACACAATGAGGGATAAAAGAATTTCTACGTCAAAATGACAGCGTACGATAAATGCCTATTCTGGGTATTTGGCAGATGATGGATTTAGCTGGCCAGCGGGTTGGTCAGAGAGTTGGCCAGGAAAGGTTTGATATAAAATGCATATTCAAACTGTTGATTATCGCGCTCCGAACGTGGCGCAAGCGCTTGCACAATCTTTGCATGAGACAGGCTTTGCGGTGCTGGCCAATCATCCCATAACAGCGGCAAAAATTGACACAATTTATGCGTGCTGGGCCAGCTTTTTTGCCTCGGATGAAAAACAGGATTATTTGCGCGATCCTGTACATCAGGATGGGTATTTTCCATTCAAGTCAGAACATGCCAAAGATGCCAGAGAAAAAGATTTAAAAGAATTTTATCATGTCTATCCCTGGGGGCGGGTTCCAGAAAGTCTGGTAGATGAAACCAGAGCGTTTTATGCCGATCTGGTTGGGCTGGGTACAGAGCTGCTTGGCTGGCTGGATAACCAGCTACCCGCAGATATTGCCAAAAAGCTGAGCGCGCCATTACAGGATATGATGGCCGGTAGCGAGCAAAGCCTGTTGCGTATCCTGCATTACCCGCCTGTGGCAAAAGATGACCGCGTCGCTGCGATTCGCGCCGCCGCACATGAAGATATCAACTTGATTACCCTGTTGGTTGCCGGCTCTCAGCCAGGCTTGCAAGCAAAAGATACGCAAGGGCAGTGGCATGAGGTGCCATGTGATCCTGGTATGATTACAATCAATAATGGGGACATGCTGGCGTTGGCGAGTGATAATTATTTTCCCTCTACAACGCACCGGGTGGTGAATCCAGATGAAAATTCAAATCAATCGCGCTATTCTATGCCTATGTTTTTGCATCCACGTCCGGATGTAGCATTAAAACCGGACTTTAGCGCAGATCAGTTTTTACAGGAGCGGCTCAAACAGATTGGGCTAAAATAAAACAGGGAGAATGATAATGAAATTTGTCAAAACACTAGCGATTGCTACAGTCTCTGCGGTCAGCTTTGCTACCATGGTTCAGGCGGCTGATATCAAGCCGGCCGTTATCTATGACATGGGGGGTAAATTTGATAAATCCTTTAATGAAGGGGTGTATAACGGGGTGAAGAAATTCACCGATGAAACCGGTATCGAAGTGATGGAATTTGAAGTCACGAATGAAACCCAGCGGGAACAGGCCATGCGCCGTATGGCTGAACGCGGTGCAAGCATTATCCTGGGTGTTGGCTTTGCACAGGCAGATGCGATTGCCAAAGTTGCCGCAGAATATCCTGATCGGCAATTCTCGATCATTGATGTAGGCTGGCTGGATGCACCGAATCTGCGCCAATATGTGTTTAAAGAGCATGAAGGCAGCTATCTGGTAGGTGTGGCCGCCGCGCTGGCATCTGACACTGGCAAAGTTGGTTTTGTGGGCGGTATGGATATTACGCTTATTCGTAAATTTGCCTGTGGTTATGTTGGCGGTGTAAAGGCGGTTAACGGTTCGGCTGATGTTTATCAGAATATGACCGGTACAACCCCGTCTGCATGGAATGATCCGGCCAAAGGCGCCGAGCTGGCAAAAAGCCAAATCGATAGAGGGGCAGATGTTATCTATCATGCCGCTGGCGGTACAGGTCTTGGCGTGATTCAGGCAGCTGCGGATGCTGGCAAGCTGGCAATCGGGGTGGACTCAAACCAGAATGGCCTGGCACCAGGTTCAGTTCTGACCTCAATGCTGAAGCGGGTAGATGTTGCAGCTTATGAAACCTTCAAAGATGCTATGGACGGAAACTTCTCTTCTGGTGTGCGCTCTCTGGGTGTTGCTGAAGGCGGCGTTGACTGGGCATTGGACGAGAATAATGCATCGCTGATCACCGCAGATATCAAGGCGGCTGTTGAACAGGCACGTTCAGATATTCTAAGCGGCAAGGTCGCTGTGCATAACTATGAAAGTTCATCTAGCTGCCCATATTAATGGCCGCTGTTTAAACCTGCATAGAAATGCATAAACAACCACAAATCGATACAGGTGGTGCGATAGGTGCGCCACCTGCTATCACGCTTAAAAACATCTATAAAAGCTTTGGTGCTGTTCAGGCCAACCGGGATATTCATCTGGATGTAGCGGCAGGAACTATTCACGGTATTGTTGGCGAAAACGGGGCTGGAAAATCTACGCTTGTCTCTATTTTATATGGATTCTATACAGCAGATCGCGGCGAGATACAGATTTTCGGCGCCCCTGCAAAATTGCGTTCTACCGCCGATGCGATTGCCGCTGGAATCGGTATGGTGCATCAGCATTTTATGCTGGTGCCAAATTTTACCGTGCTGGAAAATATTGTTCTGGGGCATGAAGGGGCTGGCAGCCTGCAAGGCGGGATGGAGGCTGCGACCAAAGAGCTGGACGAAATAGCACAGAAATATGGGTTGCAAGTTGATCTGCATGCCCTTGTTCAGGATTTGCCGGTGGGTTTGCAGCAACGTGTTGAAATCCTGAAAGCATTATATCGCGGCGCGCGGGTTCTGGTATTGGATGAACCTACCGGCGTGCTGACCCCGCAGGAAACCCAGCAACTGTTCGAGATTTTAAAATCATTGCGCGCACAGGGCGTAACAATTTTGCTGATCACCCATAAATTAAAGGAAATTATGGCGGTTACAGACAGGGTGTCGGTAATGCGCAGCGGGGAAATGGTTGCCCATCTGGACACCAAAAACACCTCGCCAGAACAGCTGGCAGAGCTGATGGTGGGGCGGCCTGTATTATTATCTGTTGGGCATAAAGATGCTGATCCGGGGGAAATTTGCCTGAAGGTCAGCCATTTGTCTGTTCGTGATGAAAGTGGCAAAAGCTGTTTGCGCGATATCAGCTTTGAGGTTCGGCGCGGCGAGATTTTCGGTATTGCCGGGGTGTCTGGAAATGGCCAGTCAGAATTGCTGGAAGTGCTGGCGGGCATTACGCCGCCTGAATCTGGAACGCTGCATGTCGGTATGGCAGAGATTAGCCCGGACAGGCCCCTTGCGCCGTCAGATATAAAAAAACTGGGCGTTGCACATATTCCAGAAGACCGGCATGCGATGGGGCTTATTCTGCCCTTTACCGCTGCAGAAACAGCGATGCTGGGCTATGAAGAGCGCGGGGCGGCAAACAACAGCTCGGTTTTCCTGTCGCCAGATAATATCCACCGCCATTGTGCAGAATTAATGGCAGATTTCGATATTCGCCCTGCTGACCCACATCTGAAAAGTAATTTGTTCTCGGGCGGGAATCAGCAAAAAATCGTAGTGGCCAGAGAGATATTATCCCGGCCAGATATATTGCTGGTGGGCCAGCCTACCAGAGGGGTGGATATTGGCGCTATCGAATTTATTCACAAACAATTGCTAGGTTTGCGTGATGCCGGATGTGCGGTGATTCTGGTGTCGGTAGAGCTGGATGAGATACTGAATTTGTCAGATAGAATTATGGTCATGAATGCTGGCCAGAATATGGGCATCCTAACCCGCGAGGAGGCGGATGTGAAGAAAATTGGATTGATGATGGCGGGGCTGGAAAATCACCGCAATGGGCAGGGGCAGGCATGAATAAGCAACTATTGCCAAGATGGATCGATATTGGTTTGTTGCCGCTGATTAATTTGCTGGCAGCTCTGGTTGTCTCGGGAATCATTATTACAATTATTGGCGAAAATCCATTTGTGGCGATGGGGGTGATGCTAAAAGGGGCGTTTGTTTATAAAGGCGCGCTTGGCTACACATTGTTCTATACTACGAATTTTATCTTTACCGGCCTTGCTGTCGCGGTCGCGTTTCATGCGATGCTGTTTAACATTGGCGGTGAAGGTCAGGCGATGATTGGCGGTTTGGGGGTTGGGCTGATTTGTCTGGCGCTTGATAGTGTGTTGCCGCCCTTTTTGGTGGTGACGCTGGCGATCGGGGCGGCGGTGCTGTTTGGCGCGCTCTGGGGGGTTATTCCTGGCTGGCTACAGGCCCGGCGCGGCAGTCATATTGTAATCACCACCATCATGTTTAATTTTATCGCAGCGTCCATAATGGTGTGGTTGCTGGCGGGCATGTTGATGGCGCCTGGTCAAATGTCGCCAGAGACCCGCAGCTTTGCCCAGGGGGTTGGCCTGCCGCAAATCCATGACGTGCTGAACGCGATGGGATTTTCGGTGGCCCGTTCGCCATTGAATTTTTCTTTTATTGTAGCCTTGCTGGCCAGCTTTGGGGTCTGGGTGCTGATTTGGCGTACCCGTCTGGGCTATGTCATTCGCGCCACAGGCCATAGCGAACGTGCCGCGATTTATGCCGGGCATAATCCGGCGCATATAATCATGATCGCGATGGCTATTTCTGGTGGTCTGGCAGGGTTGATGTCCCTGAACGAGATTTTAGGGGTTCAGGAACGGGTGATTTTGAACTTTACCTCTGGATATGGATTTACCGGAATTGCTGTTGCGCTGATGGGCCGTAATCACCCTGTTGGTATTTTGTTCGCCAGCCTGTTATTTGGCGCGCTATATCAGGGCGGGGCAGAGCTGGATTTTGAATTTCAAACCATTAACCGCGAAATGGTGCTGATGATTCAGGGTCTGATTATTTTGTTTTCCGGTGCGCTTGCCTATCTGTTTGCCCCGTTAGTTACCCGAATTTATTTTCGCCTGAAACAGCCTGTGGAGCGTTCGCATGGCTGATTTCTGGATGCAATTTATCCTGACGTTGGATGCTACCTTGCGGGTGGCCACGCCGCTTATTTTATGTGCGATGGCCGGGTTATTTTCAGAACGCTCCGGGATTATTGATATCTCGCTTGAGGGTAAAATGCTGATGGCGGCCTTTGCGGCGGCGGCTCTTGCCGCGCTTTCTGGCTCGGCATTTATCGGGCTTATAGGGGCAATTTTTGTTTCTGTATCATTTAGCCTTATTCATGGCTTTGCCTGTATAACCCATAGGGGAAATCAGGTTGTCTCCGGGCTGGCGATCAATATTTTGGCGTCTGGCCTGACAGTGACATTGGGGATCGCTATTTTTGCCAAAGGTGGCCAGACACCAATGCTGTCGCGTGATGCCAGGTTTAATTCTATTGACCTTCCTTTTGCCGATGCTGCCTCTGCAATTCCGCTAATTGGCCCGATTTATAAAGAGATTATTTCTGGTCATAATATTCTGGTCTGGGCAGCGCTGGTGGCGGTATGGGTGACCAGCTTTGTGATTTTTAAAACCGCTTTTGGCCTGCGCCTTCGTGCGGTTGGTGAAAAGCCGGAAGCGGTGGATACAGCGGGTATCAGCGTTTCTGGCCTGCGCTATCGGGCGGTTATTATTGCTGGTGTTTTATGTGGTATCGCCGGCGCCTATCTGTCGACGGCACATGGGGCCGGATTTGTACGCGAGATGACCGCTGGCAAGGGCTATATCGCTTTGGCCGCGCTAATTTTTGGTAATTGGCGCCCGATGCCTGCGCTTGCCGCCTGTCTGATGTTTGGTTTTCTGGATGCGGTGGCAGCCCGCCTGCAAGGGGTAGAGGTGCCTATAATTGGCCAGATTCCAACAGATCTGATTTTGGTTTTGCCCTATGTGCTGACCGTTGTTTTGCTGGCAGGATTTATTGGCAAGGCCACGCCACCACGGGCGATCGGACGACCCTATATCAAGGAGCGATAAGATGGCGGATGCAGATAAGGATAAGCTCGCACAGGCCGCTATTGAAGCGATGGCTGCTGCCTATGCCCCTTATAGCCAGTTTCAGGTTGGCGCCGCTATTGAAGATGATAGGGGCCAGATCCATACAGGCGTGAATGTCGAGAATGCTGCCTATCCGGTTGGCAGCTGTGCCGAAGCCGGAGCGATAGCCATGATGGTACGTGCTGGCGGAAAAAAAATTATACGAATAGCGGTAGCAGGGCGCGGTGCGGCGTTATGTACCCCTTGCGGGGGATGTCGGCAACGGATACGTGAATTTGCCTCTGCTACCACAGAAATTCTGGTGTGTGATGCGCATGGGGTGCGTCAGGTATTCACATTAGACACGCTGCTGCCGCATAGTTTTGGGCCCGATAATCTTGGTGAGAGATGACGGTTTCAGGTGTTATAGATCCGGTCTCCAGCATCGCCTAGACCTGGCAAGATATAGCACTGTGAATTTAACTGCCGGTCAAGGGCGGCGGTGATAATTCGAATGTCGGGGTGCGCTTGGCTAAAGGCTGTAACCCCTTCCGGGGCGGCAACCAAACAGCAGAAAATAATATCGGTGACGCCATGCGCCTTCAGCCTGTCTGCGGTTAGGATTGCAGACCCGCCAGTGGCCAGCATCGGATCGGTTATAATCACCTGCCGTGCGGCTATCTCTGGTGGCAGTTTTTCATAATAGAATTCTGGCTGGTGGGTTTCCGGGTCGCGTTGCAAGCCGATATGACCGATAGCGGCCTCTGGCAATAACGCGCTTAGCGCATCTGCCATGCCATTACCCGCACGCAAGATAGATACAATACACGGAACATGTGGCGGCAAGGCGGCCGCTGTTGTTGTTTCCAGCGGCGTTTCTATTTCTATTGGTACGGTTTTGATATGCCCAAAGACCGCCGCGCTCATCAGCCCAGCAAGTTCAAACAGGATGCGCCGGAAATCATGTGGCGGGGTATTTTTATCCCGCAATTTTGCCAATTTAACCTCGATAACCGGATGGTTAACCACTTCGAGCCCGTCAAAAACCGGAGAGTTTGTCATCTTGTATGCCTTGTTGAATTTACTGAACTGATAGCACAGTTTAGCCTGCTTCTGGTTAGGGTTCAATGCGGCGGAATATCCTGCACAGATAGGGGCGTGCTTGCGTTTTTAACTGGACATTTCAAGAGAGCTGATTTAGCCAATGGGCAGACAGGGAAAAAGGGGTGAAAGCCCTTGCGGATAACAGCCCGCCCCAAATTCATAACCAGGTAAATAAAAGTTCGTGGCAAAGCTCTATTTTTCTTACTCAGCAATGAATGCTGGCAAGACAACGATATTGCTGCAGGCGTCGCATAATTATCAGGAGCGAGGCATGCAGACGATGTTGCTGACCGCGGCGCTGGATGATCGCGCAGGGCCTGGCAAGATTGGCTCGCGCATTGGTCTGTCTGCGGATGCTCATACCTTTGATGCCCGCACTGACCTTCTCGCGCAAGTGCTGCCAGCCCATCAGGAAAAAGAGCTGGCATGTCTGCTGGTAGATGAAGCCCAATTCCTGACCCCGGCACAGGTCTGGCAACTTTCTGTGCTGGCAGATGATTACAATTTGCCCGTGATGTGCTATGGATTGCGCACTGATTTTCAGGGCAAGCTGTTTCCAGGATCAGCAGAATTGCTGGCCATTGCTGACGTCTTGCGGGAAATTCGAACAATTTGTCATTGCGGGCGAAAAGCCAGCATGGTGATCCGCCAATCCCAGGATGGGACTACCGTTACAGACGGCGCACAGATAGAAATTGGCGGCAATGACAAATATGTCTCTTTGTGTCGCAAACATTGGAAGGAGGCAACTGGATATGAACATGCAAAATAATTCTATTCTGACCGCGCCTTCTTCGGCCTTGCTGGTGATTGATGTGCAAAATGATTTCTGCCCGGGTGGCCAGCTAGCGGTAGAGGCTGGCGATCAGGTGGTCCCCCCGATTAATGCGATGATAGCCCTTGCTGAAAATGTTGTGGCAACACAGGACTGGCACCCAAAGGGGCATTCCAGCTTTGCCTCCAGCCATCATGCCGCCGCCGCGTTTCAGCAGATAGAGATGGCCTATGGGGCGCAAACATTGTGGCCAGATCATTGCGTGCAAGACAGTGATGGTGCCGCCTTTCACGCCAGCTTGCGCACACAGGCCTTCCAGATGATCGTCCGCAAGGGGTTCCGCCCCTCAATCGACAGCTATTCTGCCTTTTTTGAAAATGACCGCCAGACCATTACTGGTCTGGATGGATATTTGCGTAATCGCCAGATTGACACGCTGGTGCTGGCAGGGCTGGCAACAGATTTTTGTGTAGCTTTTTCTGCTCTGGATGCAGCGGCGCTGGGCTATCAGACCTCAGTGGTGATGCCAGCCTGCCGGGCGATAGATTTGGAAGGGTCGCTCGCTGCCCAAATAACGGCAATGCGCGATGCAAATATAACATTATTGGATCATGTGCCGGCCTAACGCCTGTTCCAAAGCAGATTAGTTAGGCTGTTTTATATAGAAAGTTAAAATGAATGCGTGAAGACCTCCGCAATATTGCGATTATTGCCCATGTGGATCATGGCAAAACAACCCTGATTGATTCAATCATGAAACAAAGTGGCATGTTTCGGGAAAATCAGCAGGTAGATGAACGGATTATGGATTCAGGCGATCTGGAAAAAGAGCGCGGAATTACCATTTTGGCAAAGCCGACTTCGGTGCGGTGGCGGGACAAGCGTATCAATATTATCGATACCCCCGGCCATGCGGATTTTGGCGGCGAGGTTGAGCGTGTCTTGCATATGGCAGATGGCGTTATCCTGTTAACCGATGCGGCTGAAGGGCCAATGCCACAAACCAAATTTGTGCTGGGCAAGGCGCTGGCGCTGGGTTTGCGCCCAATGGTGATTATCAATAAGGTGGATAAGCCAGATGGCCGCCCCGAAGAAGTCGTGGATGAGGTGTTTGACCTGTTTGTGGCACTTGATGCCAATGATGAACAGCTGGATTTTCCGATCCTGTATGCCTCTGGCCGGGATGGGTGGTGTGTCAGGGAGCTGGGTGATGAGCGAGGCTCGCTTGACCCGTTGCTGGAGACGATAACCACGCATGTTCCGCCTCCGCAAGCCTCTGTTGATGCCCCATTTGCGATGCTGGCAACCTTGTTGGATTCAGATCAGTTTCTGGGGCGCTGCCTGACCGGACGGGTGATGCAGGGGAAAATTTCTGTAAATGACAGCGTGCGGGCCCTGAATCTGGACAGCAAAGTGGTAGAGAGCGGACGGCTTACCAAGCTGCTGCGCTTTGAGGGAACAGAACGGGTGCCAGCCGAAGAGGTGAGCGCAGGCGATATTGTATGTATTGCCGGCCTGTCCAAAGCATCTGTTTCCGATACCATTGCCAGTCCGGAGGTCACACAGCCGCTAGCCTCTACGCCAATTGATCCGCCAACCATGTCGGTAACAATTTCAGTGAATGACAGCCCGCTTGCTGGCACAGAAGGTAAAAAAGTTACCTCTACCATGATCCGCGAACGGTTATTGGCCGAAGCTGAGGTGAATGTGGCAATCACCTTTGCCGAAAGTGAAAATCGGGACAGTTTTGAAATTGGCGGGCGCGGCGAGCTTCAGCTTGGCGTGCTTATCGAAACAATGCGGCGCGAGGGATTTGAGATGACCGTCTCGCGGCCAAAAGTGCTGTTCCGTATGATAGAGGGTCAGCGCCACGAGCCAATGGAAGAGATTATCATTGATGTGGATGCAGATTTCGCCAGTCCGGTGATTGATACCCTTAATCAACGCAAGGCTGAAATGGTGGATATGCGCAATGCCGGGTCTGGCAAAACGCGGCTGGTCTTTTTGGCGCCATCACGAGGACTAATAGGCTATCAGGGCCGATTTTTAACTGAAACCCGTGGTACTGGAGTGCTGAACCGCGTCTTTTATAGCTATGCACCCTATAAAGGCGATATTAGCGGCCGCCGTAATGGCGCGCTGGTGTCTACAGAAACAGGCCAGGCAGTAGCCTATGCGCTGTTTAATCTTCAGGACAGAGGGGTGATGTTTGTCTCGCCACAGGATAAGGTCTATGAGGGTATGGTGGTTGGCGAGCATAACCGCGATAATGACCTTGGCGTGAATGTGCTAAAAGGTAAAAAACTGACCAATGTTCGCGCGTCCGGCTCGGATGATGCAATTTTGCTGACCCCGCCACGTCGCCTTACTCTTGAAGATATGATGGCCTATATCAACCCCGATGAGCTGGTTGAAGTCACGCCTGTCAGCCTGCGGTTGCGGAAACGTTATCTTGACCCGCATGAGCGCAAGAGAGCGGCCAGAACCGGCACAGAATAATCAAAAAATGCCGCCGTTAAAGCTGCCCCTACCTGTCAGCTTGCGCCATCAGGACAGGGGCAGATGTCGGTTTTGCAACAGACTCTGTATCTAAACTCTGTTCATCATACCAGATGGTGATGTGTTACCTTCCACAATATTGGAGGCAGAGATGCAAACCTTGACTTGTGATAAATGCGGCACACAATTTAAATGTGGCTCTACCAAAGAGCGGTCTTGCTGGTGTATGAATCTTCCCAATATGACCGGCAGTTTTGATCTGGCAGATAACTGTCTGTGTCCAGATTGCATGACCGCCGGGCAGGCAAAAGCAATTACCCGTCAGCGCCGAATACAAAAATCACAACGCCAGGCAGAGCGGTCACAGCTTAGCCTTCCCTAGGCTGCTTTTCCCTTACACACTCTAAAAACACAATATATAGACAAAATTTATTTGCGTTATACTTTATATAGTTGTATTTAGAGATATGGGCCTGTTTATCTGTCAGTTACGCATAGGGCAGATGCGCTGGGTTTGGGATGTGTGGTGCGTCTGTTTATCTGGCAGGTCTGAACGAACCGGCTTTACTTGAATTGTGTTAGATCGCAACTTCATCGTTCCTCCAGGCTTGTCGCCCTCAACTGTGCTGGTGGCGGCAAGTTTTCAAAACTTTCCCCTATTTACCTCAAATTCAGGGCAGGCTTTGTGTCTGCCATCTGGTCTGGTACCGCCCGGGCAGGGCTATTTTACCGGATAAATTTATCTATCCTCCGGAGGGAGCCAAGCATTTGCCTATCGCCCCTTTTCTTTGCTAGGCTGAAAGGCAGATATCTGTTTTTGCTATCGTATATTTCGTCTTAAAAAGGTCTGGATTTCAATGATAGAAGCCCCGCCTCTGTTGAAAGTTAAAAAAACACGCCGCCGCCCTACCGCCGTTCAAATTGCGGCGTTTCAAAATGTGCCAACAGGCCAGATTGTGGATGCGCGCGGCGGGCGCGGTGCGGTTGCTATGGCTATCAGCCAGCAAACGACCTTCCCGCCCAGCGGCGTTTCCATCGCTGGCCCTGCCCTTACCGCTGAAAATGCCTCTGCCGATGTATTGGCCTCTTTTGCGGCTATTCATTACGCCAAAAAGGGCGATATTTTGGTCGCTGGATTTGCTGGCAATCAAAGCTGTGCCGGAGCAGGAGACAGGCTTTGCGGCATGCTGATTAATGTTGGGGCGGTGGCAATGATTATGGATTGTCCAGTGCGCGATATTCACGGCATCAATGAAATAGGATTTCCAGTTTGGGCAACAGGCATCACCCCGGCTACCCCCTTTATGACCGGGCCTGGCAGGGTTGGGTTCGGGCTGGATTTTGCAGGCCAGCATATTTGTGATGGCGATATGATCATTGCGGATGGTGATGGGGTGGTTTGTGTTCCTTTTGATGAGATAGAGGCGGTTCTGGTCGCGCTGGAAAGGGTGAAACAGCTGGAAGCCGAGCTGGATGCCCGGGTAGCAGAGGGGCTGGTCACACATGATAAAATTGCCGAGCTGCTGAAAACAGGAAAATTACATATAACCGATGACTAACCCATTTGGCGCTTTTGAAAAAAGGTTCTGGCAAGATAGCGCTAGCAGGCTTCTGTGCGCGGTAGTTCGAAAAAAAACAGATTGGATAAATAACTGGGATGGATAATGCTTGTCATGGCGGGCTTCCAGCTTAATTGATAGATTATCTGGCCAGGTGACGGCCAGTGCGGCCACCGGCATATCGCGCTGATTAAATCTTTTTACCGTAACTTAATGTGGGTTTTGAAATGACGATTAAATCTCTTCTTGATGTAGGTGCTGATAATGCGGTTGCGCTTAGCGCACCTGACCGCCCGGCGATGACCTATGGACAGTTGCGGGCGCATATCCAGGCGGTTGGCGGGCAATTGGCCGGCAAAGGGCTAGGTCGCGGCGACCGGGTGGCCATTGTGCTGCCAAATGGGCCGGAAATGGCGTCGGCGTTTCTGGCGGTTGCCAGCTATATGTCAGCCGCGCCATTGAACCCGGCCTATAAAAAGGCAGAATATGCCTTTTATCTTGAGGATTTGCGACCAAAGCTGGTGATCGTTGCAGAAGGTAGCACGAACCCGGTTATTGACGCTGCCGCAGAGTTGGGCATCGAGGTGGCAGAAGCCCGCGTGGCAGAAAACAGCCCTGCTGGTAGCTTTACTCTATTTGAACAGACTGCCGACGCTATCCCGGCCTCAGAAGAGGATGAAGCGCTGGTGCTGCATACCTCTGGTACAACCTCGCGCCCGAAAGTGGTGCCGCTTTTGCAAAAAAATATATTGGCCTCTGCGCGAAATATCGCGGCCAGCTTGCAGCTGGATGTGGCTGATCATTGTTTGAATATCATGCCGCTTTTTCATATTCACGGGCTGATAGCCGTGCTTGCCGCCTCTATGGGACGCGGCGCCTCTGTATGTTGCTCAGCAGGATTTAATGCGTTGCAGTTTTTCGATCTGGCCAGATCTGAAAAGATCAGCTGGTATTCCGGTGTGCCAACCATGCATCAGGCGCTCCTGCTGCGTGCGCAACGCAATCCCGAGGCCGCGAAATCTCTTGGGTTGCGGTTTATTCGCTCATCTTCAGCATCCCTGCCTCCTGCTGTGTTTGAGGCCTTGAACGCGGCTTTTGAATGTCCGGTTATCGAAGCCTATGGCATGACAGAAGCAGCGCATCAAATGACCTCCAATCCTATAGAACCTGGCCGGCAAAAAGCGGGTTTTGTGGGCATCGTAACCAATCCGGAAGTCTGTATTCTGGATGCAGATGGCACCCCCCAGCCTCAAGGCAATGAGGGGGAGGTGTGTATTAAAGGCGAGAATGTAACCCCCGGTTATGAAAATAATGATGCCGCCAATGCCAGCAGCTTTACCAATGGCTGGTTCAGGACAGGGGATCAGGGCTATTTCGATATAGAGGGCTATCTGAAAATCACCGGCCGATTAAAAGAGATTATCAATCGCGGGGGCGAAAAAATCTCGCCGCTGGAAGTGGATAATGTGTTGATGGAACATCCAGCTATTGAACAGGTGGTGACTTTTGCGGTGGCAGATAAAATGCTGGGTGAAGATGTCGCCGCGGCGGTAGTTCTGGCAGAAGGCGCCAGCCTGAGCGAAGCGGAGCTAAAAGAATATGCCAATACCCATCTGGCGAAATTCAAGGTGCCAAAACAGATATGTTTCCTGGATGAAATTCCAAAAGGGGCTACTGGCAAGCTGCAACGAATTGGATTGGCTGAAAAGCTGGGCTTATAAAGTTGGAAATGTAAATTGGGGCTGAGCGCAAAATAGGCGAATTAGGGGGGTCTGCCATGACAAGGATTTGTATCTATGGGGCCGGGGCAATTGGCGGTTATATGGCGGCCTGCCTTGATCGGGCAGGTGCAAAAGTCAGCCTGGTTGCCAGAGGGCCGCATCTGGCGGCAATCCGCGAGAAGGGTTTGCGCCTGAATAAAGCAGGCGAGCAATCCGTGCATCAGCTTGCCGCAAGTGATAACCCTGCCGAACTTGGCCCGCAAGATTATATCATTCTGGCGCTAAAGGCACATGGTATCCCCAAAATCATTGACCAGATGGCCCCGTTACTGAGGCCGGATACCGCGGTAGTATCGGCGGTAAATGGTCTGCCCTGGTGGTATTTTCATCAGGCAAATACTGGAACTATTCTGGATAATCAGCCGTTGCAATCTGTTGATCCGGGCGGGCGCATCTACTCAGAGATAGGCGCGCATCGTGCAATTGGCTGTGTTGTCTATCCGGCATGCGAGATTGCTGAGCCGGGTGTTATTCAGCATATTGATGGTGAGCGTTTTAGTCTTGGGGAGCCGTCCGGTGAGGCAAGTGAGCGAGTAAAAATCCTGAGCCAGCTAATGATCGCAGGGGGGCTGAAGGCGCCACAGAAAAAGCGAATCCGGGATGAAATTTGGGTAAAATTATGGGGCAATTGCTCTTTTAATCCTGTCTCGGCATTGACCGGCGCGACTTTGGATCAGATTGGCGCCGATCCCGCCTGTCGGCATCTGGTGCATAGCATTATGACAGAATGTCAGAATATCGGTGAAGCGGTTGGGGTGCGTTTTAATGTCAGCATAGAAGACAGGATCACTGGCGCTGCCCGCATTATCGGGCATAAACCGTCAACACGCCAGGATATCGAGGCAGGCCGTCCTCTGGAAATTGACCCGCTCGTATCTGCGGTGCTGGAACTTGCAGACAGGCTGGAGATACAAGCGCCAACACTGGCACATGTTACTGGCCTGCTGAAATTGCAGGCGCGCACGCTCGGCCTGTATGATGCCTAGCTGCAGCTTTGCTAAACAGACAAAAAAGAGCAGGTAGAAATATAAAAACATGTCAGAAAAACTGTTTCATATACAGGGTAAAACAGCACTGGTAACAGGCGCATCGCGTGGCATTGGCCTGGCATTGGCGCGCGGTCTGGGACAGGCCGGTGCCCATCTTATTCTGAATGGCCGCAACCAGCAGGCATTGGATGAGGCAGTAGAGCTGCTGGCCAAAGAGGGCATTACTGCACAGGCTTGTGCGTTTGATGTGTGCGATCATGAAGCGGTATCAAAGGCGATTGCCGCCCTGGAGACAGGCGGGACGGCGCTTGATATTTTAGTCAATAATGCGGGCATGCAGCATCGCCAGCCCTTGCACGAATTTGAGATAGAAAAATTTGACCAGCTTTTAGCCACCAATTTACGATCTGTCTTTAGCGTCAGCCAGGCGGTTGCCAGATATATGATCGCCCGCAAAGCTGGAAAGATAATCAATATTGCGTCGGTGATGAGCCTGTTGGCCCGGCCATCTATCGCGCCCTATACCGCTTCGAAAGGGGCGGTAAGCAGTCTGACAAAAGGCATGGCGGCGGATTGGGCAGCACAGGGTCTGAATTGTAATGCGATCGCCCCGGGCTATTTCCGGACCGAGCTGAACGCGGCGCTGGCAGCTGATCCGGAATTTAACCAATGGCTGATTGCCCGTACGCCAGCCGGGCGGTGGGGCAAAACACAAGAGCTTGTTGGGGTGTGTTTGTTTCTGGCGTCATCAGCGTCTGATTTCGTCAATGGCCAGACCATTTTTGTTGATGGCGGGCTGACCGCAACTGTCTAGCCCCCACTTTTTTCAGGCAAAAAAAGACCGTATATGATTGGGCATATACGGTCTTTCGATATAGACGGGCCTTGGGGTAAGGGAAGTGTTTGGAGATGGCTCGCCTATAAACTTGCTAGCTACGTTTTACAAAGGTTGCCGCATACATTGTCTTGCCTTCAAACAGATGATTAATCTCATACCCGTCGCTGGCAAAATATTTATGCGCATTAATCTTGTTTTCCAGGCGATAGCCGCGCTCCCACATATTCTGTCGATGCACTTCAAATGCAGCCTGTGACAAAGATGGAACAATGATGGTTACCCGCTCATCCAGAGCGGCGTCCAATGTGTTATGCATATCATTCATATTCTTACTCCCTTTTAATGCCGGCACTATTGTGCGGCCTGGCTGGTGAATTGGGCTTCTTCGGTACTGTTATTCAGGGCGGTTGTAGAAGATGCCCCACCTTTGGCGGCTACGGAAATGGCATCGAACCACCCGGCGCCAACCTCACGTTGATGGCGATGGGCGGTATAGCCAATTTCTTCTGCGGCAAATTCGGCATTTTGCAAGGCGCTATAGGCTGTCATGCCCTTATCCTTATAGGCATGAGCCAATTCATACATACCGTAATTCAGGGAATGAAAGCCGGCCAGCGTGATAAATTGGAACTTATAGCCCATCTTGCCGATTTCATTTTGGAAACGGGCAATATCCTGCTCGTTTAGATTGGCCGACCAGTTAAAGGACGGGCTGCAATTATAGGCCAGCATCTGTTCGGGATATTGGCTGCGTATCGCTTTGGCAAAGGCCTCTGCCTGATCCAGATCAGGGGTGGAAGTTTCCATCCATAATAAATCGGCATAAGGGGCAAAGGCCAGGCCACGCGCCACGCATCTGTCAAAGGCATCCTCATCGCGAAGCCGGTAAAACCCTTCATCACTGCGCTCGCCATGAATGAAAGGCTTGTCACGCGGATCGATATCGGATGTGATCAGCTTGGCACTTTCTGCATC
>JBMZFK010000023.1:0-23251 GCA_049615365.1 Puniceispirillaceae bacterium (SeqCode)
CTCTCATCCCACTAATCCTAATTTACTAAAAATCGGCATTACTAGGCGCAATCCAGAAATCAGATTAAAGGAACATAACACCCAATTTGACAAAGCGGCTGGCAAAATTGTTAGAGAAACTGGCCAATTATGGGAAATATCAGAAGTTATTGATGTCGATGATGTTTACCTTGCTGAGCATGAATTCTGGAAACGACCACCGCTAACAGAACTTCCATATTCATTCACTAATGAGCTTCTGTTTTTATCAGAAGGAACCGACCTAGACCAAAGTTGGGTGCAAAAAGGCCTTAGGATCGCTAAAGCGGCTGGCGTTAGAAAAAATCCGTTGCATCCACCTATTCACAAACCAACAGTAAAACGAGGCGCCAAATGGGTTGAGGCTAATCTTGAAGGCACTGGCATTTACCCTCTTAAGGGAGTTGGTAATGGTATGACAAAGGTTTGGTTTGAGTGCAAAGAAGGTCATGCATTCAAAATAAGCGGTTATGCACTTATCGGCGGTTACAAACTTTTGAGAAAGCCATCTTGTCCAGTCTGCAATCCTGAGGCATTCAACTCGCAAGAAATGAGCAACATCGAACTAGGTGGGTAAATACCTAAATATGATTGTTGGTGAATTCTAGAGCGATATTCTTGCTGTTTCGGAATTCTGCACACACCTAGCCTGTGGCAGGCTTCGCTCATTTTAATGCAGTCACGGCTGGATGTGCTTTCAGTGCTATGTACCGATTGCCGTTGGGTGCAAAATTGTTCAGCGAAGGCACTGTGACGTAACGATATCCAGTAGCCATCGAGATGCCTAGCGTATTGAGCCGAGAGAGCAAGTGCAGTGGTTCTGTTCTTTGTGCGTAACGATTTTATGATTTTTGAGGCACTATAATGGGCGCTGATGTCCTTTGGAACGCGGCGCTCGAAGTAGTAGATGCCTCTCTTTGTAAAGAGATATTTGGCCAAAATGTCCTACCGTTTGTCCTACCCTTTAACGTTACGATAGGAAAACTGTAGGTTCTCTGCGGGTTTGTTTGAGAGAAATGGTGCGGCTGAGAAGACTCGAACTTCCACGGGGTATTAGCCCCACAGCGACCTCAACGCTGCGCGTCTACCAGTTCCGCCACAGCCGCACATTTTTTAAGGTTCAGGCTTAAGCCTGCCATCTTATCTCACCAATCGCGCCAGGAATCAAGAGCAAGACTACATCCCGTTATACAGATATCAAGGGCTGGCTAAACGAGGGAGAAAAAGCTCCTATCGCTGTACCATCTGGCTAGCTACGCCATTTAATTGAACAGCCCATAGAGGGGGTCTGTTCTGCCGGGCCAGTGCCTATTTTGGCTATCTGCTGCATCGACTCTAGCAATTCTGGCGTTCGTGGGCCCTTTGCGCCCATTTTTATATCATCTAGTCGGCCTCGATATTGCAGGGTGAGGTCTGCATTCAGGCCAAAGAAATCTGGTGTGCATACTGCGCCATAGGCCCGGGCGACGCTTTGATCCTCATCTATCAAATATGGAAAATCGAAACCATGTTCCAGGGCGAATTTCTGCATCTGTTGCGGGCTGTCTGCGGCCACATTTTGATAATCATTGGGCATGATCGCCACAGTATTAATACCATCCCCGCGCAAAGCCTTTGCATCTGCTACCAGCCGGGTAATAATGGCCTGCACATAAGGGCAGTGATTACAGATAAAACAAATCAGCAAGCCGGATTCCCCGCGCAGCTCTTCAAAGCTATAGGCGGTTCCTTGCGGGTCATTTAGATTAAAATCCGGAGCTGGCCAGCCAAAGTCACAAATCGGCGTATTTAACAGCATGGCGCATCCTGCCTTTCTCCATGGCGTGTAAAACTGCCCAAAAGAATAGCGCAAGCCTTTCTGTCTTTCCAGTAATCGCCATAGATATTTTTTTTACAACCAGGCTAGCGGGCGGCGTGTGTCTGAATGCCTGTCCGTATTTCGGGCTTTACTATCTCTAAATGCAGCTTCAGGGCTCTGGTGGAATAAATCGTCTCAACACAAAACAGGCCAATTGCGACCATCATCATCATTATCGTTGCCCCCATCATATAATGGGCAGATAAATCATAGGCATAAAGGGTGAAATACATGCTGCCCAGATTAAAGACAAAAGACAGACCAGCAAAGAATAATGAGAATTTCACCAGCGATATGCGCAGCTGCATCATCTGTAATTCTTTGAACAGGACAGCGGTTTGTTCTGATGTCTGTTCCGGCTTTTCTATCTGTGCCGCCAGATTGCGCATCAGGCCTGCCAGGCTAGTATAACGCAAATTAAGCGCGACAATGGCCAGCGGGATAGCTGGAAATAGCGTGCTGATAAAATCAAGGGTTATCATGGGTGAGGTTCCTTATCACCGATATGTATCGTAGCGCGAAGGGGGGCTGACATAAGGCTGACCCCCCTAATTTGCCCAAAAAATATAATCATTGGGCCGAAAAATACAGGGTTTGTTTTTTTCCGGGGCAGTGCATTTTTTGCACTGGCCTGTTGTGGGATTGCCCTGCTCGCGTCAATATCAAACGCCGCTGCCGCTCACAGCTAATGTTCTTTTTTCCTAAACATGCTAGTTTGCTGTATAGGGGCAATTCATCCCCCCGACAGCCAATGCAGGACCAAACATGCTAGAGAGTTTTATTACCGCCTTTATCATTTATTTTGTGGTCATCGATCCGATAGGTAACGCGCCTGTTTTTCTGGCGGTTACAACGGCACAGACGCGCCGGCAAAAATATAGAACCGCGCTGGAGGCGACGTTATTTGCCTCTTTTATCATGGTGTTCTTTGCGCTTTGTGGGGCCTGGGTTCTGGCCTATCTGAACATAACTGAACAGGCCTTTAAAATCGCTGGCGGCATTATTTTATTCCTGGTGTCTCTGGATATGTTGTCTGCCAAAAGACAGGCAAGAAAGCGCGATGAAAGCACCGCTGATACCGCCGATAGCGATATGGATAATGTGGCGATTTATCCGCTGGCTATCCCGATGCTGGCGGGGCCTGCGGCGATCATTTCTGTGATTGTGGTCAATGCCAGCTTTTCTTCTGCGCCTGCAGATACATTAATTGGCTATTTTGCCCTGCTTGCGGTGATGGCTTCTACCGGTCTTATCCTGTGCCTGACCGTGATCGCGGAAAGCTGGATGAATGAAAAGGTCACTATGGTGTTTTCTAGAATTACCGCCATCGTGCTGGCAGGGTTGTCGGTGCAATATGTTCTGGATGGTTTATCGTCTGTAAATTGGCTCTGACATCGCTGCCTGCTCTTTATTGTCCCGCTAGATTGACCTGCCTACCAGAATAGCTACACTTTTCAGACTATCCTGTGTGCATAGGTGAGGATAAATGACAGGCAACACGGCGCCGCATAAATGGAAACGCATTAAAATAGATGCCGCTTTGCTACGCCAATTGACGCAACGCGAAGATAGACGTCCCATGCGCGATATGTCTATCTGGCTGGGGCTGATGGCATTTTTTGCCTACGTGACAAATTATCTGTGGGGCAGCTGGTGGGCTGCCTTGCCGCTTTATGCCTATGCGGTTTTGTACAGTACAGGCTCGCAATCACGCGAACATGAAACCGGGCATGGCACCGCGTTTAAAACCAAAAAATATAATCAATTCTTCTTTGAGATTACCAGCTTTATGGTTCTCCGTGAGACATTTCTGCGCATCAAAAGCCATGATATTCATCATCAGCATACTATCCTGACTGATAAGGATCCGGAAATTGTTACCCCGGTCCCGCCAAATTTCAGGGCCTTGTTGTTAAACCTGTTTATGGTGGAACGGGCGATTAGGGGGATGACAGAATTAACCACCCACAGTCTGAACCGGCTAACCGCAAAAGACAGGCAAAGCGGGCGAGTAGCCCTGCCAGACGGGGCGGTCGCAAAAGCGCGGCTCTGGATAGCTATCCTGGCAGGGACAGCAGGGTTAAGCCTGTATCTATCCAGCTGGTTGCCGGTATTACTTATCGGCCCGTTACCAATGATGTTTGGCGGCAGTTTGCGGCATCTATTTGCCCTCTCGCAACATGTTGGTCTTGCCCAGAATGTCTATGACCACCGGATGAATACCCGCACCATTTATTTAGGGCCAATATTGGGTTTTTTATATATGAATATGCAATATCATCTCGAACATCATCTCTATCCAAATGTGCCCTATTACCATTTGCCAGCCTTGCATGAGGCGATAAAGGATAAATGTCCACCTGCCTATAATGGCCTTTGGCCTGTTTTTGCCGAGATGCTGCCCGTATTATGGCGGCAACGCATCGATCCGGCCTATCATATTGACCGGCCTGTCCCGGCATAAGCTGGGTTCGGGTTATCCGGGGGGCGGGGTATATCCCGACAAATATATCAGGGGCGGGGTTTTTCCAACTGCCAGACAAGATTGGCCCGCACCGCTGGCCATTCCGAAGGCAGGATGGAATAGACAGCGGTATCGCGGATGATACCATTTTCCATCACGCAATGGGCGCGCAAGATGCCATCTAGCCTGGCTCCTAGCCGTTCGATGGCTCGCCGACTTTGATGATTAAGGAAATGGGTGCGAAATTCCACCGCAATACATCCCAGCTCTTCAAAGGCATGTTGTAGCAGTAACAGCTTGCATTCGGTGTTTAGTCCAGTTCTTTGTACAGATGGGCAATACCAGGTGGCGCCGATTTCCAACCGTGGCGAGGCCGCATCAATATTCATATCGGTGGTCATGCCAACAGCCTTATTGCGGGCTTTATCTATCACCGCAAAGGGCAGCATGCTGCCGCTGGCGCGCAGAATCGCCCGGCCCCTCCCTTTCAGTCTCTATCCAGCCCCTGCCTTTATTGGTCTTAAATTTGCCAAAGCAATATGTTTATGGCTACGATTAAATCAGCACATGGTACTCTGGGGAGGATGTCATGTTTTTGCTGGTATTGGTTACGTGCGTAACCTTGGAGGGCCAGACGCAGTGTCACGAATTTGAACGTGAACAGGCATATGCGAATCAAGATGCATGTATGATGGCAGCGGCGATGGAGCGTGGCCGGTATAACTCGCGAATGGAACGGCGGGAATGGGCACGCTACCAGTGGGTATGCCGTAATCATGCTATAGAAAGCCAGGTCTAGATACGCTTGCCGCTCGTCATTATCTTGTCTGGATGCGGGTCATCCAGCCAATTTATTTTGCGCTGAAACCTTCATAAAACAGCGCGTTTTTTCCTATTATCCAGGATACTTTCTTGCTGCGCCAAAAATAGGGTGATGCAAATAATGCATCACGCCTGTTTGTTTTTAGCAGTATTCATTCTCATCACATTTTTTACCGTAACGATGTTCCTCAGTTTTGTCCTCCCCCCAAGAGTGCGACTGAAGCGTTAAATCGAACGTCAAAATTAGAAAGAGAGAGAATTATGAAGAAGTTGTTAATTGCGAGTGCGATGATGTGTGCGGCAGCCAGCCAGGCTGTAGCTGATATCAAAGTTGGCGTACTGCATTCTTTATCCGGCACCATGGCCATTTCGGAAACGACATTGAAAGATACCATGCTCATGCTGATCGAGCAGCAAAATGCGAAGGGTGGTCTTCTTGGTGAAAAACTGGTGCCGGTTGTTGTTGATCCGGCGTCAGACTGGCCTTTATTTGCAGAAAAAGCGCGTGAATTGCTGACCGTGCATGACGTGGATGTGATTTTTGGAAACTGGACTTCTGTGTCGCGTAAATCTGTATTGCCGGTAATCGAAGAATTAAATGGTCTGCTTTTCTACCCTGTTCAGTATGAAGGCGAGGAAAGCTCAAAGAATGTGTTTTACACAGGTGCCGCGCCAAACCAGCAGGCGATTCCTGCAACAGATTATTATCTGGAAGAACTTGGAGTTGAGAAATTTGCCTTGCTGGGAACAGATTATGTGTATCCGCGAACCACGAATAAAATTCTGGAACAATATTTGAAAGACAAGGGCATCGCCGCATCTGATATTTTTGTAAACTATACACCATTTGGCCATTCAGACTGGTCCAAGATTGTGGCAGATGTTGTCGCGCTGGGCGCTGATGGTAAAAAGGTTGGCGTGATTTCAACCATCAATGGCGATGCCAATGTTGGCTTCTATAAAGAGCTAGCCGCAGCGGGCGTGTCTGCTGATGATATTCCGGTTGTTGCTTTCTCGGTAGGGGAAGAAGAGCTATCTGGTCTCGACACAACAAATTTGGTTGGTCATTTGGCCGCCTGGAACTACTTCCAGTCAGCTGAGACAGAAGCAAATGCCGACTTCATCGCTTCATGGAAAGCAAAGATGGGTGAAGCGCGCGTAACAAACGACCCGATGGAAGCGCACTATATCGGCTTTAATATGTGGGTGCAGGCGGTTGCAGATGCAGGTACAACCGAAGTGGATAAGGTTCGTGATGCCATGTATGGCCAGACCTTTCCAAACCTGACAGGCGGTGTCGCTGAAATGCTGGCAAATCACCATTTGTCAAAGCCTGTCCTGATTGGCGAAATCCAGGGTGATGGTCAGTTTGATATCATCAGCCAAACCACCGAAGTGCCAGGTGATGCGTGGACGGACTTCCTGCCTGAATCAAAAGTACTGGTCTCGGATTGGAAAGCCCTTGGTTGTGGCATGTACAATACGGACACTAAAACCTGTGTCCAAATCAAGTCTATCTATTAATGAACTGTGGCAGGCTGGCACCTTCCCCCCAGCCTGCTAATCCCAAACAATAGAGAATGCCGGAAACAGTCTTTTTGCGTGTTTCCGGCAGGATTTGGATATCATGACAAGATTTTTCCTTCCCCTCCTCCTTTCACTTTTTCTGTCATTTTCAGCTCAGCCTGCCTACTCCTCATCTGCTTTTGAAGAGGTGCTTGGCCGAAACGCGAAATTGATCCAGAAAAGCTCATCCAGGACAGTTGACCCTGTGCTGGCTGAAATTCAGGAATTTGGTGGAGCGGCGGCGGCCGAATTTATGCAAAATTGGAAAGATAAAACCCTCTATTTTGTAAAAGCAGATGGCCGATTCGTTACAGTTGAAGCTGCGGGCAAGGATGATGCAGGCAAAAAAATTGTTGACGTCAGGGATGCGGTTAGCAAACAGCCCCTTGGGCTGATGCCGGCAAAGAATTTAAAGCAAATTAAACCAAACAGTGGGGTGCGGGCAAAGATTGCCAGCGCGCTCGCGCCAGTTCAGCTGACCAGCGATAATATTGATATTCGGCGTGTGGGTCTGGCAGCGATCAGCCGGGACATACAACCCTCGCACCTGCTGCCCCTGCAACGGGCGGTGGCAACAGAAATTGATGCCAGCCTGAAACAGCTTCTTGAAAAGACATATAAATTCGCGGTCATTACCTATGGCACGGATACTGCCCAGATTGTCGCGGCCATTAACAATCTGAAAGGGGATTTATCTCTGGAAGCGCGGGCGGTGCTAAACCCGCTTCTGGTGAGCAAAATTGAGGTCGCAAGGCAAATCCCGTCAGACAGGAATATCGCGCGCAAAATTATACCAGGCCAGTCAATGAAACGGGCGGATGGTACCTCGAAAAAACCTGGGATATTTTCTGGCGATCAGCCTGAGCTTAGCCTGATGGCGGCCTATCAGATGCTTGTGGATAAGGGGTATGCGCACGAGGCTGTCTCGCCAGATATGCGAGACAAAAGCCTGGTGGAATTAGCTGAAAATGGCGTTATTGCAGACATAGCCCTATCTACGCTGAACACCGAACAGGCCCGAAATCAGCTATATGATATTTTGGTATCCACCAAAGGGGTGCCACAACGTATTGATCAGGAACAGATGCAAAGAGCTGTCTCAGAGCATGTGTTTTTCGCTGTTTATGATCATCCCTCTATACAGGTAACCAGCGCTGCCAGACAGATTCTCGCCAGCATAAATAGTCAGGTGAGCGTGTTTAAGCTGCTTGATCTCGTCCTTGATGGTCTTAGCCTGGCGTCAATTTATTTTCTGGCGGCGATTGGTCTTGCCATTACCTTTGGTGTGATGCGGGTAATTAATATGGCACATGGCGAATTTATTATGATGGGCGCCTATACTGGCTATGTTGTTCAGCTTATTGTGCCTGGCTATACCCTTTCTATTTTGCTGGCCATACCGGCGGCATTTTGTGTGACATTCGCTGCTGGCGTGCTGATGGAACGGCTGGTGATCCGGCATTTATACAAGCGCCCTCTTGAGACACTTCTAGCAACATTTGGGATCAGTATCGCCCTGCAACAAATCGCCAAAAATATTTTTGGAACGCAAGCACGTCCTCTTACCTCACCGTCCTGGCTTGATGGTGCCTTTGTGGTGAATGATGTGCTGGCCATCAGCAATATTCGAGTCGCTATTTTCTGTCTTGGCCTGTTGTTTCTGGGGCTGCTGCTTTATGTTATGACCAGAACACGCTTTGGCCTTGAAACGCGTGCGGTTACTCAAAATCCGGCTATGGCGGCCAGCATGGGGATTAACCCTGACCGGATTAACATGCTGACCTTTGGTTTTGGTTCTGGCATCGCTGGCATTGCTGGTGTTGCTATCGGACTATTCTCAAAGGTGACTTCCGAGCTGGGGTCTGACTACATCGTGCAGAGCTTTATGACGGTGGTGGTTGGCGGCGTTGGTAATATCTGGGGCACTCTGGCAGGGGCGGCGATGATTGGCTCGCTGCAAAAGGCGATTGAATGGCTTAACCCTTCAAACACGCTGGCAGCCCAGACCTATATGATCATTTTCATCATTCTGTTTATCCAGTTCCGGCCGCGCGGCATCATCGCGCTTAAGGGTCGGGCAGCGGAGGATTAAGATTATGGAAAACACCCTCATCACAAAATATCTGATGAAACATCCCTCGCTTCTCTTTATTCTGGGCATGTTGGCTATTTTTACCCTTGCGGTGGTAATTCTGGCCGAAGGGTTTGGGGTCGGCCTGATTTCAACCAGCTTTGTCAAGACGCTCGGCAAAACATTGTGCTTGTGCATGATTGCCATTGCGATGGATTTAGTATGGGGCTTTTGCGGAATATTATCGCTTGGTCATTTCGCCTTTTTTGCCCTTGGTGGGTATATGATCGGCATGTGGCTAATGTATGCCCGAACAAAGCTGATTGTTCTTGATGCGGCCCAGAATTTAGCGCTTCCCCTAACCCCGTCAGAGATAAGCGAGGCGGTTGGAACACAGATTTTTGGTGTGGTTGGCGGGGCTGAAATACCGATGATTTGGGCTTTTGCGGATTTGTTCTGGGTACAGCTTGCCCTTGTTGTTCTGGTACCGGGTCTATTGGCGCTGGTGTTTGGCTGGCTGGCCTTTCGCTCCCGGGTCAATGGCGTGTATCTGTCCATTTTAACTCAGGCAATGACTCTGGCTCTGGCTTTGTATCTATTCCAGAATGATAGCGGTCTGCGCGGCAATAATGGCTTGTCTGGTCTGCAGAATATTCCAGGGCTAGATGCTGTCCCGCAAGCGCTTATCTCTATCTGGTTTTTTATCGCCAGCGCGGTCGCGTTAGGGCTTATCTATCTTGTTGCCTATGCAGTGGTATCCAGCAAGCTGGGAAATATAATTCGCGGCATTCGTGATAACGAGGCGCGGGTTCGATTTCTTGGCTATAATGTGGAAAGCTACAAGCTGTTTGTGTTTGTTCTGACAGCGGTTATCGCGGCGGTTGCCGGCGCGCTCTATTACCCTCAGGCAGGGATCATCAACCCTGCGGAACTGGCCCCAATAGCATCTATCTATTTAGCTGTTTGGGTAGCTATTGGCGGGCGCGGGCGGCTATATGGTGCGGTTATAGGGGCGGCGTTTGTCTCGCTGTTATCAAGCTATTTTACAGGCGGTCAGGCCCCTGACATACCGCTAGGATTTGCAACCTTGCGCTGGACAGAATGGTGGCTTGTTTTACTTGGCCTCAGCTTTGTGGCAGTCACCTTGTATGCGCCAAAGGGAATTGGCGGGCTGGTTGACCATCTTAAACAAAAAGGAGGTATCTGATGGCGCAGTTGCTTCACGTCGATAATATCTCGGTTGCCTTTGACGGGTTCAAGGCTATTAACGGGTTGAGCTTTGATATTGGCCAGGCTGAATTACGGGCGATCATCGGGCCGAACGGGGCTGGCAAAACCACTTTTATGGATATTGTTACAGGCAAGACCAGACCGGATTCAGGGGATGTGCGCTGGGGCGACACGGGCATGTCCCTGCTGCGCCGCACCGAAGCGCAGATTGCCCAGTTGGGTATTGGCCGCAAATTCCAGAAACCTACCGTGTTCGAGAGTCAGTCTGTCTATGAAAATTTGCTGATGGCCCTGGCCAATAATCGTTCTCCCTTTTCAGTATTGTCCTATAAATCCAGCCAAAGGGACAATGACAAGATAGCTGTGCTGGCCGACCAGATTAATCTGCAAGATCAAATGGCGGTATTTGCAGGAGAGCTTAGCCACGGGCAAAAACAATGGCTGGAAATCGGCATGCTTTTGGCTCAGGACCCGCAGTTATTGCTGGTAGACGAGCCTGCTGCTGGCATGACGGCGCCAGAACGTACGGTGACTGTAAGCCTGTTGAAAGAATTGGCCAAAACACGGGCGGTCGTGGTGGTTGAACATGATATGGAATTTATCCGCCAGTTGAACTGCCGAATAACCGTCTTGCATGAAGGGGCGGTGCTGGCAGAAGGCCAGATTGACTTTGTTATGCAAAATCAGGATGTAATCGATGTGTATTTGGGGCGCTAACAATGCTTAGAGCAGACAATATAACGCTTCATTACGGGTCATCGCAGATTTTGCATGGTGTGTCTGTAGCGGCAAAACTTGGCGAGATTACTTGTATCATGGGTTCAAATGGGGTTGGTAAAACTTCGCTTCTTCGTGTGCTGTCTGGCACCCATGCTTGTAGTGGCGGAACCTATCAACTGGGCGGCAAGGATGTCACCAATAGCCGTGCAGATTTGCTAGCGAAATCAGGTGTAGCCTATGTGCCGCAAGGCCGGCTTATTTTTCCGATGTTGACGGTGCTAGAGAATTTGCAAACTGGCTTTGCCTGCCTTGAGCGTGAACAGCATGTTATTCCAGATGATATCTACGCGCTGTTTCCAGTTCTAAAAACCATGCTGGACAGGCGTGGCGGTGATCTATCTGGTGGTCAGCAACAGCAATTAGCGATTGCCCGCGCAATTATCACAAAACCACGCCTCCTGCTTTTGGATGAGCCGACTGAAGGCATTCAGCCTAATATCATTTCGCAAATCGGTGAGGTTATTGCCCATTTAAAATCACAACAGCAGATGTCCATAATCCTGGTGGAGCAATATTTTGACTTTGCTTTTGGGTTGGCTGATCAGATATATGCCATGATGCGTGGTGAGATTGTTTATGAAGGGCAGAAATCTAAAATTAGTAAGGCAAAATTGCGTAAATCGGTTGGTGTATAAATATTGCAGCTAGAACATTTTTTTTAAATACCTGTAAGTGCGATGCAAAAAATTACTCACCGTGACGTAAATATACTGCTACTTGTTTCTGATGCTTGCTGATATCGTTTTGAAGTTAAGGAGTAGCTTATGGGCAGTCTAGAGCTGATCAATCTTGAAAAACATTACGGAGAGACACGCGCTGTGCGTGGTGTAAATTTACGACTTCCTTCGAGTCAATATTGTTGTTTGTTGGGACCTTCCGGTTGCGGAAAAACGTCTTTATTGCGGATGATTGCTGGCCATGAAGTAATAACTCAAGGTGATATAATTCTAGACAATAAAAACATATCGGAAATGCCGCCTGCCGCTCGCAGTACTTCCATGATGTTTCAAAGCTATGCTTTGTTTCCTCACCTTAAGGTGATTGATAATGTTGCGTTCGCTCTAAAAATTATGGGCCTTTCCAAAACAGAACGACATAAAAAGGCGATGGCTCTTTTGGAAAATGTCAAACTTAAGGAATTATGGGATCGCTACCCCAACCAACTTTCTGGCGGACAGCAACAGCGTGTGGCCCTTGCAAGAGCGCTAATAACAAAACCAAAATTATTATTATTAGATGAGCCTTTATCGGCGCTCGATCCTTTTCTTCGGATTGAAATGCGCTCAGAGTTAAAGGCCTTACAAAGACAGTTAGGAATTACCTTTGTGCATGTCACACACTCTCAAGAAGAAGCTATGGCGCTTTCTGACCTAGTGCTAGTGATGAATGCTGGTCAGGTGGAACAACAAGGTACACCGTTAGAGTTATTTTCCAAGCCACGGAATTCATTTGTTGCTCAGTTTATAGGTGGCCATAATGTCATTCATCATAAAGATAATCCTGTCTCGGTTAGAGAAGACAGGATAAAAATTTCCGCTGGTGGTGGAGATAAGGTAACCAGCGTTGAATATCTAGGTTCTACGGTTCGTTTGAAAGTTAAGACAACTGTGGGCCAGCTAACTGTAATTCAATCTGACACTGAATTTAGCAAGCTTAAACTGGAACCCGGCGATCCAGTTAAAACAAGCTGGTCAAAAAGAGACCAGATCCCCCTAGAAGTATAAGAAAGGAAAAGAAAAAATGACAATTAAGATAAGTAGACGAAATCTATTGAAAACAGCTGGTGCGGGCGCGACACTTGCCGGGCTGGGCCTGGCATCGCCCACGGTAGTTTCGGCCAATGAGAAAGTGGTTCGCTATCTTGGTACGGCAACGACGATGGGTAGTGAAATTGATAAAAAACTGTTTGAAGATACTGGTATAAAGGTAAAATATATTCCGGTTACGACAGATGAGGTGACCAAACGTGTTCTAACGCAGCCAAACAGTTTTGATATTGTAGATACCGAATATTTCAGCCTACCGAAACTTGTGCCATCAGGCAATATTTTGGGAATGGACTCAAAGAGGATTAAAGAGTTTGATAATATCAGCACTACTCATACAAAAGGTGAGATTGGCGGCAAGAAAATTGGTGACCAGGGCACAGCTCCTAAGAAAGTGTTTTACCTAAAAGATCAATACTCAAGTGAGTTTTCAGCAGAGCCAACGAGGTGGGCAACTTTGATCCCAACGGTGTTCAATGCAGATACATTAGGTATCCGCCCAGACTTGATTAAGCGTCCAATCAGCACTTGGGCAGAATTGTTAAATCCAGAATTTAAGGGTAAAGCCTCTATCTTAAATATCCCATCAATCGGAATAATGGATGCGGCAATGGTTGTTGAGTCGATGGGCGAATACCAGTATCCCGACAAGGGCAATATGACCCGGGATGAAATTGATATGACTATTAAGATCCTCATCGAAGCGAAAAAAGCTGGTCAATTCCGTGCCTTATGGTCAGATTTCAACGAGAGTGTGAACCTGATGGCCTCTGGTGAGGTGGTAATTCAGTCGATGTGGTCACCAGCCATTACAGCTGTGCGCACACAAGGCATCCCATGTGTCTATCAGCCGCTAAAAGAGGGCTACCGAGCATGGGCCGTAGGTTTTGCGCTATCTGCTGCAACGAAAGGTTATCAGGCAGATGTCTGTTATGAATTCATCAATTGGTATTTGTCTGGTTTTGTTGGTGGTTATTTAAACCGTCAGGGCTATTATTCAGCAGTTCCATCCACAGCAAAGCAATATATGGCTGGTTATGAATGGGATTACTGGATGCTTGGCAAACCAGCTGCACAAGACATTATGGCACCTGACGGAAAGAAGCTGGCTGGTGTCGGTGAGGTTCGTGACGGTGGCTCATTTGAGACTCGTATGGGCGGCGTAGCCTGCTGGAATGCGACTATGGATGAAAACCGCTATATGGTCCGTAAGTGGAACGAATTTGTTGCCGCTTAAGAAAAAATTTAAAAATCTGTGACCACATCCTTCTGGTCACAGATTTTTTGCGACTAGCGTCTATCCCTTTTGGAGGGTAAGTTCTGTGCTACTATTTAAGAGAAATATTCCGTTTTTCTTATCGCTGCCCTTCGCGTTGGTTATTTTTGCATTTTTTGTTGTTCCGCTTTGCCTAGTAATTATGGTTAGCTTTTGGGACTACAATGCCTATTCAATTATCCCTGATTTTATTTTTACTAATTATGAAGATGTTTTTTATGGCTGTGTTAAGAGCCTGCCTGACTTATGCACCTCCTTTGCTACTTATCTATCTAGCCTGAAATTTGTTTTCATAGTTTGGCTTATCACGTTAGTGATTGGTTTTATGGTAGCATTGTTTTTATCATTTTGTGTCAATAGTTTGCAGATGCAGGTTGTCTTGTTTTTGTTGTGCACAATCCCATTTTGGACCTCTAATGTTATCCGGATGATCTCATGGATCCCGTTACTCGGCCGAAATGGTTTGGTAAATTCAACCTTGCAGGATGCTGGCATTATAGATGCCCCTTTAGAATGGCTTCTTTATTCTCAATTTTCGGTCACTTTAGCTTTTGTACACCTTTACACGCTGTTCATGGTTGTTCCAATTTTCAACTCTATGATGCGTATTGACCGCTCGTTGCTGGAAGCGGCTCATGATGCAGGCGCCAGCACTTGGCAAACACTAACGAATATTATTATTCCACTTTGTCGGCCAGGCATCATCATTGGGTCTATTTTTGTAATCACTATTGTCATGGGGGATTATTTGACCATTGGTGTGATGGGGGGGCAGCAAATCCCTTCTGTAGGAAAAATCATCAATGTGGAGATGACATATTTGCAATTCCCAGCAGCAGCAGCGAATGCGGTGATTCTCATCATTATTACTTTGATGATTATTTTTGCGATGACAAAACTCGTAGATATTCGGAAAGAGCTTTAAATGATTTCTCGTAATTTTCGTATTTTTCTTTGCCTGATTTTTACTCTCTTCATTATATTTTTATATGGGCCTACTTTTTCTATTTTGGTTTTATCTTTTCAAGGGCCAGAGGGTGGCTTGACTTTCCCAATGCGAGGTTTTTCAACCTTTTGGTTTAGATCGCTCTTTGATGGGGTGGGCGTAATTGATATATGGGGCGCATTTGCGCGCTCTATCCGTCTAGGGCTAGTGGTAATGGTACTAACAGTTATCTTAAGCCTGTCAGCAGGTATGGCATTCAGACGTCATTTCGTTCTATCTGCTTTTTTATTCTATGCTACCATTTCATCTCTTATCGTCCCTTCTATTGTAATCAGCCTTGGTGTCGCTCTAGAGTTCAGAATATTAGATGATTTCATTAAGGCAATTGGCGCAGAGTTTCAAATTCAGTGGGTCATTGATGATTTCAGAACTACTATGGGTTTGTTTAGTTCAGGATTAGGGGCGCAGCTAACGTGGACACTCCCTTTTGGTTTGTTAATTATGTTTGCAGTGTTTAACCGATTTGATCCCTCCTATGAAGAGGCCGCACGAGACCTAGGCGCAGGGCCATGGCAGACTTTCAAAGAGGCTGTTTTGCCAATTATTGCCCCTTCTCTTATTGGGGTAGCGTTATTTGGCTTCACACTGAGCTATGATGAGTTGGCGCGTTCGTCACAAGCAATTGGCGGGCAAAATACACTACCGCTTGAGCTTCGTGGTCTGACTACTACAGTCACTGACCCTACTATCTATGCCCTCGGCACATTGACCACGGCAGTCAGTTTTTTTGCTATTGCGATTTTTTTGTCTCTTTTTGTTTTGTTACGTCGGCGCGCTACTAAATTTATTCCCCAAGAAAAGTTGCCATCATGACTAGCATCGCCTTTATTAACCCAAACGCAACAAAGTCGATGACAGAAACTTGTCATGCTGCGTTTGCCAAATACTTGCCTGTTGATTATGAGGCGGTGGCTATAACCAATGAGATGGGCCCTCCCGCTATCCAGGGCTATAAAGATGGCGAGGCAGCCATACCAGGATTGCTAAAAATTATAGCTAAAAGCGATTACGACGCTTATGTTATTGGCTGCTTTGATGATACGGGGCTTGAGCAAGCAAGAAAGATAACAAAAAGGCCAGTTATTGGCATTGGTCAGGCATCCTTTCATTATGCTGCTTTGCGGAGTGGACTTTTTAACGTTTTAACTACCTTGGAAGTATCTATACCAGTAATATCGAATAATATCGAAAATCAGGGATTTTCAGGCATCTGCAAGGGCGTTTTTGCAAGTGGGGTTCCAGTGTTGGAACTGGAGCATAACCCAGTTGCGTCATACCAAATTGTTGCTAGCCATATTCGAAGACTTACGAAAAAAGAACCTGATATTGCTGTGGTTCTAGGGTGTGCTGGGATGACGAATATATGGGAAAAATTGCAAGCAGATTTTTCCACTCCGCTTGTTGACCCTGTTACTGCTTCTGCAAAAATGATTGTTTCACTATTGGTGGATCAGAGAGGATAAACATGCAGGAGAGCCTGTTCAAAAAAAGCGATATATCAATACCTGAAATTCGGGAAAATGGGGCCCTCGCACCTATGAACCATAAGGCCAAACTGCAACGAGCTAAGGGTCAAATTGGCTTTCATTTGCATAGGCAAAAGATAGAAAAACTCTATCAGTCAGGCTGTGCAAAATTGATGTTGCCTAGAACCTATGGCGACATGACAGAGGCGGTGCTGCTGAATACGGCTGGCGGCATTACGGGCGGAGACAGGATGGATATCGACCTCACTGCAGAAGCTTCCTGTCTTATGGTGACTACTCAGACAGCAGAACGGCTGTATCGAAGCAGTACGAAACCTGCAAAGGTTAATGTCAAGCTGACGGCTAAAAGTGCTGCAACGCTGCATTGGTTACCGCAGGAAACTATCATTTTTGACGGGGCAGAGCTTGATAGAACAATCTGTGTGGATATGACTGGAGACAGCAGCTGCCTGCTTGCAGAAACACTTGTTTTGGGGCGTGAGGCTATGGGTGAAGAGGTATGCAGGTGCCACTTTACCGATAATTGGCGATTATACCGTGATGGCCAGTTATTCCATGCTGAGTCGTTACGCCTAACAGACAGGGTCGCCGAGGTTATCGCCACCCCTGCTGGCGGTAACGCGGCCAGAGTGCTGTCTACCATTTTCTATGCAGGGGATGATGCCCAGAAGATGGCCAAAACTGTCACGCCAGCTGTCGAAAATAGCACTACCATCTGCGCGCTATCCAATTGGGAAAACAGGCTGGTTATCCGGCTAGTCGGTTCGCACGCACCAACCGCCCGGCTGGATATTAATACCATATTATCTGTCTTGCGCGGACAGCCTATGCCGCGTGTCTGGCAGATATCATGAAAAAAACAAGAGGTCCACAATGAAATTGAGTCCACGCGAAAAAGACAAATTACTGGTGTCAATGGCCGCCATAGTGGCCCGTAACCGCCTACAAAGGGGCGTGAAGCTGAACTATCCCGAGGCCATCGCGCTGATTACTGACTTTGTTGTAGAGGGCGCGCGAGATGGCCGTTCTGTTGCCGATCTTATGGCTGCTGGGGCACAGGTGGTCAGCCGGGATAACTGTATGGAGGGCATTGCCGAGATGGTGCATGACGTGCAAGTTGAAGCTACTTTCCCAGATGGCACAAAACTGGTCACTGTCCACCATCCAATACGCTGATTTAAGGAGGCCACAAAAATGATTCCAGGTGAAATTCTGACAAAAGCTGAGGACATCGTCCTGAATGCAGATAAGGCCGCGCTACGCCTGACTGTCGCCAATACAGGGGACCGGCCAGTTCAGGTCGGCAGCCATTATCATTTTTATGAGAGCAATAGCGCACTGCAATTTGACCGGGATGTGGCCAAGGGCATGCGGCTTGATATCGCTGCTGGAACGGCTGTTCGCTTTGAGCCGGGTCAGGAACGCGAGGTGCAGCTGATACCCTATGGAGGGGGTCGTATTGTACATGGCTTTAACCAGAAAATTATGGGAGCATTGTGATGCCAGTTTCCCTATCCAGAAAAATTTATGCCGATATGTATGGCCCGACCACAGGCGACAAAATACGGCTGGCGGACACAGAACTGTTTATTGAAGTTGAAGAGGATCTGACTTGTTATGGCGATGAGGTGAAATTCGGCGGTGGTAAAGTGATAAGAGATGGTATGGGCCAGTCCCAGATTGCCCGCGATGGGGGGGCGGTGGATACCGTTATCACCAATGCGCTGATCGTTGATGTCACCGGCATTTATAAAGCTGATGTGGGTTTGAAAGATGGGCTTATCCACGCGATTGGGAAGGCTGGAAATCCGGATACCCAGGATGGCGTAAACATCATCATTGGCCCATCGACCGAAGCTATGGCAGGCGAGGGGCATATTCTGACCGCGGGCGGTTTTGACAGCCATATTCATTTCATCTGTCCGCAGCAGATTGATGATGCCTTGCATTCTGGGCTGACGACAATGCTGGGCGGCGGCACTGGCCCGGCCCATGGGACATTGGCGACAACCTGTACGCCAGGGCCCTGGCATATTGGCCGTATGTTGCAGTCCGCTGACAGCTTTGCCATGAATCTCGCTTTTGCAGGCAAGGGAAATGCAGCTCTGCCTGCGGCTCTGGAAGAACAGATTACAGCCGGGGCATGTGCGCTAAAGCTGCATGAGGATTGGGGAACAACGCCCGCTACGATTGATAATTGTCTGAGCGTAGCAGATGCGATGGATATTCAGGTTATGATCCATACCGATACGCTGAATGAAAGCGGATTTGTGGAAAATACCGTTGCGGCAATGAAGGGGCGAACTATTCACGCCTTTCATACCGAAGGGGCAGGCGGCGGTCATGCACCTGATATCATCAAGGTATGTGGTGAAAGCCATGTGATCCCGTCTTCTACCAATCCAACCCGCCCCTATACGGTCAACACACTTGAAGAACATCTGGATATGTTGATGGTGTGTCATCATCTGGACAGATCTATCCCAGAGGATGTGGCCTTTGCAGAAAGCCGCATTCGAAAGGAGACCATTGCAGCTGAAGATATTCTTCATGATATGGGTGCATTTTCGATTATCGCTTCTGACAGCCAGGCGATGGGCCGGGTTGGTGAGGTGATTACCCGAACCTGGCAAACCGCCCATAAAATGAAAATGCAGCGTGGCCGCCTTACCGAAGAAACAGGCGATAATGATAATTTGCGTGCCAAACGTTATATCGCAAAATACACGCTTAATCCGGCAATTTGCCATGGGCTGTCCGCGCATATTGGCAGTATTGAGGTTGGAAAACGTGCAGATCTGGTATTATGGAATCCTGCTTTTTTTGGTGTTAAGCCAGAGATGGTTTTACTTGGTGGCAGTATCGCTGTCGCACAGATGGGAGATCCCAACGCGTCTATCCCGACCCCGCAACCTGTCTATACACGCCCTATGTTTGCCTCTTATGGTCGTTCTGTTGAACGCTCGGCTATTTGTTTTGTCAGTCAGGCAGCCCAGGACAGGAATATTGCAAATGAACTTGGTCTTGCCAAACAGACACGGGCGGTTGAGAACACGCGCGCCATCTCGAAAGCAGATATGGTGTTGAACAATTATCAGCCTGAGATTGAGGTGCATCCGGAAACCTATGAAGTGCGGGCAGATGGCGAATTGCTGACATGTGAGCCGGCATCCGAGCTGCCAATGGCACAACGTTATTTCCTGTTTTAACTACGGCCACGAGAGGAGAGTTCTGATGAATATCGCCCAAGAGATTAAAAATAATATTGACCCGCATATGGCCGATGCTTTCATTACGCTGGATTATGCAGGCCGATTTCTGCGGCGCAAACGCCTTGTGACAGATGCAGGGGAAGCGTTTCTGGTTGAATTGCCAGAAACTATATCCCTATCCGCAACAGATGGGTTTGTTCTGGAAGATGGGCGGCTCATTGCTATCCAGCCAAAGCCTGAACCCCTGTTAAAGATTACGCACAGCCACCTGCCGCGTATTGCATGGCATATTGGCAATCGGCATACCCCTTGCCAGATTGAACAGGACTATCTTTTTATTCAACAAGATCATGTGCTGGAAGATATGCTGCATCTTTTAGGGGCAGATACAGAAAAACTGGAAGCGCCCTTTACCCCGGAAGGGGGGGCATATGGGCATGGCCGCACGCATAGCCACGACCACGCGCCATCTCATAACCATAACCATGATCATAAGCATGGCAACCACCATCATTAAGTGTTGAATAATGCAACCTAACAATCACGACATGATGATTTTACAGGCCTGGTTTTCACCGTCTTTCCCGACCGGTGCCTTTAGCTATTCGCATGGCATGGAAACCGCTATTCAAGATGGGCTGATCACAGATGCGCGATGCCTGAAAAGATGGATTTCAACCCTGCTTTTATTCGGGTCTGGCCGCAATGACGGCTTGTTTATCAAAGCTGCCTATGAGGGGGAGGCACAGGCAAATTCACTATGCCTTGCGCTGTGTGCAGGTAAAGAGCGGCTGCAGGAGACAATTGAACTGGGTCAGGCCTTTACCCGGATTATAAAGGCAAGCTATCAGACTGATCTGCCAGATGGGCTGGGCTATCCGGTGGCGATTGGTCAGGCGGCGCGGCGCAAGGGTCTTGATTTGGGCTTGACTGTTCAAGCCTATCTTCAGGCCTTTGCTGCCAATCTCATCTCTGTTGGGGTGCGCGCCATTCCGATTGGCCAGCAAGCGGGGCAGGATTGCCTGGTTGGGCTTTACTCCGTGATTGAAGAGGTGGCCACCGAAGTGCTTACCGCCTCGCTTGATGAGGTAGGCAGTGCTGCCATGCTATCTGATGTTATGGCCATGAAACATGAAAGTTCAATTCCAAGGATATACAGAACATGACCAGAGAAAAATTAAGATATGGCCCGTTGCGGGTCGGTATTGGCGGGCCCGTTGGGGCAGGTAAAACCAGCATGACAGAAGCATTATGTAGGGCGCTAAGCGAGGATATTTCAATGGCTGTCATCACCAATGATATTTACACCAGCGAAGATGCCGATTATCTGGTTCGCGCCCAGGCGCTGTCCTCGGACAGAATCCGCGGTGTAGAAACAGGCGGCTGTCCGCATACCGCTATCCGTGAGGACGCTTCTGTCAATCTGGCAGCAATAGAGGATCTTAAACAGAAATTTTCAGACCTTGAGCTTATTCTGCTTGAATCAGGCGGGGATAATCTGGCGGCCACCTTCAGCCCGGAATTGGTGGATTTGACGATTTATGTCATTGATGTCTGCATGGGGGCTGATATTCCGCGCAAGAAAGGCCCCGCTTTGATGAAGTCGGATATGCTGGTGGTCAACAAGATTGAACTGGCCAGCCATGTCGAGGTTGATCTGGAGCAAATGCGAGCCGACACCAAAGAAAATCGAGGTGATCTGCCATTTATTTTCGGGTCCATGCGCAAAGGTATGGGCGTGCCGGAATTAGCAGAATTTCTGAAAACAGAAGGCGGTCTTCACTGACCAAAATCCCTTATCCAAACTTCACAAAAGGAGAGCAAAATGAGAGTGCTATTTTTAACCCTAGCAATGATGATGATACCGTTTATGGGAAATGCCCATCAAGGTGAAGATGGGCATATTGCCTGTCATATGGATGCAGAAGGTGTAGTTCATTGTCATGTTTCTAAGGAATGACAAATAGAACCCATCACTCCCTTTAAGGGTTATGGAAAGCCAAATTACTGCAAGCCAACCCCTTTCGCCCCGAATAGCCGGAAATTCAGCTGCATTTCCGTCTGTCTGTTCAGTGTTTTGTTTTTCTGATGAGCCAGGCTGAAAAACAGCTTTTTTATACCTCACTTCAGGTTACTGAGCCTTTATTTCGGTGACTGCCAGAGCGCTATCAATAAGAGATTTTTCAAAAGGAATAGGTTTCCATTTGAAGGTTTTAAGGGTTGCTGAATTGTCAGCTTTCAAATGCATGTCCAAAATAGCCACCATTCCCTTTGCTTCACGATCGAATAGGGCCATGAAGTTTAGCAACCATGCTGGCGCTATTTTTGTGCTTGGCCCCTTATAACCATTTTCATTCAATATTTTTGCTGCGCCCGCAAAGCTGATTGGGTCTGCCCCAGATGCAATAAATCTTTTTCCGGCGGCCATTTTATTTTTAAGCGCCTTTACATGAAGGTGAGCGACGTCTCTTACGTCTGACATCGGGAAGGCTGTTTTTGGCACAAAAGGAATTTTTCCATCCAGCATTTTAGATAGAATAGTCAGGGATTCTCCGGAGATATCATCGCCAAGGGGCGGGCCGAAAACGCCGCCCGGCGCAATCACAACTAATTCGGGATTCTTGGATTTTTTACCCTTATCCAGAGCCGCCCAGGCAGCTTTTTCTGCCAAAGTTTTACTTTTGATGTAGGTATTAAGTTTTGGATAATTTACATCTGTCCAATCCTCTGGACCAAATTGACCATGACGTATGCTGCACATCATGGAGACGATGGAGCTGGTCAATACAACTCTTTTTATTTTAGCTTTTTTAGCTAATTTCATGATTCTATTGGTACCCTCTACAGCAGGCACAATCATGTCTGCGTCATTTTTTGGATTGGTAATGCTATAGGGGGAGGCTACATGCATAATATAGGTACAATCTTCGATTGCTTTGCCCCAGCCTTTATCAGAGGTGAGATCCAGAATAGCAAATTCCAGATTTTTTGTGTTCACCTTTTTTTGTCCCAAAGTATCGAGGACTTGTTTTTTCTTCTCTAAATTTCGTACGGTTCCACGAACGCTAAAGCCAGCTTCGAGCAGTTCTTTTGCGCAATAGAGGCCAATATAGCCAGATATACCAGAAAGGAGAACTTTTTCTTTTGTTACTTTTTGAGTTTGTTTCATGTTTTTCTCTATCAAGGTTATAGTTTTACAGGCTCAGGCCGCGCCAGTCAGAGGCACAATATATACCGGTGCAACAAATGTGATAAATAGTGTAAGAATGGCGCGCTCGGGAAGATTCGAACTCCCGACCCCTAGATTTGTAGTCTAGTGATCTATCCAGCTGCATTTCACGACTGTATGATTATTATAATGTTTTTGTGGTACGGTTAGCCTAATAATCTAATCTGCCAATCTTTTTCGAAATCCCTATGCCAATCACTTGGAAGAGGTCAGAAAGAAGTAAACTCTTATTATCAGAGTTTAGCGGTAACCTTCCCAGCCATTGTGACTAATGGGGTATACTTTTCAAACAAACCAAAGAATTCGTTAATACGGTCCCAGCTTTGTCCTAGCTCAACATGTTTACCAAAGTGCTCATCATCTTTATGTACCTCACTTACTGTATAAATGACATGACCAGTAGTCCCCTTTGACGAGTCCATCATATCGTTTAATTCAGATGCTTTTGATACGTAATATTCGAGCG
>JBMZFK010000024.1:0-22920 GCA_049615365.1 Puniceispirillaceae bacterium (SeqCode)
AGGGAGTATCTTTCCCGATACCTATTATTACACAAAGGGCATGGATAGGCGCGAATTGCTGGCTAGAATGCAGGCAAAAATGGATATCACGCTTGCCCAGATATGGGCAGAAAGACAGGACAATCTGCCCTATAAATCGCCGCGTGAGCTGTTGATTATGGCCTCTATCATTGAAAAAGAAACAGGCCGCGCTGCAGAACGGGGACTGGTTAGCGGCGTTTTTGTTAACCGGTTGCGAAAAAAAATGCGCCTGCAATCTGATCCGACAGTGGCCTATGGTCTGGTTCGTGATGCTCCGCTTCCCACCCGCCTGACCAGAAAAGATTTGAACAATCCGCATAGCTGGAACACCTATCAGAGGCGTGGATTGCCTGGCGGGCCGATTGCTAATCCGGGGGCACAGGCATTACAGGCCGCCGCCCATCCCGCCCAGACAGATTATCTGTATTTTGTTGCCGATGGTAAGGGCGGGCATAATTTTGCAAAAACACTGGACGGCCATAACCGGAATGTCCGAACATATAGAAAAATAATTTCACAGGCAGAATGAAATGATTAAACGTCGTGGTCTTATGCTGGTGCTCTCCTCACCCTCAGGAGCAGGTAAAACTTCCATTGCCAGAACCTTGTTAAAAAATGACAGCCAGCTCAGCATGTCGATATCGGCCACTACCCGCCGGCGCCGGCCAGGCGAGGTGGAAGGCAAGGATTATTTCTTTATTGATGAGCAGAAGTTCAAGACCAAAATCAATCAGGGGCATTTCCTTGAATATGCTGAGGTTTTTGACCATTTCTATGGGACACCTGCGGATGCGGTGAATAAAACCCTCAGCGAAGGGCGCGATGTGCTGTTTGATATTGACTGGCAGGGTACCCAGCAAATAAAAGCCAGGGCCCGTCAGGATCTGGTCAGTATTTTTGTACTGCCGCCCTCTACCCCGGAGCTGGAGCGTCGCCTGTTAAGCCGCGCACAGGACAGCGCAGATGTTGTGGCCAGAAGAATGGCCAAGGCCGCCGATGAGATGAGCCATTATCCTGAATATGATTATGTGATTATTAATCACGATCTGGCCAGATCAGTGGCGGCTGTACAGACCATTCTGGATGCTGAGCGTTTGCGTATTGACAGGCAACAGGGCCTCGGCGACTTTGTCAAACAGCTGCGACAGTCCAGCAGCGGCTAGGGCTGTTCCCGGCGCTCTCTATACAGGCGGGCAAGCGCGCAAAAAGCCTCAATGGGCAAATCTTGTGGACGGCTGGCAGGGTCAATCCCGGCTTCCTCGATAAAGGCGGCGGCGCCATGACGTTTGAACGAGGCACGCAACATCTTCCTTCGCTGACCAAAGGCAATGGCGGTTACTGCCTCTAGATCGCTAGCGGTGCAATCAGCCAGAGGTTTAGCGCGCGGAATAATCCGTACCACAGTTGAGGTAATTTTTGGGGGCGGAATAAAGGCCTCTGGCGGGATATCAAATACACATTCAGCAGTTGCCCGCCATTGGGTGATAATAGATAGGCGCCCATAGGCAGCATCGCCAGGCTGGGCGGTAATCCGCATCGCCACCTCTTTTTGAAACATGAGGATAAAGGACACAAAATCATCTGCATGTTCCAGCCATTGTAGCAGCAAGGTGGTAGCGATATTATAGGGCAGGTTGGCAATAATTTGCCGCGGGGCGGTGCCTAATTCCCAAACAGCTTGTACCAGCGCATCTGCTTCCATAAATGTCAGGCGGCCATTAGCGGCATCTATAAGATGCTGCAGAAATCCCAGTACCCGCCGATCTTTCTCTACCGCGATCACCTGCTGGGCCCCTTCCAGCAACAGCGCCCGCGTCAGCCCGCCTGGCCCGGGGCCAATCTCTATCACCGTATTGGCAAAGGGCGTGGCCGCACGGGCAATCTTTGCCGTCAGGTTAAGGTCAAACAGAAAATTTTGCCCAAGCGATTTGCGGGCTTTTAAATCAGCCGCCGCGACCAGATCGCGCAAGGCAGGCAGGTTCATCACGGCCTGCTGGACTGCCTGTGTATCGGGATTATTTTGCATCGGCATGCCGGGCCATTTCTGCTGCCATATCTATTGCCGCAATCAGGCTATCCGGGCGGGCATCCAAATTGCCAGCGCGGTTAAAAGCGGTGCCATGATCAGGTGAGGTGCGAATGAAATCAAGCCCCAGAGTTACATTCACGCTATTGAAAAAATCTATTGTTTTTATTGGGATAAGCGCCTGATCATGATACATGCACAAAACCGCATCATAGTTTTTTCTGGCTTCTTCATGGAACAGGCTATCTGCTGGATGGGGGCCAGACAGCTGCAGATTCTCAATGGAAAAATCTGCCAGAAAGGGGATGATCCTGTCTATTTCAAAGCGCCCCAGATAGCCAGATTCGCCAGCATGCGGGTTCAGGCCAGCGATAGAAATATGGGGATGGGCAATGCCGAAATAACGCCTTAGTGCGCTTGCCAATATACTTATGGTCTGGGCTAAATCTGCCTCGGTAATGGCGCTTTCCACCTCATTAAGCGGAATATGAACGGTCAGCGGGATAACCCGCAGCTGTGGATTGGCAAGCATCATTACTGGCCGCTTTTCCCCACCATCCAAATGCGCCAGAAACTCTGTATGACCAGGATAGGAAAACCCGGCCTGATACAAATTATTCTTGGCAATAGGGTTGGTGACAATAGCGGAAAATAGCTGCTCCTTGGCGTGGCGTACCGCTGTTTCAATAGCGGTTATTATTTGCCGGGCATGTGCCGGATCCGGGCTGCCGGATATCGGGTCTGTGGCCCATTTATCATGTATTACATGACAAGTGGCCTGATGGGTGCGGGCAAAGCTGGCCGCGTCATATTCGGTAAAGGGAATTGCCAGCCCAAGGGCATCTGCAATCCGGCTCAGATGGTCTATATCCCCTTGCAAGACAATATTCTTGCGGCCAGCCTGCCAGGCACGAAGGCTAATCTCAGGTCCAATACCTGCCGGATCACCTGGTGTGACAATAGCGGGTTTATGAGCCTGCACATCCTGTGCTGGCGGGGAATATGTAACGGTATCTGACAATTATTCTGTGCCTTTGCGCTCTAGCTGCGATGATCAATAACAGCTTTGCGTTGAAGCCGCAGTAAATAGCGGCCACTGATGCTGTTAAACAGCTTTTCAAACTCCATCCGTTTCAAGGTTTCGATATCTGGCAGTTTGGTGTTTGGCTGAACCCGCTCACATACCATGAAAACAGTTATTCCTTCGCTAAAGGGCAGGGCAGGGCTTTTTTGTCCAACCTGAAGGGGGGCGATGATATTTTGCAACTGCGGGGATAGCGATCCGACTTGCACATCTTTCAATAATGGCATCGCCCCTGATCCCAATGCTTTGTTTAGATCTACCATCTCGTCGCAATTTTGCAGGTCAGCAGTTTCCTGCAGGATTTTCTCTCCTGCCTTATTACGCGCCTCTCTTGAGGCATCAGCTGCAATCGGTTCAATCGCGCGTGCCATGGTCAGGGTCGCTGCTTTTGGATCGGCAAGACCATTTTCCCGAAATCCGTCTTTTTTCAGTATATAAATGCGTCCATCCAGCTCTATAGGGCCGATAACCTCGCCTTTGGCCGCTTCCAGCAGTGCTGTTTGCAAAGAAGTGGGCAGCCTGGATAACAGCATCCAGTTCACCCGTCCGCCCTGTTGTGCGGTTGCCGCCTCTGAATATTGCGAGGCAATGCTGGTAAAGTTCGCCGTGCGATCCAGCGCTTCGATGATTTTACCCGCCAATTCATTTGTTTTATCTTTTGGGCGGTTCGGGGTTGGCTGAAGCAGAATTTCGCTTAATTTAATCTGCGGCTCGCTTTGGGCGGCTTTCAGCTTTTTCAGCTCCTGTTCTGCTAGATTATCCAGATTTTCAAACTGACGCGGAAAACGCACCCGCAATACATTTCCCCACAGAATGTCAGACAAATATTTATCTGTAACGGTAGAAACAGAAATGCCTCTTTCCTTTAGCACCTGCGCACCTGACTTATCGCCATTTTTAAAGTTCTGATCAATCAGTTGCCGAGCGGTACCTGTTGCTTCTGTAACAAAGCCGCCCAGCTGTTCTTTTGCTGCCTGAAACTTGATTTTTTCAGATACAAGTTTTTGCAAGGTATCGGCTCTGAAATCCGCCTCATCCATATCCAGCTTGCTCAGCGCACGCAGAAAATTCATCCGATTTTCTAGATCAAGGCTGGTGATAGGCTCTCCATTTACCAGCGCCACAACAGAAACACGCTGTGAGGCATCGGCACTGGCGCTGGAAATCGCGGTGATCGCAAATATAGATAAGCCCATCATGACCACCGAGGCGATATGAGATGAGAGGGTTAATCTGCGATAGAATTGGCTGGTTCTCATGAAAGGTGGCATCCTAAGGGAGATAAATTTATTCATCAGCTCTGGCGAGCAAAAACCCGCTAAGCAAACAAATCATTACAGCCGGTCCCCATCCGGCAAGAAGATAGGGGATTTTCGCTGAACTACCAAGAAAGTAAACAAAGTTGGATAAAAAATAAATCCCAAATCCAGCCGCAACACCAACCAGAATAATACGAATTTTTGTCTGGCGTGAAAAAGAGGTCAGCGTGAGGCTGGCCGCAAGCAACGCCAGTCCCGTCAGCTTTAGCGGTGTGGATAATAATTGATGCATAAATACCAGATGCGGGTTAACTGGCAAGCCAGCGCGCTGTTGCACTTCAATAAAATTAGGCAGCTTATAAATGCTTACCGTCTTTGGCGGCAAGCTGCTTTCGGACAAATCAGATGGCCGCAGGACGGTAGGCATAATAACATCCCCCAAAATGGTATTTTCCCCGGCATTACTGACCCTGACCGCATCTGCGATAATCCAGCCATTTTCAGTTAGCTTCATGCTGGCAGCCTGTGTGCGCCACTGCAATTGTCCATTCGGGTTAAGGTGATAGATGATTGGGTCAAGAATAAGGCTGTTTTTCACCTCCAGCGACCCGCCATTTATAATGACATTATGCGTTGCATCATTATCCCGAACCCAAATTCCATTTGTCAGCACAGACAATTCTGACTTGTCTGTCTCGCCAAATACAGTTTCCATCACAAAATTATATTGTTTGGCGGCCGCTGACCCGATGGGGTTGATAATGGCAACTTGCACGCATCCAATACAAAAGGCGGTTAACATGACCGGCATCAACGCTTGCCAGATATTTTGACCCATGACTCTGGCGACCAGGAATTCATGGCTACGGCTCCAGAGATGAAAACAGGCGATAGAACCAAACAGCACCCCGAATGGCAGGGCCTGATCAAGGATTCTGGGAATATTCAGCAGGCTGATAAGCACAACATAAATAGAGGATAAATCCGGTGCCTTACTTGCAACACGGCGCAATATTTCAATGATTTCAATAAAGGAAATAAAGCTGGCCAGCGCAAGCGTTGCCAGCAGCACAATCCTTAGATAGCGCCCGGACAGATAGGTAAACAAGGTCATGGGTAACACAAATGACATATCAGCCTAGCCCCGCTGGCTTGCGCCTGTTTTCCAGCTGCGCGATCCCGTTTCGAAACAATGTTTGCAACCAAAATGGCCGCCAAAGAAGAAAAATCCCAAAGCCAATCGGCATCAATACCACAAGATACATAACAGGCCATAAGGCCGGGGTGGCAACAGTTGCGCTTCGGGTCATGATAGCAATTGTCTGGATAGCGATACCGACAAGCGCGGCGATTAAAACCCGCCGCCCCATTTTTTCTCTGGAAATATGGCCCTGTAGCATAATAGCGGCGGCCATCAGGGTTAAGGCAAGCGCCATAAAAGGAGAGGTTAGCCGGTAATGCCCCATCGCCATACGCTCGCGTGCATATTGCTCGGCTGTTGCCGTTTCAGGGTTTAGCAAATTTCGAATGCTATCCTCGTTCATATCCAGAACAACCCGCTGAGTGGTTGCCGCGGATTGCCGGCTTATATCCAGCGTATGCGTCTCAAAAGTCAGCTGTGCGTTGGACGCCCCGTCCTTTGTCAATTCGGTGCGCTGGCCATTTAGCAATAAAAATACAGGCTGGCCATTTATCGACGAGAATTGCCCGCGCTCAGAGGTGAAAGTGATGGTAGTCTCAGGATCTCTGGAATCCTGAATAAAGACACGCCCAACCTCATTTTGATTGATGCGCTCGCCAACAAACAAGGTCAGGTCATCTGCAATATCAATGAACACATTATCCTGAATTAACAGCTTTGGAATGGTACCGCGAACCTCTGCCTGAACTTCTTTGAATTTTGAAAAGCTGGCTGGCATGATATATACCGAATTCAGAAATAAAATGGCGGTAAGAAACGCGCCAAAAAACATTGGAATTCGGCCAAATTGCAGAGGCGTAAATCCCACCGCCTGCATCACAATTAATTCCCGGTCAGACAGAAACCGACTGATGACCCAAATAACCCCGATAAAGGCAGACATCGGCAAGGCCACAGACAGCCATAAGGGTATCGGAAAAAACGACAGCAACAGAAAATCAGTTATTGAGCTATCTTTGCTGACGATAAATTCCAGAATACGAAGCGAATGATTTAGCCAAACCACGCCGATAAGACTTAGCAATATCAGCAGGCTGCTCATCGAAAAATGCTTTAGCAAATACAGGTTTAAATTCATAAAGATAAATTCCGATGCCGCTTTTTTTGCCCGGGGAGAAATCCTGAAAAGGGTTTTCCCCAGCCTATAACGACCACAGCGTAAAAGATGTTCTTTTCTTACCACAAATTAAGGTTGTTTTCAAAGACTGCAAGACTGTTACCTGAGAAGGGTGACACTGGCTGGCGGCGACATCTGCGCCAGAAAATTCAAGAATTCACTGGATAAAGGATATTTGTTACCTTAAATAATAGGATGAGGAGTGAGTCTGCTCGTCAGCTGGCTAAAATATCGCTGCATCAGCATCCAAGGTTTCACCCAGATAATTAAGGAATTGGTAAACATGCCTGCAAGACTGCGCTTTGAATTTTCTTCTGCTTCTATCGATACTGCCAGACTGGTGCTTATGCACGCAGATACAGGTATTTTGCATGCCGCTTCACCCGCGCAGGAAGCATTTATCACAAAGGCCTGTGCGGCATCAGAATTCACCGGCAAAACAGGCAGCTTTATGTCGCTGCATACAGAAGAAGGCCCGGTGCTGGTTGGCGGCATTGGTAGCGGCCTTTTTGCCGGCATGGCAGCAGAAAATTGGGGCGGCAAATTATTTGCGAGGATGAAAACGCCGCCCTTTACCCAGCTACAGCTAGATGCGGCTATCTTTGCAGATGATGTATTGATGTCGGTAATGGGCGGGGCCTATGCGGCCAGCTATAATTTTGTTCACTATTTTACCAAACAGGAAAAACCCCCTGTGGCCGCCGCACTGACTATCTCCACCGATAGAGCCGATGCGCTGTCGCAGGAATGGTCGGCACGCAAGCCATTATATGATGGCGTGTTCACTGCGCGCGATCTTCTGTTTGAACCAGCAAATATCCTGTATCCAGTTGAATTTGCCAGACGGTGTCAGACCCTTGAAAATAGCGGGCTGGAAATAGAAGTTCTGGATGAAGCCGCGCTGGAAAAATTAGGGATGGGCGCACTTCTTGGTGTTGGGCAAGGTTCGGTTCGCGATTCCGCGATTGTTATCATGAAATGGATGGGTGGCGGCGATGAAGCCCCGATAGCCCTGGTCGGCAAGGGGGTCTGTTTTGATACAGGTGGTATTTCTATCAAGCCTGCCAAGGGCATGGAAGATATGAAATGGGATATGGGCGGCGCAGCCGGGGTAACTGGCGCGATGCACGCGCTAGCTGGTCGTAAGGTAAAGCGTAATGTAATCGGCATTATCGGGCTGGTGGAAAATATGCCAGATGGCAATGCCCAGCGCCCGGGCGATGTGGTCACCACCTTATCGGGGCAAACCGTAGAGGTGATTAATACTGATGCCGAAGGCCGGTTGGTACTTGCTGATGTGCTGACCTATCTGCAAAGCCGCTTTAAGCCGCAGGCCATTGTGGATATGGCTACCCTGACAGGGGCTATTCTGGTCTCTCTTGGTAAAGAGCATGCTGGGCTGTTTTCAAATAGTGACAGCTTGGCAGATGCGGTGATGGAAGCTGGCAAGGAGGTTGAGGAAACCAGCTGGCGCATGCCGATGGGCAAGGCTTATGATAATATGCTGAAATCGCATATTGCAGATATGAAAAATATAGGCGGGCCTTATGGAGGCTCTATTACCGCGGCCTGTTTCCTGCAACGGTTTATTGAAAATGACACGCCATGGGTCCATTTGGATATCGCTGGCAAGGCATGGTCAGATAAGGACCGGCCAACCGTTCCAAAGGGGGGCACAGGCTATGGGGTGCGCCTGTTGAACCAGCTGGTAGATAACTGGCAGGAACAGGAGTAATCACGGCCTTGAGATGAGCGAGAACCAGCCCCTACAAATTGATTTTTATCATTTGAAATCTGCGGATATGGCGACCCCTCTAGCTATGCTTAGCGACAAGGCTGTCCAGACGGGGCAAAAGATGCTGATTCTGGCTCGTGCAGAGCATTATGAGGCGATAAGCACAGCTTTATGGGTCAATAAGCCTGAAAGCTTCCTCGCTCATGATCTGGATGATGGGCAGGGGGCAGAACATGCGCCTGTCTGGGTATCTACCCGGCCAGAGGAAAATCCGATAAAGGCAAATTATGTTGCCCTGACCTCCGGGATGGTACCTCCAGATTTAACCGCCTTTAGTCGCGTTTTTAATTTGTTTGATGGCAGTGATGAACAGGCCCTGAAAATTGCCCGGCAATGCTGGAAAGACTGGTCAACACGTACCGAGCTGCAATGCCGATATTTTGCCCAGGATGAACAGGGACACTGGTCACAGCAAAGGTGAGCGACACTGCCTGTCTGTCCTTGCTAACTCTTTTTGATAACGCTTTGTGTCTTTATTTTTGAAAAAATCGCCTGATCAGGGCGCTTTTTATGCTGTCAGGTCTTTTTGTTGGGGGCGGGGTTTGCTATAAGGCGCGCAACAACGTTTTTTTGCAGGCCTGCCTGCTCCTCCCACTGATAAAGGATTATCTTTATGGCTACTCAACGTACCTTTTCTATCATCAAGCCAGATGCCACACGTCGCAATCTGACAGGCGCTATCAACGCGAAAATCGAAGAAGCGGGTTTGCGTATTGTTGGACAAAAGCGGATTCATATGACAAAGGCGCAAGCAGAGGCGTTTTATGCTGTGCATGCAGAGCGTCCTTTTTATAATGATCTGGTCAGCTTTATGATTTCTGGCCCGGTTGTTGTACAGGTTCTGGAAGGCGAGAACGCTGTGGCGGCCTACCGTCAGGTGATGGGGGCAACAAATCCGGCAGATGCAGATGAAGGCACTATCCGTAAAGCCTTTGCTGAATCTATCGAAGCCAATTCTGTGCATGGCTCGGACAGCGACGAAAATGCGGTAATTGAGATCAATCACTTCTTTACCGAAGCCGAGATTGTTGGCTAATTAAACTTGCATAAATTGAATAAAAAAGGGGCATCTTGCAGGTCGCAGAATGCCCTTTTTATTGACCGCAAACAGGGTCGTAATCTTTATCCAGATGCGCTTACACCAGAAAATAGGCCATCAGGATCAGCGTGATAACAATCGCGACGACTGTATATTTAGAAAAATTCATGAAGCCTTCATAAAAGGCCAGATTTGCTTTTGCGTGTTTGTCGAATTTATCTGAGTTCATTCTCGTCAAAGCCCCCCATTACTGAGAATTCATATCTGGTTGTTTTATGCCTGTTCACGAAAATGAAATCAAGAGCAGAGCCTGTTTTTACCCAAAAATTAGATGACAGCCTTCAGGCAGTGTCAGGGTTTGGGCAACCGATTTATCCCGCCATTGGACGGTGCCATCGCCCAGCTGTAACGCGCCACTGCCAAGGGCATTGACAACCATTGGATAGAGCATATGTTCCAAAACCAATACCCGCTGCGACAGGCTGTCTTCGGTATCGGTGTTAAAAACTGTCAGCTGCATTTGTGCAATAACCGCCCCATCATCCAGCTCCGGGGTTACCAGATGCACAGAAACGCCATGCAGAGCCTTGTTGTCCTCCAGAGCGCGCTTGTGGGTATGCAACCCTTTATAGTCTGGCAATAGCGAGGGATGAATATTGAGGATACGCCCAGAAAAACGTTCGATAAAATCGGCTGACAACACCGCCATATACCCTGCCAGACAAATCCACTGTGCATCGCTTGCCTCAATCGCGGTGGCAAGGGCGGCTTCATGGCTGGCTTTGCTATCATATTCTGAACGATTGACAAGACAGGTCTCTATCCCTGCCTGCGCCGCGATATCCAGCCCATCTGCAGGCTTGTTAGCGGCCACCAAAACAATCTTAGAATCGCGTGCCTGTGCAGCAAGCGCCTGCATATTACTGCCGCGCCCCGAGATCAGAACAGCGATTTTCAAGGGGCGGTCTGCCGGGTTCATGAAAAGGCCTGCTCTGCATTCTCCAGATGGATAGGCGCATCGCCGCGGGCGCGCACCTCGCCAATCTCCCAGCATGGCTCGCCAGTAGCATCAATAGCCGCAAGCACATCTGCGCATGCTTCGGCGGGTGTTGTAATCAATAAGCCGATACCGCAATTAAAGGTTCTGGCCAGTTCAAAAACGTAAAGACCTGCCTCCCGCTTTAGCCAGCTAAACAGGGCAGGTGCCGGACGCCGGGTCATATCCAGATGCATGGCCAGCCCATCGCTGTACACACGTGGCGGGTTTTCAATCAGCCCGCCGCCAGTGATATGCGAGACAGACGTAACACGCCCTGCTGCCAGTGCTGCTTTCACCGCATCTGTATAAATGCGGGTAGGGGCCAGCAACGCTTCTGCCAGCGATACAGAAGGCGAAAAAGGAGCCGGGGCCATAATATTTATGTTATCGCGCTCTATCAGCTTGCGTACCAGAGAAAAGCCATTTGCATGCACCCCCGAAGAGGCCAGCGCAATGACCTTGTCGCCGGCTGCCACATTTTCTTTTTGCAGCAAGGTGCCGCGTTCAGCAGCCCCGACACAGAACCCGGCCAAATCATATCCGCCTGGCGGGTAAATTCCTGGCATTTCTGCGGTTTCGCCGCCAATAAGCGCACAGCCTGCCTCTACACATCCATCGGCGATGCCCTCAATCACTTTTGCGGCAATATCCGGGCTTAGATGGCCAGTGGCAAAATAGTCCAGAAAAAATAGCGGCATGGCCCCCTGTGCCAGAATGTCATTGGCGCACATAGCTACCAAATCAATACCTAGCCCGTGATGCATATTTGCCTGCTGTGCCAGCTCTAGCTTGGTGCCCACCCCATCGGTGGCAGCAACCAGAACAGGGTCGGTAAATCCTGCGGCTTTTAAGTCGAATAGCCCGCCAAAGCCCCCCAAATCTGGATTGGCGCCAGCCCGCATGGTTTTTTTCGCAAAAGGCTTGATGGTGGAAACCAGCGCATCCCCCGCATCAATATCCACCCCTGCATCACGATAGGTTAAAGGGGATTTGGGGCTATCTTTTTTATCCATTTTCTGCCACTTTCAACAGCTATATAATTGGCTGCACGATAGACGTTAATTTAGATTGGGAATGATAAAATTGCATCGTTGGCTTTGTCATATCACAATAATCCTCCTGTGTTTAGCCTTTAACGGGGGGGCATATGCACAAGATAATTGTGCAACGCAGGTTTATGCGGTTTCTGATATTCATCTGGATGAAAATGCGGCAACTGGCACGCTGGCCAGAGAGCAGGCCATCGCATCTGCAACCGATAAAGCCTATCAGACAATATTGCGCCGGATTTTATTGCCGGGTCAGGCAGGCGCCTCAGCCCTAAACAGCCTGAACGGGGCGGATTTTGTGGATTTTATCCATATTGATAATGAAAACGCGCTGGCCCAGAGATATATTGCGGATATTGATATTTGCTTTGATGCCGCACGTATGCGGGCGGCGTTAATTGAATATGATCTGCAATGGTCCGAGTTGATCACCGCCCCTATCTTATTGCTACCGATTTGGCAGGATCCATCAGGGGTGCGCGTTTGGACACGCAATATATTATGGCTGGATAGCTGGCGGGATTTGGAGATGCAGAGCGATAGTCTGGTGCGTACAACGTTTCTGACACCTGATTTTGTTCTGGAGCGTCAGCTAAAGGGTAGTCTTTTTCTGCTTGAAGATAGCCAAACCTTGCAAAAGGCAGCCAGCGCGGCAGGTGCAGTACAAACGCTATTATTATATGCCGGGCTGGATTACAGCGCCGCACAACCTGTTTTGAAATTGCAGGCACGCATGTTTGATGCCGATGGTCAGCCTCTGGCCACTATTGCCGAGACGCAGATAAAGATGAACGGGAATACCAGTATGCAGCTTTCTTTTGAAGATTTTCAAAAGGTGGTGCGTGATGCGCTGGAAAATAGCTGGCGTGCGGCAAATTTATATGTGGTTGGCGGACGTGATGAAATTTTTATCGAAGTAGGCGCCAGCTCTCCCAAAAGCTGGTATCGGGCACAAAAAGTGCTGGCAGATCTGCCTGTGGTAACTGCCCTTTCTGTCCATAGCCTGACGGCACAAAAAGGGGTGCTAAAACTGCAACTTTCTGGGCCGGTCGAAGCGTTGCAGATGGCCATTCGTGCCTCTGGCTACCGGCTGGATGTCAGCGATACGGTCTATCAGCTGCGCGTTAATCCTTATTAAGTGCGAAACAGCTCTATGCACCAAATTCCCTTATCTCTTTCCTTATCCTCAAGCTATAAGCCAGATGAATTTATTCTGGGCGGGGCTAATCAGGATGCGGTAGCGTGGCTTTCTGCCTGGCCAGACTGGCCAATGCCCTATCGCGTGCTGAATATTTTTGGCGTTTCCGGCAGCGGTAAAACACATTTATCTCATGTGTTTGAAGCCCGCTCCAATGCCTGTCGCTTGTCTGAGTTACAGGATATTAAATCGTTAGTTGTGTCACCTTATCAGCATTTTATTTTAGATGATTTCAAGCTGGGAGAACAGTTTTCACAAGAGGTGCTATTTCATTTTTTCAATCATCTGGCCTCTATAAATGGCACGGCTCTGTTGCTTAGCCAGATTTCTGTTGCCCGGATGGAGCCTCAACTGGCTGATTTACGCTCACGCTTGCGGGCTATTGCCTGTCAGGAAATTACCGCACCTGATGATAGCTTGCTTGCACAGGTTTTGCAGAAAATGTTTGCCGACCGGCAATGTAACGTGCCAGATACGGTAATTCGCTATATGGTTACGCATATGGAACGAAATTTTACCACAGCTTTTCAGCTGGTAGGCAAGATTGACACCGCTGCACTGGCGGCAAAAAAACCGGTTTCACTAGCGATTGCAAAGTCGATTATGGCACCTGAAACGATAGAATTTGAATTTGATTTAAAACATAGGAATGAGGAGATTTAAGTAATGCTTGATTTTGGTCTGCAAGGAAAGACAGCAATTGTATGTGCTTCTTCAAAGGGGCTTGGGCTGGGCTGTGCGCGCGCACTCTCTAGGGTCGGGGTAAATCTGGTAATGTGTGCAAGAGGCGAAGAACAGCTGGTGGCCTCGGCAGATCAAATCCGCACCGATACAGGGGTCGAGGTGAAAACCGTGGCCTGTGATATTACCAGCGAGGCAGGACGCGCAGAAGTGCTGGCCGCTGCTGGCCATGTTGATATTCTGGTCAATAATGCGGGTGGCCCCCCTCCGGGTGATTTCCGTGAATGGAGTCGCGAGGATTGGATTAGGGCGCTGGATGCAAATATGCTGACCGCCATTGAGCTGATTAAATCTGTTATTGATCCCATGATCGATAATAAATTTGGCCGAATCGTGAATATTACCTCTGGTTCGGTAAAATCTCCTATTCCGCAATTAGGCCTGTCAAATGGTGCGCGTTCGGGTCTAACAGGCTTTGTAGGCGGGCTGGCCCGTCAGGTCGCCTGTCATAATGTGACCATCAATGGATTATTGCCAGGTCAATATAATACCGCCCGCATCGAATCGCTGATTGATAATACCAGCCGGCAAGCGAATAAATCGCGCGAACAGGTACGTGAAGAACTGGAAGCCAAAAATCCAACGGGTCGTTTGGGCGATATTGATGAATTTGGCTTTGCCTGCGCCTATATCTGCTCAGCCTCATCTGGCTATCTGGTTGGCCAGAATATACTGGTGGATGGCGGGGCATTTAACGCCAACTAACCTGCTATCAGCCTATAGCAAGGCTGCTGTCATCTTATGGTTCAAGAGAGAGCAGCTTTGTTTTACCCATTTGTACGGTAAGGGCCAGTTTGCCTGCCTTCAGGGCAAGCGCGGCATCGCCAAAAATTTCGCGTCGCCAGCCCTGCATAGCCGGGATATCTGCTGTATCGGAAAGCGCCAGCTTTTCCAGCTCCTCTGCCGAGGCTATCAGGCGCGGGGCAACATTATGGCTTTCGGTGACATGTTTTAACAACACCCGTAACATCTCTATCACCGCAACAGGTGGTCGCTCGCGTTGCTGGGGGCGTTCTTTTACCGGCCATTTATCTTCTGGCAGCGCATCTGCTGCTTTCAGCACCTCAATGACAAAGGGGCCAAATTTGCCGCCCTCACCACCTGGAAAGCCGCGTATCTTTTTCAAATCAGCCAGCGTTTTTGGATTGCTACCTGCCAGATCAATCAGCGTATCATCCCGCAGGATACGCCCGCGCGGTACATCCCGTTTTTGTGCCTCGCGTTCGCGCCAGCTGGCCAATTGTGCCAGCCTGTTAACCTGGGCAGGTTTGCTGTTGCGTGCCTTTATCCGTTTATAGGCGGTGTCAGGGTCTGTTTGATAAAGCTGGATATCTGCCAGACCGGCAAGCTCGCTTTTCACCCATTTATCGCGCCCATTAGCGGTCAGATCGGCAATTATTCTGGGATAAATCTCTGCCAGATGAATAACATCATCCAGCGCATAATTAATTTGCCTGTCTGATAGGGGGCGCTGGCTCCAATTTGTAAAGCGGGACGATTTATCAATTTGCAGATGCTTATAATGCTGAACCAGCTTGTCATACCCTACCTGATCGCCCAGCCCGCATACCATGGCGGCGATTTGCGTATCATAAACAGGGCTGGGTACCGCACCGGTCAGCTGGACAAAAATTTCCACATCCTGCCTGCCTGCATGAAATACTTTTGTGACCTTCTCATTACGCATCAGATCAAATAGAGGGGATAAATCCAGATTCGGTGCCAGCGGGTCAACACAAAATGCGTGCGGTCCCGCGCAAAGCTGGATCAGGCATAAATGCGGATAATAGGTGCTCTCACGCATAAATTCGGTGTCTATCGCCACAAAATCTGCTGTGTTTATTGCCGAGATTGCATCTTTTAATGCTGGCGATGTTGTGATGAGTTTATCTATAGACTTCATAAAAGAGCATCTACCTGCCATTGCGGCGTCATTATGCCGATGCGGCGAAAAGAGTTGGTTTTTAGTCAAACATAATCCTGTTTTAAACCCTTAAAGCTGTTATGAGGGCTTGGCGAGACGATATGTTCAACTATTTCAATTTTCAATATAGTGCGAAAATATATTACTATGCATTAATAATAAGCCGTATCGTAAAAAACAGGATATAGTGGCATGTTGCGATTCTATTGGAAAAATCTTTTTGGGCTAACTATTGGGGCAGCGATGGCGCTGTGCGTGACCCCGGCGATAGCTATTGAACTGGCCGCCCATGAGGCCAGCTATGAGATGGGCCTGTTATCTGCGAGCAATGAAGCTAAAATGACAGCGATCGCAGGCAAGACGAACTTTCTTATCCGTCAGGATTGCGAAGGCTGGATTTCTTCAGAGGATTATTTGCTGGAATTTGCCTATGATACCGGCGATAGCGCACTTCTTGCCTCGCATTTCGAATCCTGGGAAGAGGGAGGCGGCACGCTATATTCTTTTGAGGTGGATGAGCGTTCTACCTATGAAGAAGAAAAACAATTTAACGGGTTTGCGACTTTACCGCCAGCAGGGGATGCCCCTGTGGCCTATTTTTCGATGCAGCCAGATGTGGCATTATCCCTGCCAGATCAAATATATTTTCCCATTGCCCATACCAGGGCGTTGCTGGAGCGTGCCGAGAAAGGAGAGAAATTCTTTTCAGCGAATATCTTTTTCGGTGCCGAGCCGGATCGGGCCATCAAACGCACCAGCACTGTAATCGGCACCCGTCAAAAAGTTACCGATAAAGAGGTTTTAGGCGCATTGGCGGACAGCAGCTATTATCCAATCAGTATCGCCTATTTTGACCCGAGCAGTGTTGATTCTGTGCCAGAATATGAAATCACCTTTCATCTGCAGCCAAATGGGGTTGTTGCCTATTATGAGGTTGATTATGGCGATTTCGCTATTGATGCCAAATTAACAGAGATTAAGCCTATTAGCCGGCCTGAATGTTCCTAGTGCCGGGCTAGTGACGCGGCCGGGTGGCGGCGCCGCGCAAGAAGGCATGCTGTAAAAGCTTGTCAGAGGGCAGGTTTGCCTCTAGCCGGGTGGCAGGTGCCCCGCCGCGTACATAGCCTGGCCATTTACGCGGAATATTTACCAATATCCGGCTGGCAAGAGCCATACGCCCACTAAGCAAAATAACATCCGGATCGCAAAGATTGATCACCATTGCCAGACCGCGTGCCAATCGGTCCTCAAATATCTGTACCGCTGATTCAGCGACGATATCCCCTTGCGCGGCTGCGGCAAAAACATCTTCAGCCGACAGGTTTTTCTCGCTCAGGAACTGATATTCCAGCGACAGGGCCTGACGGCTTACAAACAAATTCAGACAGCCGCTACGCCCGCATGCGCATTCCCGCCCCTCAAGCTCAAACTCTACCGGCCATGGCAAACAGATATGCCCCCAATTCCCCGCCAGCCCGTTCGCGCCAAGCATAAGATGATCCCCGATAAGCTGACCTGTACAAACCTCATCATCCAGATACAGGCTGAAAATCTGTTGTGAGTCTCTGAATTCGCCTTGCTGGCGTGCAGATAGGGCCAGCATATGTGCATGGCTGGCTATCCATACCTCGCGGTTCAGCGCAGCTTGTAAATCTGCTTTCAGGCTTTGCCCATCAATAAGCGCGTTAGAAGGGCAGTGAACAAGTCCGGTTTGTGCGGAATAGTCCCCTGAGATGCTGACCCCTACGGAGCTGACCTTGCCAGCGGGATCTGCATGTCCAAGCCTATCTGCAAGGCTGGTTAGAAATTCGCCATAGGAGGGGGGCAAGGTAATCGTCTGCTCAAACGCAAAATCGCCATCATCAGTAATGACGGCGATATCACATATATCAGCGATGAGCCTTAGCGCACATCTCATTTCAGGAAACCTTTGGATACCACACTGGCCAGGCCAGCAGCGTTACTTGATTTTGGCTTCACGAAACAGCACGTGCTTGCGTGCTTTTGGATCATATTTCTTCAGCTCAAGCTTTTCAGGCTTTGTGCGCGGATTTTTCTTGGTTACATAGTAAAAGCCGGTATCAGCTGTGCTGACAAGCTTAATCTGCAGGGTTGCTGGCTTCGCCATTGCAAGGCTCCAAAACAAAAAAGAGGTCTAAAAATCTCATCGGTATATGCGTGAATATCACGCTGTTGTCAAGAAAAACTGTGTGATGTTAGCGCTTGTATCTGCCTTTGCCTGATTTTCGGGGGGCAGGGCGTCTTTTATGTCTTTTGCGGCTGGTAAGCGGGGCGTGCTGGCTACCACCTGAATGCCAGCGCAAACTGATATCGCCGCTAACCGAACTTGCGCCTGTCAGCCGGCAGGTAATCGTCTCGCCAATGCTAAAACGCCAGCCAGAATACATGCCTGTCAAACTCAGCTGCTTATCATCAATCTCGTAGAAATCATCTGGCAGGCTGGTGCGCGAGACAAACCCTTCGGCAATACCGCCCTTTACCACGGCAAATAGCCCGGCATGAGTAACCCCGGTGATGGTTACTTCCAACAGGCTATCTATCTGGCCCTGCATCAGGCTAGCTGACATTCTGGCGATGGTGCGGCGCTCTGCCTTTGCTGCTGTTTGCTCGGTCTCGCAAATATGACGGCAAATCTCCTCTACCGTCTCTCGGCCAAGCGATATTTGCGCGTTGCCCAGCTTTTCTGTGGCTATCAGGCGGCGATGAACCAGCAAATCTGCATAGCGACGGATAGGTGAGGTGAAATGGGCATAACGGGTCAGGCCAAGTCCATAATGCCCCACATTATCCAGTGTATAAACCGCCCGCGCCTGACAACGCAATATCGCATCATTTACCGCTTCCTGACTGCTGGTACCGGCGGCGGCATCTATCACCTGATTAAAGCGCTTAGGGGTGATAACCTGTCCTTTGGCAAATGGAATCTCCAGGGCTTCAGCCAGTTCGCGCAAATGATCCATTTTTTCAGGATCAGGTCGGTCATGAACCCGAAATACGCAATTATGCTGGCCTTTTTCCAATGTTTCTGCCGCACAAATATTGGCCAGAATCATCATCTCTTCAATCAGCTGATTAGAGGGAAGCTGGCGGCGCAAGCTGATTTCTGCTGGCTTTCCTTCTTCATCCATCACAATGCGCTTTTCGGCCAGATCAAGATTAAGCGCGCCGCGCTTGTCACGGGCTTTTTTCAGAATAAAAAACACCGCTATCAGATGATGCAGGGTGCCAGCGGGCAGGGCGAGATCAGATTCATCCATCAGCCCATCCATCACCTGCTGAACCTGTGTATAGGTCAGCCGCGCAGTAGATCGCATCAAACCACGGATAAATTTATGCTGGTGCTTTCTGCCCTCTGAATCAATGAAAATTTCCACCGCAAGACAGGCTCTATCTTCATCTGGACGCAAAGAGCATAGCCCGTTGGACAGCGCTTCTGGCAGCATGGGGATAACTGTGCCTGGCAAATATACAGAATTACCCCGCCGCCGCGCTTCTTTATCCAAGGCGCTGTTTTCCTCTACATAATAGGCGACATCGGCAATAGCGACAACCAGCCGCCAGCCGCCATCATCAGCAGGCTCGGCAAAAACCGCATCATCAAAATCCTTGGCATCCTCGCCATCAATGGTGACCAGCGGCATATCGCGGATATCAATGCGCCCCGCATTGCCGGGCAGGCTGGCAGCCTCGGCTTGCTGCAGCATTTCCTCGCTAAAATAATGCGGCAGGTCGAATTCAGCGATAGCCAGCGCAATTAGCGTATCAGAGTCCCCGGCAGCCCCCAGAACCCGCAAGATACGCGCAGCTGGCTGGCCGCGCCGGTTTTTGACAATTTCAGCTTCGACAATTAAATCTTCTTCTAGCTCATGCTCGGAGGTTAGCAGGGGCAGAGGCCTTCGCCCGCCCTTATCTGCAGGCTCCAGCATCCATTGCGTCCCCTTATTCTGGAACGATTTGGAGGTGTAAATACGCCCAAAGGTGTGGGTCTTTTGTGCGGGCAGTACCCGCATGATGGTACCGCGCAAGCCCTCTTTTCCGGCTTTTACGCGGGCAAGGCAGCGGCTGCCACGCTTAAGGGCGCGCCTGTTTTTATTATCTGGCAGAATTTCAATTGTTGGCTGACCTTCCTCCTTTTGGCCCTCATATTTTTGACCGGCAATAACCGCATGGCCAACACCATCTGTATCAATCTCAATAATTTCAATCAGTACTATTTCCGGCATCGGGGCGCCTGACTGACCTATATTCACATCACTTGTCTGTTGTGTGGCAAGGGCGTGAAGGCGGGCGCGCAGGGCCGGACGTGCGGCAGGTGGCAATTGGAAATGACGTGCAATTTCCCGAAGCTTTGGTGGTTTCTCGTAGCCATCAATATAGGCTGTTAGCGCTGCATTATCTGGCAGCTGATCCTCAGGTTTTGACACGCAATTTATCCTAAGCTTACGTTAAAAAATATCCATCTGCTCACAGCCAGATGGTAGCTTGTCCTGAAGATCGTTCAACAGAGCAAATTAGCTTCCAGAAGCTTTTTTGGGGACTGCTTTTTTGGCAGTTGCCTTCTTCTTTGCAGCTTTTTTTGGGGCAGCTTTTTTAGCTTTGGTCTTTTTAGCTACCTTTTTAGGTGCCGCTGCCTTGGCCGCCAAAATTGGCAGTGCATCTTCCAGCGTCACATCCTCAATAGACAATGATTTTCCAAGAGGGGCGCGCAGCTTATTATGTTCAAAATAGGGGCCAAAGCGCCCGGCTTTAACATGAACTTCGCCGCCATCAGGGTGCTGGCCAAGTACGCGGCCAGATTTCTTGCTGGCTTCTACCAGCAAAGCCACAGCACGGTTTATGCCAACGCTTAGCACATCATCCCCGTCTTTCAGGCTGGTAAATTTCCCCTGATATTTCAAATAGGGGCCAAAACGGCCCAGCCCGGCCTGTATCATATCATTGGTTTCAGGATGCGCGCCTACATCACGCGGCAGGGATAATAATCCCAGCGCATATTCAAGCTCGACACTGGCAATAGGGGTTCCTTTGGGAAGCGAGGCGCGTTTCGGTTTTTTCTGTTCAGCATCACCAAGCTGGACATAAAACCCATAAGGGCCTTTGCGCAATAATACCGGCAGGTTAGCAACTTTATCCATGCCCAGCATCTTGTCGCCATCCAGTTCCTCAGCGTCATCATCATTGTCCGCAACCGATGTAATCTGCTTGGTATAGCGGCATTCAGGATAATTATTACAGCCAAGAAACGGGCCAAATTTCCCTAATTTCAGCTCTAGCCTGCCTGCCCCGCATTTTGTGCAGGTACGGGCGATATTGCCATTCTCATCAGGGGTGAAAAATAACTGTTCCAGCTCATTATCCAGCTTTGCCATCACCTCCGGAACAGATAGATTCATGGCTTCATCTGTAGAGCTGGCAAAATGTGTCCAGAACTGGCGTAATAATAGCCGCCACTCCAGCTTGCCATCCGACACCTCATCCAGCTGGTTTTCCAGCGATGCGGTAAAGTCATATTCAACGTAGCGGCTAAAGAAATTTTCCAGAAAGGTCGAGACAATGCGGCCTCGATGTTCCGGAATAAAGCGCTTATTGTCTTTGACCACATAGCCGCGTTTTTCGATCACCTGCATGATGCTGGCATAGGTAGAGGGCCGGCCAATGCCAAGCTCTTCCATCTTTTTAACCAGGCTGGCATCTGTGTAGCGTGGCGGCGGCTGGGTGAAATGCTGATCAGGCTGAACTTCATTTACCTGCAAGGCCTCCCCCTTGGTTAGGGCTGGCAGTAGGCTTTCACTATCCTCGCTGTCTTTTTGCGCGTCATCAAAGCCTTCACGGTAAATTTTCAAAAATCCTGGAAAGACAATAACAGAACCGGAAGCCCGCATGGTGATCTGGTCAGCCTGTGCAGAGATATCTGCCCCGGTTTGATCCAGCTCGGCATCGGCCATCTGGCTGGCAAGGGTACGCTTCCAGATAAGGTCATATAAACGGAACTGATCATGATCGAGGAAGCGGCGCATATCTTCTGGTGGGCGCTGGGCGCTGGTCGGGCGAATAGCTTCATGCGCTTCCTGGGCATTTGCGGCCTTGGATTTATAAAAGCGCGGTTTTTCAGGAACAAACTGCTCACCATAGGTGGCGCCAATTGTAGCTCTTAGATGACCCATCGCTTCCATGCTCATCTGCACGCCATCGGTTCGCATATAGGTAATCAGGCCAGCAGCCTCGCTACCAATATTGACCCCTTCATACAGTTTTTGGGCAATCTGCATGGTTCGGCTGGCTGAAAAGCCCAGCTTGCGCGAGGCTTCCTGTTGCAAGGTTGAGGTGGTAAAGGGCGGGGAAGGGCGGCGGCGTACCCGCTTGGTTTCAATATTGGAGACAGCCCAGTTTGCGGCGCGTATCCGGCTGGCTGTTTGCATCGTCATCGCCTCATTTGACAGGCTCATCTTATTCAGTTTGTTGCCATCGAGATGGGTGATACGGGCAGTCAGGCTCTCATCCTTACTGGTGTGGAAAATTGTATCAACAGACCAGTATTCCTGTGCGGTAAAGGCTTCGATTTCCGCCTCACGCTGGCAAATCAGGCGCAAGGCAACTGACTGCACCCGGCCAGCCGAACGCGAGCCAGGCAGTTTGCGCCATAGGACAGGCGAGATGCCAAAGCCGATTAAATGATCAAGCGCCCGACGGGCAAGATAGGCATCGACAAGATCAATATCCAGCTCGCGCGGCTCATCAATAGCTTTTAAAATGGCGCTTTTGGTGATTTCGTTAAAGACCACACGCTCTACCGGTATCGTGCTGGCCTTGCGGTTTTCTTTTAGCAGCTCGCAAACATGCCAGCTAATCGCTTCCCCTTCCCGGTCGGGGTCGGTGGCAAGTATAAGCTTATCTGCCCCCTTTAGGGCAGTGGTGATATCTTTCATCCGCTTGCTGCCCTGTTCGGACATTTGCCAGCTCATCTCAAAGTCATTTTCGGTCTGAACAGACCCATCTTTTGAGGGTAAATCACGCACATGACCATAAGAGGCAAGTACCTTGTAGTCACTGCCAAGATACTGATTAATGGTTTTGGCTTTTGCCGGTGATTCGACAACAACAACTTTCATTACGCCTGATGCCCTTTTATTAAAAATCTTCCAGCGATAGTGTTTATCTATTTATTTCAAGCGCTAATCCTTAAACACCAGACGAGAAACTCGGCTTCCGGAATGCCGTTGAACCTGTCCGGCCAACTCCAGTTCCAGCAAAAAAGATTACACAATATCAGCAGAGACATGACACCAGCGGCACAATTCGTCAACCGCAATCGGATCATGTGATATGTTTTCGAGTAATTTTTTATGGATTTCCCCTCTTTGTTTTTCTGAAAGAGGCACCAGTTGTGCTGGCGGAATTTGATAGGG
>JBMZFK010000025.1:0-22685 GCA_049615365.1 Puniceispirillaceae bacterium (SeqCode)
ACAACCATTTCAGCAGCTTTGCTGACCATAACCCGTGCCGGTGTTACCAGTTCAAGTTGTGTGGTTTCTGCCATAATCGTCTTCCCTTATCAGTTTGCCAGCCAGAACTGTATCAGCTGCAGTTATGCCGCTTCTGCAGCAAGCTTCTTGCCTTTTTCAATCGCTTCTTCAATGGTGCCTACCATATAGAAAGCGGCTTCTGGCAGATGGTCATAATCGCCTGCGACAATGCCGCTAAAGCCCTTGATGCTGTCTTCCAGGCTAACAAATACACCCGGTGTGCCTGTGAACACTTCAGCAACATGGAATGGCTGTGACAAGAAACGCTGGATTTTACGTGCCCGTGCAACGGTAAGCTTATCTTCTTCTGACAGCTCGTCCATACCCAGAATAGCAATAATATCCTGCAGGGATTTATATTGCTGCAATACTTCCTGAACTTCACGTGCGGTGTTGTAATGCTCGTCACCTACAACGCGCGGGTCAAGCACACGTGAGGTTGAATCAAGCGGGTCAACCGCAGGATAAATCCCCAATTCAGCAATCTGACGCGACAGAACCGTTGTTGCATCCAGGTGTGCAAACGAGGTTGCAGGTGCCGGGTCAGTCAAGTCATCGGCAGGTACATAAATTGCCTGAACCGATGTAATCGAACCCTTGTTTGTAGAGGTAATACGCTCTTGCAGTGCGCCCATATCGGTTGCCAATGTTGGCTGATACCCCACCGCAGATGGGATACGGCCAAGCAACGCAGACACTTCCGAGCCAGCCTGTGTAAAGCGGAAGATATTATCCACAAAGAACAGCACGTCCTGGCCTTCTTCATCACGGAAATATTCAGCCAATGTCAGACCTGTCAGCGCCACGCGCGCACGCGCACCCGGAGGCTCATTCATCTGGCCATATACCAGCGCAGCCTTGGAACCTGGACCATCGGTCTTGATAACGCCTGATTCGACCATCTCATGGTACAAATCGTTACCTTCACGTGTACGCTCGCCTACACCAGCAAAAACAGAATAACCACCATGCGCTTTCGCCACATTATTAATCAGTTCCATAATTGTCACGGTCTTGCCCACGCCAGCACCGCCAAACAGGCCAATCTTACCGCCTTTTGCATAAGGGGCAAGCAGGTCAATAACCTTAATGCCGGTAACCAGAATTTCTGATTCAGTAGACTGGTCAACATAATCAGGGGCCGCACGGTGAATAGGATAATTTACCTTGGCTTTGATATCCTTGCCTTCATCCACCACGTCACCAATAACATTGATGATACGTCCCAATGTTTCTGGCCCTACAGGAACGGTGATTGGCGCTCCTGTATCGGTCGCTTCTGCGCCTCTTACCAGACCTTCGGTCGCATCCATCGCAATGGTACGCACAGTGTTTTCACCCAGATGCTGGGCAACTTCCAGCACCAGACGCTGGCCGTTATTGTCCACTTCCAAAGCGTTCAGAATATCGGGAATTGCGCCATCGAATTCCACATCCACAACAGCCCCGATAACCTGGCTGACTTTTCCAACTGCATTTTTTGCCATAGCTCGCTACTCCAGCGTCTTTCGTGTTTCTAAACGGTTTGTTTACAGTGCTTCTGCACCAGATATGATCTCGATAAGCTCCTTGGTAATATTTGCTTGACGAGTTCGGTTATAAACTAGGGTTAGGCGATCGATCATATCCCCTGCATTGCGGGTTGCATTATCCATCGCGGTCATTCTGGCTGCCAGTTCGGCTGCGGATGATTCCAGCAACGCACTAAACAGCTGTGTTGACAAATTCTGTGGCAATAACGCGCCCAGAATTTCTGCCTCTTCAGGCTCGTAATCATAAAAATGGCCATCTGCCTCGCCATTCTCGTCTTTGGCCTGCACTTCAGCAGGAATAAGCGATGTATGCACCACATTCTGGGTGATGGCGTTCACAAACTGGTTATAGATCATAGAGACTGAATCAAAGCTGCCATTTTCAAAACCAGCAATGATTTTCTCGGATATATCAGTAGCACTTGAATAATTGATAACGCCGCCCTGCACCCCTTCGATACGGGCAAAGGTTTTATCGGCTATCTCAGAGCCCAGATTATCGGCAGCCTTGCGGCCAACAACATAAAGCTGAACTTTTTTGCCTTCTGCTTCCAGACGGCTGATTTCCTGACGCGCCAGCCGAGCAATAGAGCCATTGAAGCCCCCGCACAGCCCTTTATCAGCAGAAACCATGACCAACAGATGTGTCTTCACTGTCTCGCGACCAACCAGTAAGGGTGATGCAGAATTTTTATCTGCCTTTGCTGCCAGCGATGCGATTACCGAGCGCATACGCGCTGCATATGGACGACCGCTTTCAGCTGCTTCCTGGGCCCGGCGCAATTTCGCTGCAGCTACCATCTTCATAGCCGAAGTGATCTTCTGCGTCGAAGAAACACTGTTAATTCTGGTTTTCAGATCCTTCAGATTTGGCATCTGTGGGGCTCCTCTATCGCCGGGGTGCCAGCATCCATTTGCTGTCTATCCCTGCTGTCTCCTATGCAAAGCTCTTTGCGTATGCGCCAATCGCGGCATGCAGCTTTTCTTCGGTCTTGTCAGAAATCGCTTTATCGTCACGAATAGCGGCAAGAATATCCTTGCCTGACCCGCGCAGCGTATCTAACAGACCCGCTTCAAAACGGCCAATATCGGCAATCGCAATATTATCCAGATACCCTTTAACGCCTGAGAAAATCACCGCAACCTGTTCTTCAACAAGCATTGGCGAATATTGTGGCTGTTTCAACAATTCAGTCAAACGCGCACCACGCTCCAGCAATTGCCGGGTAGAGGCATCCATATCAGAGGCGAACTGCGCAAACGCTGCCATCTCACGATATTGAGCCAATTCCAGCTTAATCGAACCCGCAACCTGTTTCATCGCTTTAATCTGGGCAGCAGAGCCCACACGCGACACAGACAGACCCACATTCACCGCTGGACGAATACCCTTGTAGAACAGGTCTGTTTCCAGGAAGATCTGGCCATCTGTGATAGAAATCACATTGGTTGGAATAAAGGCAGATACATCGCCGCCTTGTGTTTCAATAACAGGCAATGCGGTCAGTGAGCCGGCGCCATTATCATCATTCATCTTCGCAGCACGCTCTAGCAGACGTGAGTGCAAATAGAACACGTCCCCTGGATAGGCTTCACGACCTGGCGGGCGACGCAGCAACAGGCTCATCTGGCGATAGGCAACGGCCTGCTTGGACAAATCATCAAATACAACCAGCGCATGCATGCCATTATCACGGAAATGCTCACCCATCGCCGCAGCGGTGTAAGGTGCCAAAAACTGCATTGGTGCCGGGTCAGAAGCGGTAGCGGCAACAATAATGGAATATTCCATCGCGCCATTTTCTTCTAGCGAGCGCACAATTTGTGCAACAGTTGAACGCTTTTGGCCAACCGCAACATAAATACAGAACAGCTTTTTGGAATTATCATCACCAGCAGCTTCGTTCACGGCCTTCTGGTTAATAAACGCATCCACAGCAATCGCGGTCTTGCCTGTCTGGCGGTCACCAATAATCAGCTCACGCTGGCCCCGCCCAATAGGGATAAGGCTGTCAATCGCCTTCAGACCTGTCTGCATGGGCTCATGCACAGATTTACGCGGCATAATGCCAGGGGCTTTTACTTCCACGCGAGAGCGCTTGGCATCCTTGATAGGGCCTTTACCATCAATCGGGTTACCCAGCGCATCTACCACACGGCCCAACAGGCCCATGCCAGTTGGCGCATCCACAATCGAGGATGTACGACGTACAGTATCGCCTTCTTTAATACCCCGGTCACTACCGAAGATAACGATACCAACATTATCAGTCTCAAGGTTCAGCGCCATCCCTTTGATGCCGCCGTCAAATTCTACAAGCTCACCTGCCTGTACCTGATCCAGACCATGTACCCGGGCAATACCATCGCCAACAGAGAGCACACGCCCTACTTCTGCGACCTCTGCTTCGTTTCCAAAATTGGCGATCTGATCCTTGAGGATTGCTGAAATTTCAGCAGCACGAATATCCATCACGCTACACCCTTCATTGCGGCTTCTAGCCGGTTGAGTTTAGTTTTTACTGACGTATCGAATAAACGGGACCCAATACGCACGATGAGACCGCCCATCAATGACGGGTCAACCCGCATCTCAAGCGATATATTCTTGGAACCTGCCAAAGCGGAAACCGTTGCTTCGACAGCTTTCTGACGTTTTGCATCCAGCGCAATTGCCGACACAACTTCAGCGGAAATCTGGCCGTTACGACGGGCAACTTCGCTGATAAAGGCCTGAATGATTTGCGACAGGGCGAACAGGCGGCCATTTTCTGCCACCGCGCCAACAAATTTGGCTGTCAGGTCATGGGCGCCAGCCTTGATCAGCACAGCGATCATGGCGTTCATCTGCTCGCTTCTGGAATAAACCGGCGAAGAGACAACCGCGGCGAGCTCTGCATTTTCAGATAATAATGTTTTCAGAGCGGTCAGATCGGCCAGAACCGCATCTGTTGCCTTGGCGTCGACTGTCAAGTCATAGAGAGCGCCGGCATATCGCCCAGCAAGACCTTTTTCACTAGAACTCACGTTTGCAACCCTCGTCTTTCACAATTTGCTGACCAAAATAGCTCGATTTTACCGCTTTCAGGTGAAGTTCAAAGAAAACCACACTTTACTGGCGTCTGCGCTACCGATATCTCAGCATTGAAATATTCAGCATGGGAGTTATCACACCGCCACCAGAAAGGCAAGTCTGTGGTGGTCAAAAAAAGCCCCTGCGGCAATAATTCACATAATTTTCTAAAAGCTTTTCACCTATTGATTTTTTGACCGGGTGGCGAGCGGAATGCAACCAGCCTGTAATCATGCCCGCCAGTGAAAAATTACCCGCCTATAAAAAACTATAGGGGTCAATATCGCACATCACACGCACTTGCCCCGGAACCGCTACGCTGTCCAGCCATTCAAGAATGATTTTCTGCAAGGCAACGCCTTTTTGTGTCCGCACCAGAAACCGTATCCGATGCGCGCCCCTTATCCGGCTTAGCGGGGCCGGGGCGGGACCAAATATATCTACCCCCTGATAGTTGGGACAGGCCAGCGCCAGCTTTTCGGCGGTAGCCTCAAGAAGGGCCAGGTCACGGCTGCTCAGAATAAGCGCTGCCAGCCGCCCAAATGGCGGCATTTGCGCAGCCTGGCGGGCATCCGCTTCGGCCTGCATAAACTGATCTCGCGCCGCCACCGGATAGTCCGGATTTATATCGGATAGCGCCTTTAATACCGGGTGGGCAGGCTGAAAGGTTTGAATAAGCGCACGGCCTTTATGCTGGGCACGCCCACTGCGCCCGGCAACCTGCCATAACAGCTGATAGGTTCGCTCTGCTGCCCGCAAATCGCCGCCGCCAATGCCCAAATCTGCGTCTACCACCCCAACCAGGGTCAGACGCGGAAAATCATGGCCTTTTGCCGCCATTTGCGTGCCGATAATAATATCTGTCTCGCCTGTTTCAACAGCCTTGAAAAAGCTTTCGGCTTCGGCTGCAGAACGCACTGTATCGCTGGAGAGAATCGCAATATTTGCATCCGGGAACGACATTTTTATTTCTTCTTCCAGACGCTCAACCCCTGGCCCTACCGCGCGCAGGCTATCCGGGCTTTCACAGGCTGGGCATTGCTGGGACAGGGGCTGGCTGATGCCGCAGAAATGACATTGCACACGCCCCGCCAGCCGATGGGTAACCAGCAAAGAATCGCATTGATGACAGGCCAGACGATGACCACATGATGAACACAAAGTTACCGGGGCATAGCCACGCCGGTTTAAAAATAACAGGCTTTGCTCTCCTGCGGCCAGCGTCTGTTTCAGCGCTTCGCACAAATCCTGAGACAACCATTGCCCGCGCGGCGGGCGTGACAGGCGCATATCCACCAGCTGCACATCTGGCAAGCTGGCTGAACCAAATCGGCTGCTCAATATATGTTGATGCCAGTCCTTATGGCCGGCGCTGTCCTGTCTGGCAGCACCTGCATTTACCCAGCTTTCCAGAGATGGGGTGGCACTGGCCAGTATAATCGGAATATTTGAAATCTTGGCACGAAGCAAAGCCATATCCCGCGCCTGATAGGCGGTCTGGTCTTCCTGTTTATAGCTGGCATCATGTTCTTCATCGACAATGATAAGGCCAAGATTGGGGAACGGCAGAAATAACGCCGATCGCGCACCCGCCACAATCAGCGGCTGGCCGGAAGCAACCTGTCGCCACAGCGTGCGCCGCCGCGCCTGGGTGACAGAGGAATGCCACAAGGCAGGCTGAAACCCAAATCGCTTTTCAAACCTGTCCTGCCAGGCTCTGGTAAGGGCAATTTCTGGTAGCAAAATCAGCACCTGTTTTCCACTGCCAGCACACCGCGCGACACTATCAAAATATACTTCTGTTTTGCCAGAACCAGTCACCCCATCGAGAAGATGGGCGCAGAACTGATCTGCTGGATGTGCCGCTATCGCATCAGCTACAGATTGCTGGTCAGGGCTGAGGGTAAAGCTGGCACGAGCGGTAGCCAGCTGCCGGGCCGAGATAGCCGGTGCCATCTGGCCGCGTGCCGCAAGATGTTTTTGCAGCAGACCCGCTTTATACATGGCGGATATCACCCCCGAAGAAACGCCGGTTTCGCGCGCAATTTCGGTCGCGGAAAGGGCGGGAGCCGTTTGCAAAAATTCTTGCACGCGGGCGCGTTGCGGGGTTGTTTTCACCGGGTCTGATGGCGGCGTGTCTGGCAGGGCGAATACCGGCTGCTCTGGTGGCGGCAGCAACGCATCTGGCGTATTGAGCATCAACCGCATTACCGAGCCAAAAGGTGCTAATGTCCAGCGCGATACCTGTTTTAGAAAGTGCAGGATATCTGCGGTTAGCGGCGGGGCATCTGCCAGCATGGTAACAGGTTTTAATTTTTCGCTGGCCAGTGTACTGGTCTCGGCCACAGCTAGTATCAGCCCCCACACCTGGCGCGAGCCAAGCGGGATTTGCACAATACTGCCAACCGGTGCTGTTGCTGCTGGCCCGGCCAGATAATCATAGACCAGAACCTCGCCGCGCTGTTGTGGCACTGGCACCGCGACCTGAACAACCAGATGCGGAGAGGCAGATGAGTCTAGCTGCGCAGTGTTTGACGCCATTAGTGCCGCCTGTGCAGCAGATAGTTGATGTGATGCGACAGGTTTTGCACCTCGCCACCCCGCTTTTCTATTGCCATAGCTAATCTGCAACCAGTAAAGTGATTCCAGATAGAATAGGTTGCTTTATCCCCTAACTCTATCCAGCTTTAGGTCTGTTCGCCGATTCGAATGTATCTGAGCGCAGACGAGAGCTGGAAGCAAGATGATAACAAAAAACAGCCTGAAGTTTTAAAAATAATGAAAGAAAAACTGCGATGAAAATATTTCTTGATACGGCCGATGTAAAGCAAATTGGAGGCTTTCTGGAAACCGGCATGATAGATGGCGTCACAACCAACCCGTCATTAATTGCCAAATCTGGCGGAGATATCAAACAAACCATCGCCGCTATATGTGACATGGTAGACGGGCCTGTTAGCGCTGAAGTTACCGCAACAGATGTAGATGGAATGCTGGCCGAAGCAGATGTGCTGACCGCGATAGGCCCGCAAGTGACCGTGAAAGTTCCCCTGACCAAAGAGGGGCTGATTGTTTGTCATCGCCTGTCACGCCAGGATATTATGGTCAATGTTACTTTATGTTTTTCTGCGGCCCAGGCATTGCTGGCGGCAAAGGCAGGGGCCACCTTTATCTCGCCATTTGTTGGCCGGCTGGATGATTTAGGCGCAGATGGTATGAATCTGATCGCTGATATTTGCACGATCTATGATCATTATGATTTTGGAACAGAAATATTGGTTGCCTCGGCGCGTCATCCCCAACATGTGGTGGATGCTGCGCTAATGGGCGCGGATGTTATTACCCTTCCCCCTTCTGTAATCGACCAGCTATATAAGCATCCGCTTACCGATAAAGGACTGGCGGCCTTTTTAGAAGATTGGAAGAAAACCGGACAATCTATCGTCTGATAAGACCATAGGTTTGAATAAGGAAAGATAGGTCATGAGCGGCGAGCTTGATGAGAAAGATGTTTTAAGCTTCATTGAATCGCGGCCGGATTTTCTGGATACCCATTTTGGGGAAGGCAGAAAAGGGGCCAGTCCGAACCTGATTGATGTTACCGGAAAAATTGCTGCAAATGCGCGTGAAGATGCCCGCCGCCTGTCGAGAGCGAATCAATCTCTGCTGGATGCGGCGGCAACCAATATGCTGCATTGGCAGGCCTTGCATCACGCCACACTGGGGTTTTTGGCATGTAATGATTTAACCAGCTTTGCCCAAATGCTGGATGAAGAATTGCCCGTGATTTTCGGCCTTGCGGGGGCGCGGCTGTTAATGCCAGCAGAAGTAGCGATCCCGCAGGCAGAAGAGCTGGGATTTTTGGTATTGCCTGGCGTGCAAATATCAGAATTGCTCGCCGCCGGATCTATCTATCTTGGCCCGGCAAAGGGCAGCGCGTTATTTTCCACACCTGTTGCCAGCATGGCAGCAATAGCCCTGCCAGACCAGTTGCCTCCGCCAATAGCAGGCTCGGCACTGGTGCTTGCCGGACGTGATGAAGCCAGCTTTACGCCAGAGCAAGGCCAGACATTGCTAACAAATCTGGCGGAAATTACAGGGGTATGTTTGCTGGCAAGATTAGAGGCCAGATGAAGGTGCGCCCGGATAATCCAGACACCATCATAAATATAACCTGGCTGTCACACTGGTATGACTGGCTTCGCGTCGAGCGCGGATATGGCGCGCATACTCTTGCCGCCTATGAACGCGATATAAATATTTTTTCCCAGTTTTTGGCCAATGAAGGGGTGAGCGCCCCCGCCCTTAGCCGGCAGGATTTTCGGGCCTTTCTTGCCGGCGAGCAAGCCAGGGGGCTAGCCCGAACCACCCTGGCACGCCGTGTTTCCTCAATTCGCAGCTTTTACCGTTTTTGTGACAAGAGAGGGTTTTTCAGCCTGGAAGATTTAAGCTGGATGAAAGCGCCCAAGCTGGCCCGTGCGCTTCCAAAATCCGTGTCGGTTACCGATATGGATCTGGTATTAAAAGCGGTGAAGCCAGAGGACGAGGCCAGCTGGCAACAAAAGCGGGATTACGCGCTGCTGATGCTGTTATATGGATGCGGGTTACGGATTTCCGAGGCGCTAAGCCTGCGCGCCGATCAACTGCCGCTAACAGATTGGCTGCAGATAACCGGCAAGGGCAACAAGGTGCGTGATATTCCAATATTAGAGGCGGTAAGAGACGCCATGCAACAGGCAGCTGATAGCTGTCCGTTCCAGCCGCATGGACAGGATGCTTTTTTTCGTTCTGCCCGAAACGCGCCGCTAAATGCCCGGGCGGTGCAGAGGCTGGTGGAGAAATTGCGGCTACAGCTTGGCCTGCCCGCACATACCACCCCGCATGCGCTGCGACATGCCTTTGCCACCCATTTGCTGGCTGGTGGCGGTGATTTGCGCGCCATCCAGCAATTATTGGGACATGCCAGCCTGTCTACCACCCAGCGCTATACCGATGTGGATGAACAAAGACTGATTGATGTGCATAAACAAATCCACCCCCGCAGCCAGACCGGGGGCTGAGATAACATCCAGCCGGGGAAAAACCGCCTGATAAGGTAGCCACGCTCTATCCGGATAGGCCTATTTATGGACAGGTCTATATATGGATAGCTCGGCCATCAACAGCTAATGCAGCTTCCTTGACCGCCTCGCTCATGGTTGGATGCCCATGACAGGTTCGCGCGATATCTTCAGCACTGGCACCAAAGGCCATAGCTGCGGCAATTTCGTGAATAAGAGTACCAGCTTCATGGGCAATAATATGGCAGCCCAGAACGCGATCTGTTTCGGCATTGGCCAGAATTTTTACAAACCCGTCTGTATGGCCGGTTGCCTTTGCCCGGCTATTTGCCAGAAACGGAAACACCCCTTTATTATAGGCAATATTTTTTTCTTTCAGCACTTCTTCAGAAGCGCCAATCGTTGCAATTTCCGGGGCGGTATAGACAATACCTGGCACCAGATCATAATCCACATGACCAGATTGCCCGGCCATAATTTCAACAGCCGCGACACCATCTTCTTCGGCCTTATGGGCCAGCATCGGGCCTGGAATCACATCCCCTACAGCAAATACGCCCTCAATATTGGTCTCGAAATCTTCATCAACTTTAATTTGGCCGCGCTCTGTCAGCTCTACGCCCAGCGCTTCCAGACCCAGACCATCAATATTTGGACGGCGTCCCACGGCGACCAGCGCGACATCACATTTCAGGGTTTTTTCTTCATTTGTCTTTGCATCAGCAATGGTTAATTCCACCCCCGATTTGGTAGCTTTAGCAGATTTTACGGCTGTACCTAAATGAAAGGACAGCCCCTGTTTTGTCATCATCGCCTTGAATTTATTGGCAACATCCAAATCCATACCTGGCAAAATTCGTGGTAAATATTCTACCACCTCTACCTTGCTGCCCAGCCGTGACCATACCGTGCCCATTTCAAGACCAATATACCCCGCCCCGATAACCACCAGTGATTTTGGCACCTTTGTCAGTTCCAGCGCCCCTGTTGACGAAACAATCTGTTTTTCATCTATCTCTACATTTGGCAGCGAGGTTGGCTCGGAGCCTGTCGCAATCAGGATTTTTTCTGCCTTGTAGCTGTTCTTTTTTTTGCCAGAAGCAACCTCGACAATCCCGTCACCTTTTAGCAGGGCAGAGCCGGTCAGGCGCGTGACCTTATTTTTCTTGAACAGATGGTCAATACCGCCAGTTAACCCGGAGACGATTTTCCCCTTTGATGCCATCATCGCCTTTAGATCCAGCTTTACCGCCCCAAGCTGGACACCCATATCGCCAAGCTTGCCAGAGGCGGCATCACTATATTTTTCAGAAGCGTTCAACAGCGCTTTTGACGGAATACAACCGACATTCAAACAGGTGCCGCCAAGCGTTTCCCGCTTGTCTATACAGGCAACATTCATACCCAGCTGGGCAGCGCGAATAGACGCCACATAGCCAGCTGGCCCCCCGCCAATGACGATCAGATCAAAAGACGCTTCAGACATATTCCCTCTCCCTTACGCATCTCTGGCTGTTTGCAGATGCGCTATTTTTACTATACGCCCAGCAATAACCGGCGTGGATCTTCGATTGAATCTTTTACCCGTACAAGGAAAGATACCGCTTCACGTCCATCAATAATTCGGTGATCATAGGAAAGCGCCAAATACATCATTGGCCGAATTTCAACTTTATCACCTATTGCTACTGGCCGTTTTTGAATTTTATGCATACCCAGAATGCCGCTTTGCGGCGGGTTCAAAATTGGCGTTGACATCAAAGAGCCATAAACCCCGCCATTTGAAATTGTAAAGCTGCCACCAGCCATATCGGCGGGCATCAATTTACCATCACGGGCGCGAATACCATAATCGGTAACAGATTTTTCAATATCTGCCAGCGATAAATCCTGGGCATCACGAACCACAGGTACAACCAGCCCCTGAGGCGTGCCAACAGCAACACCAATATTATAGAAATTCTTGTAAATAATATCGTCGCCATGAATTTCTGCATTTACTGCCGGAAACTCTTGCAGGCCGCGAATAACCGCACGCACGAAAAAGCCCATAAAGCCAAGACGGGCACCATGCTGTTTTTCAAAATCATCCTTATATTCAGCCCGCAACGCCATGACCGCGCTCATATCCACCTCGTTAAAGGTGGTCAGCATCGCGGCGGTGTTCTGGGCCTCTTTCAGACGGCCAGCGATCATGCGGCGCAAACGCGACATCGGCACCCGCTCTTCACGTGCGTCACTGGCACGAGGGCCAGCTTTTGCAGGGGCAGGCGCAGAGGCAGCAGCTGTCATTTTTGCCTGTCCACTGGTAATTGCTTTTTGAACATCCGCTTTTGTCAGACGGCCATCCTTACCGGTACCGGCAATCGCTGCCAAGTTTAAATTATTTTCCTCGACCATTTTGCGAACCGCAGGTGACAGGACAGAAGCTGCAGCAGATGCCGCTGGCGCCGATGTTGGCGCGGGCGCGGGCGGCGCGGGCGCTACAGGGGTGGGTGCAGGTTCTGTGGCCGTTTGTGCGGCTGGCGCTGCGGCGGCTAGTTTTTCAGCTGGTTTTGCGGTGGCGCTCGCCCCTTCTTCAACCAGTGCCAATAATGCATCCACCCCAACGGTATCGCCCTCATTGGCAATAATATCTGACAATACGCCATTTACAGAAGATGGCACTTCCAGCGTGACCTTATCTGTTTCCAACTCTACAATAGGTTCATCAGCAGCTACCGCCTCTCCGGCACCTTTCATCCATTTAGCAACTGTTGCCTCAACAACAGATTCTCCCAGAACTGGTACTTTAATTTCAACAGCCATATTATTTTATCCCTACTCAAATTATCCTATTTGACATTTCTATACTCAGTTTTTGATCCCTAAAGCATCTGCTACAAGCGCTTCCTGCTCCAATTTGTGACGTGCTGCTGAGCCAGTTGCAGGTGATGCTGCCTCTTTTCTACCACTGTAACTTACACTTTTTGTTTTCATGCCAATTTCTGTTATGACGTTTTCCAAATGCTCGCGCGCAAAGGTCCATCCACCCATATTTTTCGGTTCTTCTTGGCACCAAACCAAGTCAGCTTCTGGAGTTTCAGATAAAAGCTCTATCAATGCTTTTTTTGGAAATGGGTATAGTTGCTCAATTCTTAACAATCTAACATTATTTATTTTGGCCAAATCTCTGGCTTCTGCTAAATCATAATATACCTTTCCTGAGCATAAAATGACGCGTGAAATAGAATTTGGATCGATGTTTTCACCATTTTCAAATAATACGCGGTGGAATGAACTGCCATTTGTAAACTCGTCAATATTAGAAATACATTTTTTATGCCTGAGTAACGACTTAGGAGTCATTACGACTAATGGCTTTCTAAAGTCTCTCTTTAATTGCCGCCGCAACATATGAAAATAATTCGCCGGAGTAGATGGATAACAGACTTGCATATTATCTTCGGCACATAATTGCAGGTATCTCTCCAGCCTTGCTGACGAATGCTCAGGGCCTTGTCCTTCATAACCATGGGGCAAAAGTAAAACTAGGCCGTTCATGCGAAGCCACTTCGCCTCTCCCGAGCTTATAAATTGGTCAATAACTACTTGAGCGCCATTAGCAAAGTCACCAAACTGGGCTTCCCACATCACTAAAGCATTAGGCTCAGCCATCGCATACCCATATTCAAAACCCATCACGGCAGCTTCAGAAAGTGGAGAATCTATAACTTCAAATCGCGCTTGTTCGGGTTCCAAATTAGAGAGTGGTATGTAACGTTCCTCTGTATTTTGGTCGACAAATACAGAATGCCGCTGACTAAAAGTCCCACGGCCACTGTCCTGCCCAGACAGTCGAACTGGATAGCCCTCAAGAAGCAAAGAGCCAAAAGCTAAATGTTCTGCGGTTGCCCAATCAATACCTTGTCCCGTTTCGATGGCATTTCTCCGAGCATCAATGACACGTTTCAATTTTGAGTGTGCAGTAAAATTATCAGGTATTGTAGTTATTGTTCTTCCAACACTTTTTAATAAGTCTAGAGAACACGATGTTTTTCCTCTTCTTGCATCACCGTGAGCTTTTCCAAGCCCAGTCCACTTGCCTTCTAGCCAATCAGCCTTGTTTTGTTTGAAGGTGGTACCTGCCTCAAATTCCTCATCTAAAAACTTTTTGTTGTTCTCAACTATTTCCTTAGCGCGGTCTGACGTTAAAATCCCTTCGCTAATGAGCTGATTAGCGTAAATTTCTCGTGTGCAAGGATGGTCTTTTATTTTTTTATACATCAAGGGCTGAGTAAAGGATGGTTCATCGCCCTCATTATGACCAAAACGCCGATAACAAAAAATATCTAAAATGACGTCTGTATTGAAGGCTTGATTGAATTCAATAGCTATTCTAGCAGAATGCACAACTGCCTCAGGGTCATCACCGTTAACATGAAGAATTGGCGCCATTACCATTTTAGCAACGTCGGTTGGATATGGAGATGAGCGTGAATAAGCCGGGCTAGTTGTAAATCCAATTTGATTATTTACAATTATATGAATGGTTCCTCCAGTGCGATAGCCACGTAGCTTTGAAAAATCAAACGTTTCTGCTACCACCCCTTGACCAGCAAATGCCGCATCACCATGCAGAAGAATGCCAAGAACTTTATTCCTTTCTTTATCTTCAATTTGGTCTTGTTTTGCCCTAACCCTGCCGATTACAACGGGGTCAACGATTTCAAGGTGAGAGGGGTTTGGAGCCAGTGACAAGTGAATTTCATTATCATCAAAATATCGGTCTGACGATACGCCCATATGATATTTTACATCACCAGACCCCCCTGCTTCTTCCGGATTAGCGGGGTTTCCTAAAAATTCAGAAATAATCGCTCTAAAAGGCTTATCCATAACATTGTTAAGAATGTTAAGCCTACCTCTATGTGGCATTCCTACAACTACTTCGTTTATTCCAAGCTGGCCACCACGCTTCAGAATCTGCTCAATAGCGGGAATTAAAGCCTCTCCCCCATCTAAACCAAATCTTTTTGTCCCAACATACTTTTTATGAAGAAAGCGTTCAAAACCATCCGCAGAAACTAGCTTTTCATAAATTGCAATTTTACCCCGCTCAGTAAATTCAGTCCTATTACCTATTGCTTCTATACGTTCCTGAATCCAAGCCTTTTGATTTGGATCCTGAATATGCATAAATTCCACACCAATAGTTGAGCAATAAGTACGCCTTAAAACATCTAGAATTTCATTCAATGTTGCGGTTTCCAAACCTAGTACGTGGTTTATGAAAATTGGGCGATCAAAATCTTCTGGACCAAATCCATAGGTGGCTGGGTCTAACTCTGGGTGTATTTCTTTTTCCTGAAGATCAAGGGGGTCAAGTTGGGCTAACAAATGACCCCGGATACGATAGGCGCGCACCAGCATAATTGCCCGTAAACTGTCCAGCGTGGCAGAACGTAAATCGCCAGCCATCAAATCGCGATCGCCAGTAATCCCCTTGGCTACTGCTTTTATGGAGGCTTCAGGGTCATGGGCCCCTACCACCTGGGTCGGGTTATTCCCCCAATCTGGATGATATTCTTTTTCGCTGGCGAGCGCCCCAATAGACTGAAACCACTCTGCCCATTCCAGGTCTACACTTGCTGGGTTGGCTGACCATGCTTTGTGCATCTCAGCAATAAAAACCGCATTTCCGCCCGACAGAAAACTTGAATCCATCCCAAAACTCCGCCCCAATATTGTTCCACGCATAAAGGCAATATTACCTTGCCTTTGAGTATCACCTGTTTTTATTACAAAGAGCAAGCAAGCCTTCTGTAAACCCTTGGCGGCCTAACTCTTTTTGTTCTCCCTTAAAAAGCCTTTATAGCTTCTTGCAGGGCCTCGCCCAGTTGTGAAGGCGAGCGTGCCATGACAAAACCAGCCGCCTCCATCGCGGCAATTTTATCAACCGCCGCCCCGCTGCCACCAGCAACAATAGCCCCGGCATGTCCCATCCGGCGTCCAGGAGGGGCCGTCTGGCCAGCGATAAAGCCGGCGATAGGCTTCCTGTTCGGATGTGCGGCATAAAATTCTGCAGCTTCTTCTTCAGCAGAACCCCCAATCTCACCGATCATGACAATAGATTCTGTTCCCTCATCTGACAGGAACATATCCAGACAATCGATGAAATTAGTGCCATTTACCGGGTCACCGCCAATACCGATACAAGTAGATTGACCAAGCCCGATTACACTGGTCTGTGCCACCGCTTCATAGGTCAGTGTGCCAGAGCGTGAGACAATACCGACTGTACCCGTTTTGTGAATATGACCTGGCATAATCCCGATTTTACACCCGCCGGGCGTAATAATACCCGGACAGTTTGGCCCGATAAGGCGGCTGGCAGACCCATCTAATGCGCGCTTTACCTCAACCATATCGCGCACCGGAATGCCTTCGGTGATACACACGATCAACGGCATCTCGGCATCAATGGCTTCGAGAATTGAATCCGCGGCAAATGGCGGCGGTACATAAATCACACTTGCGCTCGCCCCTGTCTGGGCGCGGGCTTCTGCAACGGTATTAAAGACAGGCAGTTCAAGGTGGGTTTGCCCGCCTTTGCCTGGGGTTACCCCGCCAACCATCTGGGTGCCATATTCAATGGCTTGCTGGCTGTGAAAGGTGCCTTGCGCACCGGTAAAGCCCTGACAGATAACCTTGGTATTTTTATCAACAAGAACAGCCATCCTCTTTACTCCCCCTTTACCGCAGCAACAATCTTCTTTGCGGCATCCCCTAAATTATCTGCGGCAATGATATCCAGGCCCGATTCGGCCATGATTTTTTTCCCTGCCTCTACATTGGTACCTTCAAGACGCACAACCAGCGGCTTGGTCAGCCCCAGCGTGCGGGCAGCTTCAACCACCCCTTCGGCAATCACATCACAGCGCATAATCCCGCCAAAGATATTTACCAAAATACCGGCAACATTACTGTCAGATAAAATGATCTTGAATGCTTCGGTTACCCGTTCTGTTGTCGCGCTGCCACCAACATCCAGAAAGTTGGCTGGCTCGCCGCCTTCCAGCTTGATGATATCCATTGTGGCCATGGCAAGGCCTGCGCCATTTACCATGCAGCCAATGCTGCCATCCAACTTGATATAGTTCAGGTCAAATTCAGAGGCTTTTACCTCGCTTGGATCTTCCTCGCTCAGGTCGCGCAACTCCAATATTTTTTTCTGGCGGAACAGGGCGTTATCATCAAACCCCATCTTTGCATCCAAGGCCAGCAGATCGCCTGAGCCGGTAACCACCAGCGGGTTAATCTCGATCATCGCGGCATCCAATTCCAGAAAAGCCTTGTAGATTCCAGAAAGAAACTGGCCAGCTTGCTTGGCTGTCGCCCCTTCCAGCTTTAGCGCATTTGCGATACTACGAACATGATGCGGCTTCAGGCCGGTTGCCGGGTCGATAGATACGGTCAGGATACGATCAGGTGTTTCGGCAGCCACTGTTTCAATATCCATCCCCCCTTCGGTAGAGGCGATAATGGTAACCCGGCTAGAGGCGCGATCTACCAGCATGGATAAATATAGCTCGCGGCCAATATCACACCCCTGCTCGATATAAAGGCGTTGTACTTCTTTACCAGCCGGGCCGGTTTGGTGAGTAACCAGAACCGAGCCAAGCAATATTTCAGCTTCGCTACGCACTTCATCCATGGTTTTTACAACTTTGACGCCGCCAGCCTTGCCGCGCCCGCCTGCATGAATTTGTGCTTTAACAACAGTTACTGCCCCGCCCAGCTTTTCAGCTGCCGCGACCGCTTCATCTACATTAAATGCTGGAAACCCTTGTGGGACATTGACACCATAGTCGCGCAACAGGGATTTAGCCTGATGTTCATGTATATTCATAATTTAACTCCCCCAAATTCTTTAATACCCTAACAGACCATCGGCCATGCGCACAGGCCAGATATGAAAAACGGGTCTATTCGACCCGTTCAACTATTTCATTTAACGCCCGGACAGCCGAGACAGAATGATCAAACATCGCCTGTTCTTCTGCATCCATGGAAATTTCAACAATACGTTCAACGCCATTGCCGCCAATAATCACTGGCACGCCAACATACAGACCGTCCAGCCCATAAGCATTTTCAACAAAAGCCGCACATGGCAACAGCCGCTTTTTATCCTTTAAAAAGGCATCTGCCATCTGGATAGCTGAAGAGGCTGGTGCATAAAAAGCAGACCCGGTTTTCAACAGGCCAACAATCTCGGCGCCCCCGTCACGGGTGCGCTGAACAATTTGGTCGATTTTTTCCTGTGTTGACCAGCCCATCGCCACCAAATCAGGAACCGGAATACCCGCAACTGTGGAATAGCGCACCAGCGGCACCATCGTATCACCATGGCCGCCCAATACAAAGGCGCTGACATCTTCAACCGATACATTGAATTCTTCTGCCAGAAAATACCGGAAACGGGCACTGTCCAGAACCCCGGCCATACCCACAACATGGCTAGCTGGCAGGCCAGAGGCACGTTGAAGCACGCCAACCATCGCATCCAGCGGATTGGTAATACAAATCACAAATGCCTTGGGGCAATTTGCCTTAATGCCCTCACCCACTTGCGTCATAACTTTGGTATTGATACCGACCAGATCATCGCGGCTCATGCCGGGCTTGCGCGCAACACCGGCAGTGACAATCACCACATCTGCCCCGGCCAGGTCAGCATAATCATTCGCGCCCGTTACCCTTGCATCAAACCCTTCAATAGTACTTGCCTGCGCAATATCCAGCGCCTTGCCCTGAGGGATGCCTTCAGCAATATCAAATAGGACAATATCGCCTAATTCCTTCAAGCCAGCGAGCAGAGCCAGGGTACCACCAATATTCCCTGCACCGATCAGCGCAATTTTGTTCCGTGCCATCGAAAAAGATCCTTACCTGTCGTGTTAATTTTTTGAGGTAAAGCTTAAATTCACTGTTAGAATTTCCCTACACCCCCGTTTTTGGGTTTAGCGAATTTACCCTTTTTTAGCAAGGGTAACATAAGGGGATTTTTACATATGACTCAAGATAAGCATAAAACCCTGACCAGGCGCTTATGCCCCTATGCCTCGCCACGCATCCCTCTTAGCTGTGCCATTTCCTGCAAGCGTGAGCGCGTGCGTTCAAATTCAAATGCCCATTGGCTGCCGGTATAAATACGGTCCTGTTGGGCAGCGGCGCTGGTAATGATAAATCGGCCACGGTCATAAAGCGCATCAACAAGCCACATAAAGCGGCGCGCTTCATTCTGTTCTGCATCCCCCATGACGGGAATATCACGCATCATCAGGCCGGCGAATCTGTCTGCCAGCACCAGATAGTCTCGCGCGCCAAGGGGGGTGCGGCAGAGATCATCAAAATGCACATCTGCCAGATCGCCAGCGACCTTGTTAAAATGCACGCTGCGACCCGCAACCATAATAACTTCTGAGCTGGCAGCCTGGTTATCTGACAGGCGCAAAAATAACGAATCCAGTTGTGTGTTCAATGCCTGTTTTTCAGCATCTGAAGCCTTGGCAGAAATTACATGCCAGCTGGAGGTTGTCTGCAATACGCGGCTACGCCAATCCATGCCCTCGCCAATATGGTGGATAAACATATGGCGTTTCAAGGCGGTGATGAAGGGCAGAAACCTGTCACGATGCAAGCCATTTAAATACAAATCATCTGGCACACGGTTAGAGGTGGTCACCAGAATCATACCGCGTGCCCATAACGCATCAAATAATCGTTTAATGATCATCGCATCGGCGATATCGCGTACTTCCATTTCATCGAAACAGATAATATGCCCCAGTGCCATCAAGGCATCTGCAGCCACATCTATCGGATCATTAGCTGCCTGCATACGCGCATGCTGGATAGCATCCTGCGCGGCAACCATAAAGTCATGGAAATGAAAGCGTTGCAGATTTTCTGGTGGGATAGAACGTGCGAACAAATCCATCAGCATGGTTTTACCGCGCCCTACACCCCCATATAAATAAATACCCTTTGGGGTCTGTCCTGCCCCATTTTTCTTGCTACCAAAAAGGCGGCTAACAAAACCTTTTGATACGCTAGCACCATCTGGTTGATATAATGTCTGGGTTTTTTGAAGGGTTTCAAAAAGCGTGGTTAGATGCTGAACAGCGCTTTCCTGACCAGCATCGGCAGATAGTTTTTCACCCGCAAGAAGCGTTCTGTAATGCTGGTCTGGCGAGGTAGGCAATCTGGCTTTTCCTATGCGCTATCAGATGGGTATGATACTACCCTTGTCTTTGTACCATCAGTTTTTTTATCTCGCCAATCGCCTTGCCAGGGTTCAGCCCCTTTGGACAGGTTTTTGCACAATTCATAATGGTATGACAGCGATAAAGCCGGAACGGATCTTCCAGAGCATCCAGACGCTCGCCTGTAAATTCATCACGGCTATCGGCAATCCAGCGATAGGCCTGTAGCAATACTGCCGGCCCTAAATAGCGGTCGCCATTCCACCAGTAGGAAGGACAGGACGTTGTGCAGCTAAAACATAATACACATTCCCAAAGACCATCCAGCGCATCGCGTTCTTGCGGCGATTGTTTGCGCTCGCGCCCTTCCGGGTCAGGTGTTTCTGTCTTTAGCCAGGGTTCAACAGAGGTAAGCTGGGCATAGGCATGGGTAAGATCAGGCACCAGATCCTTTACCACCGGCATATGCGGCAAGGGATAAATATTTATCTCGCCCTTAACTTCTTCGATAGATTTCAAACAGGCCAGCGTGTTGCCGCCATCAATGTTCATAGAGCAAGACCCGCAAATCCCCTCACGACAGGAACGCCGAAATGTCAGCCCTGAATCGATTTCATTTTTAATCTTGATCAACGCATCCAGCACCATCGGTCCACAATCATCAAGGTCGATTTCATAGCTATCTATGCGCGGGTTTTCGTCATCTTCAGGTGACCAGCGATAAATATTAAAGGTACGCGTGCGGCCAGCATTTTCGCCAGCAGCATAATGCTTACCCTTCGTTACCTTTGAATTTTCTGGCAGACTGAATTGTGCCATCCCTTGTTCTCCCCCTGGCGTTAACCCTAGATTAGTGCAAGCTGCTTAATAAACGCGGGCAACTGGTGGCACTGGCTGAACTTCATTCGTCAGCGTATTCATATTCACATCGCGATAGCCTAGCTGCGAGCGATTTTTCTCGTCCATCCACATCACTGTATGTTTCATCCAGTTTTCATCATCTCTTTCCGGATAATCTTCATGTGCGTGCGCCCCGCGTGATTCGGTGCGCTGATGGGCAGAACGCACAGTTACCAGTGCCTGGCTCATCAGATTTTCCAGCTCCATCGCTTCGACAAGGTCTGTATTCCACACCAGCGATCTGTCCTGAATTCCCAGATCGCCCATCTGACCAGCGATTTCATCCATCGTTTTCACACCTTCATCCAGGCTGGCACCCGAGCGGAAAACAGCGGCATATTTTTGCATCGCCCGCTGCATATCCAGACGCAGCGCGCCCACCTGCTGTTTGCCCTTGGCATGGCGCATTCTGTCCAGACGCTCAATCGCCTTGTCTGTCGATTCCTGGCTTGGCGGGGCCAATGTTGCCCCTGGTGTCAATACATCTGACGCCCGCATTGCCGCGGCCCGGCCAAACACCACAATATCCAGCAGCGAGTTGGTACCCAGACGGTTTGCCCCATGCACAGATACACATGCCGCCTCACCAATAGCCATCAGCCCATGTGCCACCCGGTTTGGATCATCCTTTGTTGGCGACAGTACCTCACCATGATAATTAGTTGGAATACCGCCCATATTATAATGCACTGTTGGCAATACAGGGATTGGCTCGCGGGTGATATCCACGCCGCAGAAAATCTTTGCTGTTTCGGTAATGCCCGGCAGGCGTTCATGCAAGGTATCGGCATCAATATGTTCCAGATGCAACAGGATATGATCCTTTTTCGGGCCAACCCCGCGCCCTTCATTAATTTCCATCGTCATTGCCCGGCTAACCACATCACGGCTGGCCAGATCCTTGGCGGTGGGCGCATAACGTTCCATAAAGCGCTCGCCCTCGGAATTGGTTAAATAGCCTCCTTCGCCGCGAGCGCCTTCGGTAATCAGAACACCCGCGCCATAAACGCCTGTTGGATGAAACTGAACAAATTCCATATCCTGAAGCGGCAGACCCGCACGAAGCGCCATCGCATTGCCATCCCCTGTACAGGTATGGGCAGATGTACATGAAAAATAAACCCGGCCATATCCGCCTGTCGCCAGCACGGTACGCTGGCCAAGAAAGCGATGCAAAGAGCCATCTTCCATAGATAGCGCTAAAATGCCCTGACAGGCACCATTATCATCCATGATCAAATCAATCGCGTAATATTCGACAAAAAATTCTGCCTTATGGCGCAAACATTGCTGATAAAGCGTATGCAAGATAGCATGGCCTGTCCGATCGGCTGCCGCACAGGCACGGCGTGCCATGTTTTTACCGTAATCCAGCGTATGACCGCCAAAAGGACGCTGATAAATATTACCTTCTTCGGTACGCGAGAACGGCACGCCATAATGTTCCAGCTCAATAACAGACGGGATAGCATTGCGGCACATATATTCGATCGCATCCTGATCGCCCAGCCAGTCTGACCCCTTGACGGTGTCATACATATGGAACTTCCAGTTATCGCCTTCGCCCATATTATTCAGCGCCGCACCAATGCCCCCTTGTGCAGCAACGGTGTGCGAGCGTGTTGGAAATACTTTGGTGATACAGGCAGTGCGTAGCCCAGATGTCGCCATGCCCAGCGTAGCTCGCAATCCGGCCCCGCCCGCACCGACAACAATCACATCATAATGGTGATCTGTAATTTCATACGCACCCATCTTAAACCCTCTCCACATCAGCTTTGCAGTTTGCTGGTTAACTCTTCTCAGGCAG
>JBMZFK010000026.1:0-22482 GCA_049615365.1 Puniceispirillaceae bacterium (SeqCode)
TTTGCGCCCTCCTATCATCAGCCCTTCATACCCAGAATGAGAGGTAACTGCACCAAGTATAGAGAGCTGCTGCGAAAACAGGAAATGTACAGGATGACACATGAACGGCACATAAATCAGCACACCTCCCATCCAGATAATATGCTCAATCGGGTGCATAGCATTCCCAGACCAGGGCCCGATACTCACATTTCGATGGTGTAGATGGTGGGCAAGCCTGTATAAGGGCGGCCAATGCAGGGCGCGGTGGATACAGAAAAACCAAAAGCTGTTCCACAATGGGGCCAACAAAAACAGTCCGATAAATAGATACAGATTCTCGCCATAACCTATCCAGAATCCTATATCTTTCGCATGCGCCCATAACATCAGGCTCTCAAATCCTGTCCAGATGGTGACGCCGCTGACCAGGGACCAAAAAATATTATCCCAAACCTGATTATTAAAAGTAAAGCGATTACCGCCACGATTGGCCATCCCACGGTCAAATTTCAGCCTGTCTGCCTGTCGTCCCCAGCGATACAGATACAGATGCAACCCCCCTGCAAGTATGGTCATTAAGGTGATATTTTTCAGCCAAACCAGGAATATCCATTCCCAGGCAAAACCTTGCCCCGCTGCCAGATGCGGGGTGAAGTAATGCCAAGACAAAAAGGCTAGACATAAAAAGACTAACCTTTCGGTCAGTGGCAACCAGGAACGGTAAAGCCATTTTAAGTGCGATGTCAGCTCATGCGGGGCGATAAAATAGGGTGAAGTATTTATCGGCAAATCAGGGGTATGGTGCCAGAACCGCGAAGGGGATTTACTACCTGCTTTTGCTGGATTTAACTTTGCATCTGTCTGATTTGCCATTGTCAGTCTTTGCCCTATCACAGTTTGGACAAACATAGTAATCCCAAAAAACCATTTTTGTAAAATATTGGCTGTTCACAGAACTGTCATTTGCCTTGTCTATCTATCCCTTTATAATTTCAACCCTCGTCTTCTTTTTAAACAAAACAGACTCTATACTTTTTCAATCTCCAGAATGATGTGGATATAATCCATCGCATGTCCGGCTGGATTGGCGATAACCTCTGCTTCATAGGCGGCATAGAACTGGTCAACTATCTGGTCTATCTCTGCCTCCGGGCGACCTTCAAGGGCGGTACGAAACACAGTTTCAGACCAGCTGCGCATTGTCGGGATAAGGTTGGTAGCAAATTCGGTAGCAGTCATCTTTTCGCTTGCCGGCTTTTCCTGCGAGGCCTCATACGCAACCCGAAACGGGCAGGGTGTTAAGCGCGTATTGACAGATAACAGCTTTAAGCCAGCAGCACAGACAGCCGAATTTTTATCCTGAAATGGGGCGGTAAATTCATCTACCGTGCGATAATGCTGGGCAAAGGTTGCGCGTAGATATTCATCTGACGTAATAGTTCCGGTATCACGAAGGGCCGCCCAATGCGCGTTAAAGCGATTAAACATCGATATCCCGCCTGTATTACCCAGAAAACGCCCCTCCTCGTCAATTCCAAAATTCATACAGATAAACCGCCCACCCGAGGCAAGCTCTGCGGCACGGCCGAGCAGGATACGCTCCCAGTCAGCGGCGGCCTGCTGGATAAATTGCGCGCGCTCATCATCATTTGCGCCTACCATATGCACATGTTCGGCTATCTGGCAGGGCTTTTCAGATACATAATGCATAGCGGTTGCCGAAAAGCCGAGGGCAAGCGTGTCTGAGGCCATCAGCTGTTGGTGAAAACCGGTTCCGCAACCATGCACGAAGACATTTTCATGCTGAATTTGATAGGCATCATCGCTATTTCCCTGCATGCCCTGCATAGTGCGGAACAGGGTTGAAAAATCGTTAGATGCCAAATCGGTATAGATAACCTCAATGGGCCTATTATCCCCACTAGCACGAATTTTAGAGATCAGTTCAGACCACATATATTGGCTGGTACCGCCGTCCGCAGCGCCATAATCAGCCAGTTTTAGAACGGGCACATCAGGCAGCTTTTCTATCGCCCGGGTCAATAGGGGCAAGGTGCTCTCGATAGCATGTTTGGCCCCAATGGTACGTGCCGAATAATAGCCGCTCCCTTTCATCGACAAAACCGCCTGGGTATTCAGTGATGTAGAATTAGCCATTTGCAACTCCCCGATTAAAACATCTAAAAAACAGTGTGGGCAGGAAAATGCCACGGGATCAAGAACAGATTTTTCCCCTGTCATGCCGGCTATTGGCCTTCTGCCAATTCAAGAAAGATTTTTTTGGCTCTCCTGCTCCATAAAAGGCTGCCTTTTCAACGAGGTGATGTGCTTACTACGTTTTTCTGATGTTAAGCTGTTTTTCCTTTTCAGAGGGCTTTATCTAGCGGTTATTTTGTTTGCGCCATACGTCAAAAGCTTGCCTGTGCTCATCCATGGTGCAGGGGTATAAGCCAATAATTGAAACCCCCTTTTTTACCTGTTCGACAACAAAATCTTCATAGGCGGTCATTTCTGCTGCTTCTGCTGCCAGGTCATTTACCAAATCGGCGGGGATAATAATCACGCTGTCATTATCGCCAACAATATAATCGCCCGGAAATACCGCTACATCGCCGCAACCGATAGGAACATTGATATCTATCGCTTCATGCAAGGTCAGGTTGGTAGGGCTGGAAGGCCGATGGTGATAGGCTGGCATATTCAATTCTGCAATGCTATCTGAATCACGAAAGCCGCCATCGGTGACCACCCCTGCGGCGCCGCGTATCATTAGACGGGTGATAAGAATATCGCCAGCAGAGGCTGCCCGTGCATCCTTGCGGCTATCCATGACCAGAACATGCCCTTTTGGACATTGCTCTATGGCCTGTCGTTGTGGGTGTTGCGGGTTTTGAAATTCTGCTAGTGTATTTCTGTCCTCACGCGCAGGCATATAGCGCAAGGTAAAGGCAGGGCCAACCATATTTGGCGCACCAAGAACAGATTTCTTGCCATGATCCCGCCCTACAGGATGCACATCCTGAATAACCTGATTTCGCAAGCCGCGCTTATACAAAGCGGTTGCTAATGTTGCAACAGATATGTGTTTTAGGATAGCGATTGATTCTGCTGTGATAGGTGATCCTGACAATTTTATTCTCTTTAATCCATGGTGAATATTAAGGGTTTTGGGCTAAAATAGAACGCAATTTCTTGCGCATGATTTTGCCCGTAGCGGTTAGAGGCAGGGATTGCCTCCAAACAAAATTCCTTGGTACAAGATGCGGACTTAACCGCTTTTTTACAAGTGTTCTTAATGCTTCTTCCAACGCTTCTAACTTATCATGCTGGTCAGGAATAATACAGGCGGTAACAATTTCTGTACGCACCGCATCTGGCAAGCCAATCACCGCTGCCAGCTGCACCCGCGGATGTTGCATCAAGCAATTTTCAATTTCCGAGGGGCCTATACGATAGCCAGCAGAGGTAATGACATCATCATCACGCGCAACAAAGGTGAAAATTCCATCTTTATCCATGCGTCCCATATCACCTGTCCGCAGCCAGCCGCCAGTGATTTTCTCCTGTGTTTTTTCCGGTTGTCTCCAATAGCCCAGCATCATAACCGGATCCGGGGTTTTGATAGCAATTTCGCCCAGACTATTTGGCGGGCAAATAGTATTATCTGCATCCAGAATAGCCACCTGATGGCCATGGGTCGCCCGTCCCATTGTCCCTTCTGGCAGGGGGTGTTGCGGGCGCTGGCTGCAAATCACCAGATTACATTCGGTCTGGCCATAAATTTCATTTATATCGACATGTAATATTTGTTTCGCCCAGCTGATGATAGCCTCTGGCAACGCCTCGCCACCTGATGCGATAGACCGAATAGACACCCCCTCTGGCAGACCATGCTCGCGCTCTGCCAGTCGCATTAATTTTAGCGCAGTAGGCGGCAGAAACATATTTCGTATGTGATGTTCGGCAATAAAGTCAAAAGCCTGTTTTGCGTCAAATTTAACAAAGCGCATCGCTACTAATGGCACCCCGTAATATAAACAGGGCAGCGCCAAATCCATCAACCCGCCAATCCATGCCCAATCTGCTGGTGTCCAGCCCTTATCGCCTGGCTGGCCCAGCCCATTATGGCTGATTTCTATATTTGGCAGATGCCCCAGCAGAAACCGGTGGGCATGTAACGCCCCTTTTGGTGCGCCAGTGGTGCCAGAGGTATAAATCATCATCGCCGGCATATCGGCAGATGCTATTGCTGGCCAGTCTTGCGGTGTGGCAGGATCAGCGATTGCGGTTTCAAACGATACTGGTTTCAAAGAGCTTGCCGAGCGGGTTTCAGCAGTTGCGCCGCCGCAGACTAGCAGATGTTTCAACTCTGGTAACTGGCCATCCAAGGTGGTGATTTTATCTGTTTGGGTGGGATCGGTAACCAGCAGCTTTGCCCCGCTATCTGCCAGACGATATTGCAGCGCGTCAACGCCAAACAGCGTAAAAAGAGGCAGGGCAATCGCGCCTATACGATAACAGGCAAAATGCGTGATAAGCGCTTCTGGCGACTGGCTGAGAAGCAAGGCAACACGGTCTCCTGCGGTAATGCCAAGCTGGCTGAAATAGGCCGCCAGATTACAGGCTGCCTGATGTAGTGCGCCATAGCTCCAGTCATGGCGTGCACCATCCTTTTCTATATAGGTCAGGGCGATACGCTGTGGCTGGGTGCGGGCCCATCTGTCACAGCATAGCTCGGCGATATTCGCATTTTCGGGTATCGGCCAGTCAAACCCGTTTTCTGCCTGTGGATTGGGGATAATCTCTGGCAAGATAGGCGGGGCAAATAAGCTATCTTTGGTAAGTGTCATAACAGGCCTTGCGTCAGATGTGCTGTAACCATACACATGCGTTTACCCCGCTGGACAAACAGCGCCAAAAGACGCCAAAAAAATTTATAAATATTTCTGGCTGTCCTCAAATTGGGCGGTGCTGGCATGGTGAAATTCAGCTTTCAATTGGGCGACCAGCGCGTCAACAGGCAGGCTGGATGTAATCTGGCCAACCCCGTGCCCGGCAGACCATAGGTCGCGCCACGGCTTGGCAGAATTCTGCTTTGGATCCAGTGCCTCGCTCAGTTCTTTATCAATATCCATCACCCCATGCTCAGATAGATCATCTGGGTTCATACCGGCCTGTTCCAGACTTTGCCGGATGAAATTTGCATTAACGCCGGTGAGTTTGTCTGTCAGCAGGATATCATCCATATTGGCGGCGGCGATCATCTGTTTATAGGCGTCCGAGGCCATACATTCAGCTGTATTGATAAAGCGGGTGCCCATATAGGCAAGGTCAGCCCCCATCGTCCGCGCCGCCGCAATATCCTGGCCTGTACTCAACGCGCCAGATAAGATCACACTGCCATCAAACATCTGTTTAATCTCGCCAACCAGGCCAAATGGGCTGGCCTGGCCTGCATGCCCGCCTGCGCCGGCGCTGACAGCAATAATGCCATCTACCCCGGCATCAATGGCTTTTTTAGCGTGCCGCAGATTAACAACATCGTGAAAAACACTTCCCCCATAGCTATGAACGGACTCTACCAAATCCGGAACCGCGCCCAGCGAAGTGATAATCAGCGGCACCTCATAGCGGCGACATAATTCCAGCTCTTCTTGCAAGATATTATTAGTTCTATGCACGATAAGATTAACGCCAAAGGGTGCCGGTTTTTTTCCGGTTTCAGCGTGCAGTGTTTGCAAGGCTGAGGTGATTTCCTGTAACCAGCTTTCCAACCCTTCAAGGGTGCGCTGATTTTTTGCAGGAAAGGTGCCGACAATCCCGGCTTTGCAACAGGCAATAACCAGATCAGGGCCAGAGGCAAGAAACATGGGGGCGGCAATCAGGGGCAGGGATAGCTGGCCATCCAGACAGTCAGGCACACTCATCTATATACCCTCCAGAACAACAAGGCTGCCTGTAGAATTATCCAGGCGCATTTGTTTAACAGGTGCATATTCATCACTATGGATAAATTCCAATGCGCGCGCCCGTGAGGGGAATTTTAATAGAACCATGCGGGTCGGCGACCACAGCTCGTCCTGAATAACATCCATCTCGCCGCCACGAACCAGATATTCCCCGCCAAATTTGGTCACAATAGGCACGACCTTCTGCTTGTAACGCTCATAGGCTTCGACATTCTCGATACGGACATCAACGACGATATAGGCTGTTTTTTCTGACATGACATTCTCCTAATTAATAAAAAGGATAGGCCAGTTTTTTTGTCTCTGCAATCGCAGAGCTGTTTAATAACCGGCAGCCATGCCATCTTTGCGCGGGTCTGACCCGCCGATCAGCAAATTGCTATTCGGATCTATCCAGATACCTTGCGATCCCCCAACCGGTTTCGCCGCGCGCACCACATGATGCCCCATTTTCCGCAAGCCCTCAAACAGCTCGTCACTAATAGGGGCTTCAATTTCAACCTCAGTGGAAAACGGATCCGGGAAAAAGCGCGGACAATCCTGGGCTTCCTGAATATCCATTCCATAATCCAGCAGGCGGCTCAGAAACTGCATATGGCCAAACGCCTGATACTCGCCGCCCATCACGCCAAATGGCATTACGGTGCGGTCAGATTTTTTCACCATGCCCGGGATAATCGTATGCAAGGGACGCTTGTTAGGGGCCAGACAATTCGGATGCCCTTCTTCCAGCGTAAAGCCCATGCCCCGGCATTGGAACAGCACACCTGATTGCGGCGCGACCAGCCCCGCCCCAAAGCTGTGATAAACCGTATTAATAAAGGAACAGGCATTTCTGTCCTTATCCACGACCGAAATATAAACTGTGCTTTTGTGACGCGGTAGCGGGCAATCTGGCAGCGGGTGCATTGCGGCTTGTGGGTCTATCATCCTGGCCAGCTGGCGGGCATAATCCTTACCGATAAGCGTATCCACAGGCACATCAATAAAGTCCGGATCGCCAAGAAATAAAGAGCGATCGCGGTAGGCCAGACGCCCAGCTTCAATCTCGTGATGAATACGCTGAAGATTGATAGGGTGATCCCCGAACCTATCCATCCCCTCTGCCATATTCAACAGCAGCAAGGCTATCATGCCCTGTCCATTTGGTGGGCATTCCCATATATCATAGCCATGATAATTGGTCTTGATAGGGGTCACATAATTTGCCACCGCATTATCCAGATCAGCTTGCGTATGATGCCCGCCAAGATTATTCAGCTTTGCAAGCATATCTTCGGCAACCCAGCCTTTATAAAATCCATCGCGCCCGTTTTCGGCAATCTCTGTCAAGGTGCGGGCAAGGGCAGGTTGGCGGTGGGAATCGCCTGCGACAAGAGAGCGGCCTTCTGGCAAAAATACCGCACTGGCATTAGCATCGCCCTGCAACAGATCGAAACAGCCAGAAAAATCAAAAGCTACGCGCGGCGTAATAGCATAGCCATCGCGGGCATAGCCAATAGCAGGGGCCAAAATATCTACAAGACCCATGCTCCCATGATCGCGGTTCAGCGTTACCCATGTATCCACCGCTGTTGGCACCGTCACCGAATGGGCAGATTGCTGGGGAATGCTGGTCAGACCCTGTTCGCGTAACATGCTGGCATCTAGCCCGGCCGGTGCACGCCCGGAACCATTAATCGCGATAACGTCATTGCTGTCAGCTGGCGCATATAGACAAAAACAATCGCCGCCAATGCTGGTGGATTGCGGTTCTACCACACACTGAACCGCTACCGCTGCGGTGGCGGCATCCAGCGCATTTCCGCCCTTTTGCAGAATATCCAGCGCGGTGGCTGTAGAAAGCGGGTGAGACGTGCTGGCCATAGCATTTGGTGTCATTACCGGAGAACGGCCTGGATATTGAAAGTTCCGCATGTTCTGTCCTTTAAAAATATATCAGCGCCAGCCTGTCAGCAGGTCTGAAAGTAACAGTGCTAGCTGCAATCGAGATCGTAAAATGACAATAGCACGCCCCGGCGTTGTTTCAAGCGCGGGGTGATCTATGATTGCGCATGGCATTTGGCAAAGAAAGGCAGGCAGATAACAAGCAATTCATCTGGCGACTCCTCTGCCAGAAAATGCCCACCCGGTACCGCACCTGTGGTCAGGTTTTTACATACCGCTTGCCAGGCCGCCTCTATATCTATGGTTTTGCCAACAAAGCTGGCCGCCCCGGATAATGCCAGCACCGGGATAGATAGTTTTTTATCTGCATCTGCCCGGTCATGGCGCAGATCAATGGTGGCAGCGGCGCGGTAATCTTCACAGGAAGCATGGATAGTATCACTCTGAAAACAGCGTAAATATTCATCCATGGCTTGCCGGGTATGCACCTCTCCAGACGCGCCCCAACTGCCAATTTTACGGCGCAAATAAAATTCCGGGTCTGCCCCTATCAGGGTTTCTGGCAGCGGTGCTGGCTGGATCAGAAAAAACCAGTGATAATAGGCTTTGGCAAAGTGCATATCGGTATTTTCATACATGCTGAGGGTAGGGGCAATATCCAAAACCGCCATCCCGGTTAGGCGATGTTCATAATCGCGTGCCAGCCGATGGGCGACCCGCCCGCCTCTATCATGTCCCATGACGGCAAATTTTTCATGCCCCAGATGGCTCATCAATGCAGCCATATCCGCTGCCATTTCGCGCTTTGAATAGGGGCTATGCTGGTCATCTGTCCGGGGTTTTCCGCTATCACCATAGCCGCGCAAATCTGCCAGTACCACAGTATAGTCCTGTGCCAGCCTGCCGACTATCTGATGCCACATATACATGGTTTGCGGATAACCATGCAGCAACAGCAAAGCAGGCCCGGTGCCCGCTACCCGATAGGCGATAAAGCTGGCATCTGTTTCAAATATTTTTGGGTCGCCCGCAAATATATCTGTCATGTACGGTTATCCTCAATGATCATATCTGCTGCTTTTTCGGCTATCATAATGGTTGGCGCATTGGTATTGCCAGAGATAAGAGTCGGCATGATAGAGGCATCTACCACCCGCAGCCCCTGTAGCCCGTAGACGCGCAAGCGGCTATCCACCACATCTCCATTTTTCGGATTATCGCCCATGCGGCATGTCGAAACAGGATGATATAGGGTAACGCCTGTCTCGCGGGCATAGGCCAGCAATTCTGCGTCACTTTGGATATCGCGGCCAGGCTTGATCTCTCTAACTACCTCGTCTCGCATAACATCAGAGGACATGATATCACGGGCAATTCGCATACTGGCTATCAGCACCTGCTGGTCAATTTCTGCATCCAGATAATTAGGCTGGATAGTGGGATGCGCAAACGGGTCGCCAGAGGTGATATGAATATAGCCAGTGGAATGCGGGCGTAGCTGGCAAGCGCCAAAGGTCAGGCCGGGGAATTTATCAAACACACGTTTGGCCGGATTTTCAAAGCTGGCATGGGCAATATGATATTGAATATCCGGTGTATCCAGAGCCGGGTTCGATCGCACAAATCCGCCCAGAACCCCTGCAGGTAGCGCAAGAATACCGCGTTGGCGCAAACCATAATCCAGAAGTTCCTTGATAAATTTCATACCATGTGCGCGGTTATTCAATGACACATCCCGCCGCAACTGCCAGGACACGCGCGCAATATAATGATCTGAAAAATTTTCACCCACCCCTGACAGATTGTGAATAACATCAATGCCTAGGGACTTTAGCCTGTCTGCCTGACCGATTCCGGATAATTCCAGTATTTGCGGTGACTGGATCGCACCCGCAGACAGGATAATTTCTTTATGCGCTTTCAGGGTAATCATCCTGCCCTTATGCTGAACGCTGATGCCAGTAGCCCGTTTGTTCTGTTCATCAAAATGCAGCTTTGTCACATGTGCGTTTGTTAATATTGTCAGATTAGGCCGCTTTTCTGCCGGGCTTAGATAGGCACGGCGGCTCGACCAGCGCTTGCCCCCTTTCATGGTTACCTGATAATAACCAAACCCTTCCTGGTAAGCGCCGTTAAAATCGGAATTGCGCGGATAACCGCAGCTTTCTGCGGCATCGGTCAGCTTGTCCAGAATTTCGTATTTATTGCGAAGGTCAGACACATGTAGCGGCCCGCCCTCATTATGATAGGCCGCATCCAGCTGTTCTGTCTCATCGCGCTGGCTTCCATCGCTCAGGATTTCTGAATGTTCTGATTTCAGAAAATAGGGCAGCACATCGTCATAAGACCAGCCCGGATTACCGCGTTGAGCCCAGTGATTATAATCATCTGCCTGACCTCTGATATATAGCATCGCGTTAATCGAGGATGAGCCGCCTAACACCTTGCCGCGTGGCATATCAATTTGCCGGTTGGCAACACCCTCTACCGCTTCATTTTTAAACATCCAGTTCATTTTCGAATTATTCATCAGCTTGATATAGCCAGCTGGAATATGAATAAGCGGGTGATGGTCATTCCCTCCGGCTTCGAGCAGAATAACGCGCTTGGTGCTGTCTTCGCTCAGCCTTGCCGCTAATACGCATCCGGCTGAGCCAGCCCCTGCAATAATATAATCAGCCTCTAACATTGTTCATGTTACCTTTACACTACTTTTTTAATTAAGAGATATCCTGACGCATCAGGCTGGTTAACTCTGTTTTATGTTGCTGTGCCAGCTCTTCTGCCTGTGATTGTGTTACCGCTTGAAAGCGGATTTTTTTGTGTGGATGCACCCGTGCCAGCTTGCCCAAATCAGCAGATATAACGCAAGCGATTTTAGTATAGCCACCTGTGGTTTGATGATCTGCCATCATGATAATGGGCTGGCCATCGCCTGGCACCTGCACCGCCCCTTTGACAATGCCGTCCGAGAGGATATCCGCAGAATTTTTATGCTGGATAGATGGGCCATTAAGGCGAATGCCCATCCTGTCCATTTTTGCACTTAGCGTCCATTGTGTACCCAGCAGCTTGTCTATTTCTGCTGCGGAAAAGGCATAATCTTGCGGGCCCAGAACCACCCGCACCGCCTCAGCAGGGGCAAAAAACGCTTGTACCCTATCCAATTTACGGGCAGGTGGCGGCGAGTGCGGTATTTTTATCTTCACGCTGTCCTGGCTGGCAAGACGCCTGCCCTCCAGCCCGCCAAGCTGGGCATTCAAAGAGGTGGAAAGCGAGCCATAAACACTTGGCAAGTCCAGCGCCCCGGAAAGGGCAATAAAGGCCAGATTACTGTGACGCATAGGCGGCAGAAAAACGCGCTCACCGCCAGATAGGTGGATGTTGCATCCTGCCGCTATCTCTTGTACGTGACCATCTGCACAAGTCACCTGCAAGCTGTCGCCAGGCGTGCCTGTCAGGGCAAGGGTAAGCGGCCCATCTGTGGTAAATCTCAGCCCGCCCATATAGGTTTCCAGCCCGGCCGCATCAGCTGGATTGCCAACCAGCCAATTGCCGCATATTCGGGCATCTTCATCCATGGCCCCGCCCTCTGGTACGCCAAGTGCCTGATGGCTGGTGCGTCCGGCATCCTGCAGAGTGGTGTAGGGGCCAGCGTCAAGGATGGTCAGGCGGGTCATAGCTTGTACGGGTAATGGCATTATCCAGCACCCTCTTCTGGTGTGATCGGCAGCTGGCCATCTTTATAGGCCGCTTGCAGATGGCGGTATTCCTGTTCGGTGACAGAATAAAAACACACCCTCTCGCCAGCGGTAAGCAGCACAGGTTCGGCGCGGCGGGCATCAAAAAGCGGTATTGGCATCAGCCCGATAAGGTTCCAGCCGCCTGGACTATCCAGCGGATAGATAACGGTTTGATCCATAGCTATGGCAACCGACCCGCCGCGGACATGGGTGCGCGGCTCTGCCCGGCGCGGCAGATGCAGGGATGGATGCAGTCCTGTCATATAGGCAAGACCCGGCAGAAAGCCCATAATGCCAATTTCCAATTCTGTGGTGCAATGCAGCTCTATCACCTGCTCGACACCCATATTGCATTGCCCGGCAACTTGCTCTAAATCCGGCCCGGCCTCGCCACCATATAGCACAGGCAATCGCCATTTACGCGCAAGCGGGGCGGCGATGTCCTCTTCAGCTTCCAAAATCAGAAACACCAGTTTTTTAATCTCCTCAGCGCGTATTTGCAGGGGATCATAATGAATTAACAAGCTGGCAAGGCCCGGAACAAGATCGGTTATCCCGGTTAGCTGGCCGGTTTTGCACAGGCTGGATATACGCTGGCCAAGGGCGCGGGCAAAACGGGTGAGGGCCTGACGTTCGCCAGCGGGAGGCAGACCGCCAAGCTGGGCGCTATATCCTGTCAAATCCAGTAATAAGCCTCTATCGCCTGCTGGAAACCATACAGGCTTAATCCTAGCTGGTATTTTCTCAGCCTTGTGCATCGAATAGTTTTCCCAAGATGGTTGACGCTGCCTGCATGATAACTTCAGATAGAAACTATAAAAACAAGCATCGCGCAAAGACAAGAGACAAAACGCTGACCCGTTCAATCGCAGCAAAAACTCAGGAGCCGAGATATGGCAAAACGCTTTAATCTGAATGCCGATATGGCTGAAGGCTATGGGCCATGGAAAATGGGAGATGATGAAGGGCTGTTATCGCTGATAGGCTCTGCCAATATTGCTTGCGGCTTTCATGCTGGCGATTATAATATTATGGGCCAGGTCATGCGGATGGCAGCCGATAAAGACGTATCTATTGGCGCGCATCCAGGCTTTTATGATCTACATGGATTTGGTCGCCGGCAGATGCAGTTGCCGCTTGCAGAAATAGAACGTCTGATTGCCTATCAGATTGGTGCGGCATTGGGCGTGGCGGCCAGCGAAGGGGTGCAGGTTAGTCATGTGAAACCGCATGGGGCGGTTAATAATATGGCCTGTGCTGATGCTGAATTAGCCGCTTCTATTATGCGGGCTATCAAGGCGGTAGATAAAGATCTGATTGTCCTTGCCCCGGTGTTAAGTGAATTGGTGCGCGAAGGCGAAAAAGCTGGTCTAGCTGTCGCTGCAGAAGTATTTGCAGACAGAGCCTATATGCCAGATGGCCAGCTGGTACCGCGCAGCCGCCCGGATGCCATGATCCATGAAGCAGAACATAGTCTGGAGCATTGTTTGCGAATGTTTGAAGAAGGGATCATCATAGATGTGGAAGGCGGAAAGCTGGCGGTGGAGGCGGTATCGGTATGTGTGCATGGTGATGGGCCTGCCGCCCTGCAGACAGCTGCGCATATTAAAGATGGCCTGATCAAAGCTGGCTTTGAGATGTGCAGCCTGCCAGATATGCTGCGCTAGGCTGTATATTGGCAAAGACAGACATAGCGCTAGGCTAGCTGCCGCAGCCAATTATCCCAGCTAAGCTTGGCGATAAGCGCCTCGCCAAATCCATAGGCCTGCATCGCGGCGAGCAAGGCTGGCAGTGCCGCCGGGGTTGCTAGGCTGGCTGGCAATACTGCCCCGTCAAAATCCGAGCCAAAACCGACATGATCCTCTCCCAAGCGGCTAATCAGATAATCAAACTGGCGCAGGATAAGATCTATTTCTGTGTCTGGATCGCGCACTCCATCTGCGCGCAGATAGGCGGTGGCAAAACAGGCACCTACCAACCCGCCACGTTCGGCAATCGCGTCCAGCTGGGCGTCGGTTAAATTGCGCGGGCTGGGACATAGCGCATGGACATTGGAATGGCTGGCAATAAGCGGCTGCTCAGAGAGATTGGCAATATCCCAAAACCCTGCCTCATTAAGATGCGAGACATCCAGCATTATATCTGCCGCATCACAGGCTTTGACCAGTGCCTTGCCATGTGTGGTAAGCCCACTGCCCTGATCCGGGCTGCCGGGAAAAGAAAAAGGCACGCCCTGTCCAAAAATATTTGGCCGCGACCATAAGGGCCCGATAGAGCGCACCCCGCCTTCTGCCAGTTCATAAAGCGTATCCAGTGAGGGGTCGATAGCTTCTGCCCCCTCGATATGCAGCACCGCCGCAAGGGCGCCTTTCTGTTCAGCCTTGGTGATATCCTCTGCGGTTCGGCAGAGGGCAAATTTATCCGGATAGCTTTCTGCCAGATAATCGGCAATCGCCAACATATCGCGCGTATATTGAAGAGCCTCTGGCTGGCTGAGGACAGAAAAACCCTCCGGCGTGCTATTGGCAGGCACAAAAATCGCAAACAGCCCGCCCGCCAGCCCGCCCTGTTGCGCGCGTTGATAACAAAGACATAACGGATTATCGCTGGCAGTATCCAAAAAGAGCTGGCCTTTTTGATCGCCGCGTGTCCATAGCTGGTAGAGCATATCATTATGCCCATCAAAGATTTTCTGCGGCCTTGGCAACAGCGGTTCTATTTGTGTGCGGGGAATATCAGACAGGCTCATATCCGGTCTTTCGCAATAAAAGCAAAGAGCGCGGCACTTTGTGTTTTTGCCAGTCTTTCATCTGGCATATCCCCTTGCAGTAGCAGTAAATCCTGTTTCAGGCCAAATAGATAGGGATACCATTCCCGCGCCAGCGGTGATTTCCACTGCCAGAGCAAAATTTCAATCGCTTCCAGACAGGCAGGGATATCGCCAATATCCGGGCGGGCTATGGGCTGCCCTGAAAATACAGGTAGATGAAAAAAGCCCAACAGCCTCTCCATGGCTTTTGGTACCGCTGCGGCTTTCAGAATTTCTTGCAAATCCTCTCCGGTCATCAGTGATAATAACAGCCTGTCTGTATGATAAAGACCAGTTCCATTTAACAAAATGGGATCCTCTGGATTGCGGCCCTGATAGGGGCCTAAAAACAGGCGGCGCGGACAGTAATCATTACAATACAGATTGTCCCAAATAAGGCGCGGATGCGAGAGGCAATTGCCCATAATACCGGCTTTTCCCTGCAGATTGACCTCTTTTGCAACGATGGTCTCGCCGCAGAGAAGGACAGGGATTTCCGGGTCTAAATAATTATCAAGGGCCGTGGCATAGGCCGCATGATCCCCGGATATTTCATCTGCATACAGGCGCGGTACCAGCATGACAAAACAGCCAAGATAGGTCTGTAAATCGTTGGCTAGCCTGGCATGGCACTCCCCTTCAGACAGGCCGGCTTTTACCAGCGCAGAGATATCGTCCGAGATATCATCAAACATCAGCACAATTGCCTCAGCCCCCGCCCTGACCAGTTGCCCCGCTTTGGCAAATAGCGCGTTTGTATCGCTGTCAGGACGGGTAAAATCAAAATCAAGGCCGGGGGCGATGCCAGCCAATAGATGAATGCCAGCAGATTTTGCATGTTCAGCCAATTCGTGAAAGCTGGCCAGAAATTCTGGTGGATAGGGGGTGCGCCATTGCCAGCGATGATAGATATCTTCTTTCGGTGCATATAGATAGGCATCACATGACAGGGCGGCCAGATGGTCAATTAGGCCAGCGCGTTCCTGCCAGCCCAGGAGCTGGCCATAATAGCCTTCAATATAGCCGCGATGGACGGGCAGGGTATTTTTGGCTAGGTGGCGAGGCGTCTCTGGCATGTGGCTGTCATATATGTTTGTTAAAGAGAATAGCTAGAGTATAAAGCGGTCTGCCAGCTTATCGCCAGCGTTAAAATCTGTGCCCTAGGGATGAGGCGGTTTAGCAGTTATACCGCAAATTTGCGGGGTGGGCACGCCCGTTGTTGCCGGAAAGCTGGAGGGCAGCTTTGCCTGCCATCTGGCGGCCAACAGGGCGATAAGCTCAGCCTCGGCAAAATCGGCATCACAGCCAATGGCACTGGCGGCGAGCAGGGTACATCCCTCTGGCAGGCTGTCTTTTATCTGCGCTATCAGCGTGTGGTTATGCGCCCCGCCGCCAGCAATAATCAGCGTCGCTGGTGGACCGGGCAGAGTGGTCAGGCTGTGGCAAATCACCTGGGCGGTAAGCGCCGTTACCGTTGCAATTTGATCGGTTGCTGGCAGGCTGGCAAAATCAGCGGCGCTCAGATAGTGATGAAAAGCGGCTCTGTCCAGCGATCGCGGGCCCGATAGCTGAAAGAAGGGGTCGGTTAATACCCTGTCAATAAAGGGCTGATAAATTTGGCCAGAGGCGGCAATCGTCCCGCCTTCATCAAACGGCCTTTGATAAAAAATCTGGCAGAGATCATCAATCAGCGCATTGCCCGGGCCAATATCATAGCCCTCCAGATATGTGTTGGTGATAAAGCTGGCGTTGGCCACCCCGCCAATATTGATGAACAGAGCTGGCAGGGGCGTGCCTGCCTGTTGCACAACAAGCTGGTGATAAATAGGGGCAAGCGGCGCACCTTGTCCGCCAGCTTCCATATCTGCGGCTCTGAAATCATAGATAACCGGGGTTTCGGTCAGGTGTGCCAGCCGGGTTCCATCGCCTAGCTGGATAGTGCGACCCACAACCGGATTGTGATAGACGGTCTGGCCATGAAAACCTATCAAATCTATGGCTGGATTTCCGGCCTGTTTTTTCAAGCTGGTAACGGCCTCGGCATGGGCATTGGTGATGGCGCAAACAAGGCTGCCTCGCCGGTTCGGATCCGCCAGATAATCTGCGGCATTTTCGCGGGCGGCATAAATCGCCTCGCGGATAGCTGGCCGATAGGCATAGGTAGCGGCATGGCCGGTGCGCTTTATCTGCTTGCCATCTGTGTGGATAAGGGCGGCATCAATACCATCTGCGCTGGTACCTGACATCAGGCCAATAATAGCAAGCATAAATCTGCACTCCCCTTGCTGGTTTTTGAATTATTTGTGCTATTCTGGCAGTACAACAAAATCAGTGTGGGCTGTCTATTGTCAATCCTGACTGAAACAGGCTGGCCAGTAACTGATGAAATATCTGATAATAGATGCCCGATAAAAGACGAGAAATGAGATGAGCAAGAAATGCACAGAAGCACGGGTGGCAGCTAAAAAATGGCTTGACAGGCTGGGCGTTGATGAGGCGCTGGCGGTTATGCTGGATAATCAGGCGCAGGCGCTGCCAGCTATACAGGCCGCCTTGCCGCAAATCGCCGCGGCTATTCATGCTGCGGATAAAAGTCTTTCCTCTGGTGATAGGGGCAGGCTTGTCTATGCGGGTGCCGGGACATCGGCGCGGATTGCTGTTCAGGATGGCTCGGAATTACTGCCTACATTTGATTGGCCAGCGATGCGCGTAGACTATCTGATAGCAGGCGGGCTGGCGGCGTTGGTGCGCCCGGTAGAAGGGGCAGAAGATAGCGCCGAGGCCGCAACACAGGCGGCAGACGCCTTGCAGCTGCGGGCCGGGGATGTGGTTATTTGTCTGGCGGCTAGCGGGAATACGATTTACACGCTGGCGGTCGCCAGGGTTGCAAAAGCGGCAGGCGCGCTAACCATCGGCATTGCCAATAACCGGGATACCGCGCTATTGGCGGCAGCGGATTATCCTGTCTTGCTGGAAACAGGGGCAGAAGCGCTGGCCGGGTCAACCCGGCTGAAAGCGGGTACCGCACAGAAAATTTGCCTGAATCTGATATCCACGCAACTAATGGTTTTGCAAGGGAGAGTAAAAAACGGGCTGATGTCGGAAATGCAGCCGCGAAATGAAAAATTGCGACGCCGCCATGCCGAAATCACCGCTTTGTTGGCAGCTGAAAACCTTCAGGAATAATCTATCAAATATTGATATAAACAGGGGCGGTGATACCCTGAACCGCTGCCAGCAGATCCGTATGGCGCAGGGCAAGGCACCCTTTGGTAGCGTGGGTATCTTCATCAGCGCAATGCAGAAAAATAGCACTGCCTTTTCCTGCTACTGGCGCGGCATCATTATAGCCAAGCGGCAGGACCAGATCATACAAACCATCCGTTCGCCAGAGTTTTTCATGGCTTTTGGCAAAGGGCAGGCGTACCGGATAATTATACATTGCCGAGCCGGCATCATCGCACCAGCCATCATCAGGCCGCAATGCTCGAACAGGAAAGGGCAAACTGGCAGGGAGGTAGTTTCTGTCTATTCTGTCCGGTCGATAATATAAACAGCGCACTGGCCATTGCCCGATCGGGGTCGCTTCATCCCCTTCTTTTTTTAGCTGTGCAGCTATCCGACCCGCTTTGCCTATCAAACAGCTAAACTGCTTTGTGCCACAATCTAGTACAAACCCTGTTTCAGCTGGACGCAACTGCCATATTCTGCTCATCCCTTACCTCTTGCCATATGCTGTCATCTCCTCATAAAGTAAGGCTATCGTGTAAGTGTTAGCAGAGCAATCTGGCAGCGTGATTGACGGAGGAGCAAAGACATGGAAACATCATCAAAGGGAATGGGCCTGTTTTTAGATGTCCGTATGCGGCGGATTTTTTTGTTGGGGACGATTAGCGGGTTTCCATGGGTTCTGATAGGTAGCGCGCTTAGCTTATGGCTGAAAGAAGATGGACTGTCCCGAAGCGCGGTAGGCTGGGCCGGGCTGATATTTGCTGTTTATTCGGTTAATTTTTTATGGGCGCCTCTTATTGACCGCCTGCGGGTTCCTTTTTTGACGGACTGGCTGGGGCATCGAAAAGCCTGGATACTGTCTATGCAGGCGATTATTCTGGCAGGTTTGGTATTATGGGCGACCACTGCCCCTTCTGAAAATATTTATATGGTGATGGCGATAGGGCTGGCCATTGCGGCCTGTTCTGCCACCCAGGATATTACCATTGATGCGCTGCGTATTGAACAGATAGACAGGGCCGATACAGGGGCTATGGCAGCAGGGGCCTCTATGGCGGTTATTGGCTGGTGGACCGGCTTTAAGCTGGGCGGCATGGTGGCGCTGTTAATCGCTGATAAATTCCAGATGATGGGCATGGAAAATTACTGGCAAATGACCTTTTTAGTGCTGGGCGGCCTGGTAGTGCTGACTAATCTGGGGTTATTGCTGATACCGGAAACTGGCACGGCTGAGCGGATAGCGGCGCAAGCTGCCGCGCAGGATGCCATGCAGGAAAGTATGGGACAGAAAAATCCGGCAACGAAAGTGCTGAGCTTTCTAGGCTCTACGGTGGTGACCCCGCTGCTGAGCTTTTTTAAGAATAACGGCTTTAAAATTGGCTTGATGCTGCTGTGTTTTATCTTTCTGTTTAAAATTGGTGAGGCCTTTATGGGCCGGATGTCGATTGTGTTTTATCAGGAAGTTGGCTTTTCAAAATCAGATATCGCAATTTATTCTAAGGGATTGGGCTGGGTTGTCACGATTGTCTCGTCCTTGCTGGGGGCCTATGTAGCGGTGCGCTCGGGGGTGGTGCGGGCGCTGTTGCTGGCGGGCCTGTTTATGGCTGGTACCAATATCTTGTTCTCTGTTCTGGCATGGACAGGCAAGGTTGAATGGCTGTTTGCCGTGGCGGTTCTGCTGGATGATTTGGCGGCGGCCATTGCTACAGTAGTGTTTGTCGCCTTTATATCGCTATTGGTTGACCGAAATTATACCGCAACACAATATGCGCTTCTGGCCTCTATCGGCACGTTGGGCCGAACACTTCTTGCGTCTTCTTCTGGTGAGTTGGTGGATTGGCTAAACGGGGATTGGGGGCTGTTCTTCATCATTACCGCGGCGATGGTCGGACCCTCTTTATTCCTGTTATGGTGGATGCGCGGCACGCTATCTGCCCTGGATAAGAATAGGGATAAAGAAAAAAACATGGGCTAAGCTCTGGCGTTCTTATCCAGCAATTTCAAAAGCGGATCAGCCCCGATATGGCTGATCGGCGCGCCATCTGTTGTTTTAATACGCCTGATTGCTTCTTTAATTGGCTCTATTTCGACGCGGCTATGATGGGCATTGGCATGAAGAATATCTGCTGCGTTCAGACACACCCCGACATGCCCATTCCAAAAGATAATATCGCCGCGCTGAAAGTGATGAAAGGCATCTGATGGCGGTTTGGCTGCTGCGGCCATAAAGGCCTGTTGTGGGCCACTATCGCGCGGCACCTTATAGCCTGCTGCGCCCAGAGCTAGCTGGATAAGGGCCGAGCAATCCAGGCCGGCAGCACTGCGTCCGCCCCATTTATAGGGTGCGCCTAAAAACCGCTCGGCAAAGGCTGGCCAATCATCGCCCTTATCTGTTAGCAGCTTTAGTGCCTCGCTTGCCAGATAGCCTGTCTGTATCTTGCCTGCCCGGCCATACAGGCTGATTTGAGTAAAGGTCTTTTCTGCGCTGCCAGCCCACACAAACGCGCCCATAGACAGGCTGGCAAGGGGGGCAGATTTAACATCTGGCGCGGCGACTGCCACACAGGACGCTGCCCGGATTGGCTGAGCGGTCCCGATATCATTTTCTGGAATACAGCACAGGCAGTCTGCTGCTATCCAGCCCCTATAACCATCTGTTGCCAGCTCTATTTCGACATAGCCATTATGCTGTTGCGGGTCTAGAATATTCACCTTTTCTGCGATCAGCGCTTCGGTCTCCGGGGCGGGGGGCAGGTGATCTACAGATGGCGGCTGTTGATAGATGGGCGCTACCTCGCGCATCACCATAGCCTGTTTCTGGGCAAGCGGGTTATGCTCTGCCCACCAGTTGCCAGCATCAAAATTCGGACAGGTTTTATGGGTCTGCTGGATATCACGGTGGCCAACAACCTCTGCATTCGGGTAGCGGCCTGACCAGGTCAGCAACAGCGCTTCAAGGGCGGCAAACTGGTCTGGTGTAAAATTATGCCGCCCGATAAGGCAGACGCCAACACTGTCGTGATTGCGGCCTTTTACATGTGCGCCTTGCCAATATTCCGGGCGCCCTGGATGGCAGATGCCATCACGGGTGATGATCGCATGATAGCCCGCCCCATCCCAGCCAAAGCCCAGATGCATGGCATGAATATCACGTGCGGTCAGCCCGTCCTCATCCGGGGTGTCCGAACAATGCACAACAAGATAGCGGATATCTGCAGGATGTAACATGCCAGCATCATGACGCGAGTGCCCCCATGCTTGCAAGGGCTGAAGCGCAAAAATTGGCATTTAATCTTATCTAGCAGTGGGTTGACCTCCCCCTTGTGAGCGGCGCATATTTACAGTTAGACTAGCGTCTGTAAGATAGGCACAACTCATTGGCTTATCTGGTTAACCCTGGAGGCAAGCGCGAAGATGAACCTGTTTAGTTTTCATCAGTTCCTATATGGCAGTGATAATTATGGCGTGCTGATGCATGACCCTGAAAGCGGTCAAACCGCCGCTATCGATGCTGGCGATGCACAAGGCTATCTGGGCGCGCTGGCCCAAACTGGATGGCAGCTTAGCCATATCCTGCTTACCCATCACCATTGGGACCATACAGACGGGGTTGCTGAACTAGCCGCTGCAACTGGTGCACCTGTTTATGGCCCATCCGGAGACAAGGACGGCCATGCACATGTGGCCCGGACTCTGAGCGAAGGGGACAAGCTACAATTTGGTGGCACCGATATTGAGGTGATCGCAACGCCTGGCCATACGCTGGATATGCTGAATTATTACCTGCCAGCGCAAAAAACATGCTTTACCGGCGATACGCTGTTTTCGCTGGGATGTGGGCGGATATTTGAGGGCGATGCCGCAATGATGTGGAATAGCCTTGGCAAGCTTATGGCTCTGCCGGCCGATACCACCATTTATTCCAGCCATGAATATACCGAGGCGAACGCAAAATTTGCGGTAACGATTGACCCGGATAATGCAGAGCTGGCAGCCAGATGTGCGCGCATTGCCGAGATGCGGGCAAAGGGTCAGCCAACCGTGCCAAGCCTGTTATCCGAGGAGTTGGCAACCAACCCGTTTTTGCGGGCTTCTGATAGCGCTATTCGTGCCCATCTGAAAATGACAGATGCCACAGATGGCGACGTATTTGCCGAGATCAGAAGCCGGAAGGATAATTTTTAACAGGCTTGTAACGCGCGTTTCGTAAAGAGTGAGGATGTTTTTTGAATTCGCCTACCCAAAACCTTAATCATCAGCTTTATCGTTTGCTGGAAAAAGCAGAGGCAGGCGATAAGGCCAGCTGGTGGGTGGATATCATTCTCTCGGCGATTATCATCATTAATCTGACCGCAGTTTGCCTGGAAACTGTGCCACACTTCTATTCAAAATATTATCATGTATTCTGGTGGATTGAGTGGATTTCTGTAAGCCTGTTTTCGCTCGAATATGTTTTGCGAATCAAGGCTGCTGCGGTGGTTGCACATACCTATAAAATTTCTGTTTTTCGTGCCAGGTTGCACTATATCTTCAGCCCAACCGGGATAATTGATCTGATAGCAATTCTGCCAAGCCTGTTGCCGCTTCTATTTGGTGGGATTGATTTGCGTTGGTTGCGCATTTTGCGGCTGGCACGGTTGTTCAAGCTGTCTCATTATACCTCTGCACTGGAAGATCTTGTTGCGGCTGTCGTGCATGAACGGCGCTCTTTTCTAGCGACGTTATATTTGCTGGTTTTGGCGGTAATGGTCTCCAGTACAGGTATCTATCTTTTTGAACATAACTTACAGCCGGAACATTTTGGCTCTATTCCGCAATCTATGTGGTGGTCATTTATCACGCTAACAACTGTTGGCTATGG
>JBMZFK010000027.1:0-21247 GCA_049615365.1 Puniceispirillaceae bacterium (SeqCode)
TGGCCAGCGGTATTATGTTTTGCGGTTTTTGCGGTAGGGTTGAACCTGTTGGCTAGATTATTTCCGCGTGGCTATCGCAGACGTCGTAACCTGAACCGCGATTCTTTTTAATCCGCGGCTATCAGGCGCTAATTATCCCCCATTTTCAGGGCTTCCAAAAAGGCATTTTGCGGGATATCCACCTTGCCAAACTGGCGCATACGCTTTTTGCCCTCTTTTTGCTTTTCCAGTAATTTGCGCTTTCGGCTGACATCGCCACCATAACATTTGGCCGTCACATCTTTACGCAAGGCTGAAATGGTTTCTCTGGCAATCACCTTGCCCCCTATCGCCGCTTGCAGGGCAATTTTAAACATCTGGCGGGGAATCAGATCCTTCAGGCGGGCACAAATAGCCCGGCCACGATATTCGGCCTGCTCACGGTGAACAATCATCGCCAGCGCATCTACCGGATCCCCATTGACCAGAATAGATACCTTGACCAAATCACCAGAACGATATTCATCCATCTGATAATCAAAGCTGGCATAGCCTCTGGTAACCGATTTCAGGCGATCATAAAAATCAAACACCACCTCATTCAGCGGCAGGCGATAGACCACCATCGCCCGGCTGCCAGCATAGGTCAGGTCAATCTGCTCGCCGCGCCGTTCCACGCATAAGCTCAGCACCTGTCCCAGATATTCATCCGGGGCCATGATCGTCGCCTTGATCCACGGCTCTTCCAGAGAGCTGATTTTCGTAACCTCTGGCATATCTGCGGGGTTATGCATATCCAGCACGGTACCATCTGTCATATGCAGCTTGTAAACAACCGATGGGGCAGTAGAGATAAGGTCCAGATCAAATTCACGGCTTAGACGCTCGCGGATGACTTCCATATGCAACAAGCCCAAAAAGCCGCACCGGAAACCAAACCCGAGCGCGGCTGAGGTTTCCGCCTCAAAAGAGAATGAGCTGTCATTCAAGGACAGCTTTTCCAGCGCTTCACGAAGGCTGGAAAAATCTGCCGCATCAATCGGGAACAGCCCACAAAATACCACTGGAACCGACGGCTTAAAGCCTGGTAGAGCCTCGCTACAGACCCGCCTGTCTTCGGTAATGGTATCGCCCACCTTGGCGTCCGATACGGTCTTTACCCCGGCATTGATAAAACCAATTTCGCCCGGGCCAAGCTGATCCACCGCTTGCGGTTTTGGCCCGAAAATACCCACACGTTCAACGTTATGTACCGCGCCAGTTGCCATCATGCGGATTTTCATGCCTTTTTTCAGCATTCCGTCCCGTACCCGAACCAGCGTCATCACCCCCAGATACGGGTCATACCAGCTATCTACCAGCAACGCTTGCAATGGGGCGTCTGCATCGCCTTGCGGGGCGGGCAATTTGGCAATAATCGCTTCCAGCACATCTTCAATGCCCAAACCTGTTTTGGCAGATACCGCGATTGCATCATCTGCTGGCAGGCCGATAACATCCTCAATCTGGGCTTTTACCCGCTCTGGTTCGGCAGCTGGCAAATCCATTTTATTCAGCACCACTACCATTTCATGATCAGCATCAATCGCCTGATATACATTGGCCAGTGTTTGTGCCTCTACCCCTTGCGAGGCATCTACAACCAGCAGAGACCCCTCACAAGCCGAGAGCGAGCGCGACACTTCATAGCCAAAATCAACATGGCCTGGCGTATCCATCAGATTAAGCACATAACGCTCACCTGATTTGCTGGTATAATCCAGCCGGACTGTCTGGGCCTTGATGGTGATGCCGCGTTCCCGCTCAATATCCATATTATCGAGAACCTGTTCAGACATTTCGCGCGCACTAAGGCCCCCGCAATCCTGAATCAGTCGGTCTGCTAGCGTGGATTTACCATGGTCTATATGCGCAACAATAGAAAAATTGCGGATGTGGCTGAGTTTTGTCATGGCTTATGTCTATCCTAAATTCAGAGGATAATCTAGCAGATGCAGGTGAATTAGCGTGGCTTTGGGCATAAATTTTCACCTGTCAGATAAAAACCGTAACTTACCCTCAGACTTGACCCTATCTGGGAACATGGTACAACATCAAATTGATGCTAATTCTGGGTTTTTTACAAGAAAGCCCCTGTTAAAATGAAATTAAAATGGCTCAGATGAACATTCAAAAATATCGTGCATATGCCCCTGTTGACCTGCCAGACCGGAACTGGCCAAACAAGGTTATTGAAACCGCCCCCACCTGGTGTTCGGTTGACCTGCGCGATGGCAATCAGGCGCTGATAGAGCCGATGGACAGTCTGCGTAAAATGCGGATGTTCAAAACGCTTGTAAAAATGGGCTTTAAGGAAATAGAGGTCGGGTTTCCGTCTGCTTCTGATACAGATTTTAACTTTCTGCGCGAGCTGATAGATGGCGGCCATGTTCCAGATGATGTCACCATTCAGGTGCTGACACAGGCAAGAGAGCATTTGATTGACCGCACGATTGAGTCTCTTGAAGGCGCCCCTCATGCGATTTTGCATCTATATAATTCCACCTCAACCTTGCAACGGCGCGTCGTGTTTAACGCCGATGAGGCCGGGGTGAAGGCGATTGCCGTTGATGGGGCAAAGATGGTAGCTGACCGCATTGGCAAGCTGGGATCTGATACCGCCCTTCGCCTGCAATATTCGCCAGAAAGCTTTACCGGTACCGAGCTGGGCTATGCGCTGGATGTATGTGAAGCGGTAATGGATGTCTGGCAGCCGACACCGGAAAATAAAACCATTATCAATCTGCCAGCGACGGTGGAAATGTCGACACCGAATATCTATGCCGATCAAATTGAATGGATGCATCGGAATTTTTCCCGCCGCGATTGCATGATTTTATCGCTGCATCCGCATAATGATCGCGGTTGCGGGGTGGCGGCAACAGAGCTGGGCCTGATGGCCGGGGCTGACCGCGTAGAAGGCACCCTATTTGGTAACGGCGAGCGTACTGGCAATGTAGATATCATTACGCTTGGGCTGAATATGTTTACCCAGGGCATTGACCCGGATCTGGATATCTCGGACATCAAATCGCTGGTCGATACCGCAGAATTTTGCAACCAGTTGCCGGTGCATCAACGCCACCCCTATGCTGGCTTGCTGGTACATACCGCTTTTTCCGGATCGCATCAGGATGCCATCCGTAAAGGGATGGATGCGATGCGCCAAACCAACCAGACCCTGTGGGAAGTACCCTATCTGCCGATTGACCCTGCTGATATTGGCTGTACCTATGAAGCGATTATCCGGGTGAACTCACAATCTGGAAAGGCCGGTTCTGCCTGGCTTTTGGAAACCGAACATCATGTGCGCCTGCCACGGCCAATGGAAGTTGAATTTAGCCAGCTGGTGCAAAAAGAAGCCGATTCAAGCGGGCGCGAGATGACCGCAGATATCATCTGGGCGCTTTATGAAGCAGAATATCTGAACATCACCAGCCCATTTCAGCTTGTATCTTTTGAATCCGCCCCGGCCTCGCGCACTGCCGAGACAGAGCGGGTTGTAGCAAAAGTCAGCTTTAATGGCGAGACACAAGAGATTTCCGGCACTGGCAATGGCCCTATTTCTGCGATGGTGACAGCATTGCGGGATAATTTTGACCTGCAATTCACTCTGGCAGATTTTGGCCAAAATACCCGTTCCTCTACCTCCAAGGCAGAGGCTGCTGCCTATGTAGAGCTGAAAGATGCAGAAGGGGTATCTGTATTTGGCGCAGGCATTGATACCTCAATAACCAAGGCACCTATCCTTGCGCTGATGTCCGCGATAAACAGGCTCTAGCCGCGAAGCACGCCGCCGCAATTCTTGGCAATAGTTGCGACAATCTGGTCGGCAATCTTGCTCAGCTCCGCCTCGCCAAAGGTGGCCTCGCGCGGCTGAAGGCGTACATTCAGGGCAATGGATTTATGCCCCTCTTCAATGCCCTTGCCCTGATATACATCAAAGATGGAAACACTATCCACCACATCCCGGGCGGCACGGCGCACCGCATCAATCAGGGTTTGTGCTTCCACCTCTTCTGCAACGATAAAGGCAAAATCGCGTGATACAGGCTGCAGAGCAGAGAGATCAACAGGCGATTTAGCTGGGCCTTTACGGCGCGGCATCGGGATATTATCTAGCCAGAATTCAAAGGCTGCCACCCCTTCTGGCAGGTCAAAATGGCGGCAAATTGCAGGATGTATCTCGCCAAAAACGCCCATTTCTGTTTTGCCAAGCCGCAGCAGACCCGAGCGCCCCGGATGCATCCATGATGGCACATCGCGGCTGGCAACCAGATTATCAACACGCACACCCAGCCCCGCCAGCGCGGCCAGCATATCTGCCTTTGCATCAAATAAATCAAAGCGCGCCTCGCTATGTTGCCAGTCGGCAAGCTGGCGACGGCCCTGACGGACACCGCCAACAGCCATGCGCTGACCCTGCTCATCCGGACTTAAAAAGACCGGGCCGATTTCAAAGAAACAAACCTCTTCAATACCGCGATTTAAATTCCGCCCCATCGCTTGCAACAGATTGGGGATCACCGAAGGGCGCATCATATTCAGATCCGTACTGATCGGATTAGCCAGCATCAGCGCATCATTATCGCCGCCAAATAATTCCGCATCCTTGCGCTTCATAAACGAAAAGGTCACTGCCTCGGTCAGGCCACGCGCTGCCAGTGTCCGGCGCAGCATGACGCTGCGCTTTTGAGAGGGTGAAAAAGATGGACGGGCGACCACTTCATTACGTGGCAGACTGGCCATTTCCAGCTTGTCAAAGCCATAGACTCGGATGATTTCTTCAACCAAATCGGCACTACCATCAATATCGTTACGCCAATGCGGCACCTGTACCTGCCATTCTGGCTGGCCTGTATCCAGATCAAACCCCAGCACAGACAGGATTTCAGCCTGCTTATCTGCTGGACAGTCAACGCCGGTAAGCTGTTTTACTTTTTCTGGATTGAAAGATAGCATCTGCTGTGCCGGCGCTGCCTCGCCATGTACAACCAGATGGCTGCAACTGCCACCACATATAGTGCCTACCAGCCGCGCAATATAACCTGCCATTTCAACAGGCGAACGGGCATCCAGACCACGCTCAAACCGATAGCGTGCATCAGAATGCAGGTTCAATTGCCGCCCTGTTGTCGCCACTTTAATTGGATCAAATACAGCGATTTCAAGGAACATTCTGGTGGTGGTATCGGTAACGCTGGTGCGCTCACCGCCCATAATGCCGGCCAAATCATCCGGGCCTTCGGCATCGCCAATAATTAGCGCGCCTTCTTCAAGGCTGTAGGTCTTTTCGTTCAAGGCTTCGACCTGCTCACCCTTTTTCGCCAGCCTGACCACCAGCTTGTTGCCGCTAATTTTATCTGCATCATAGGCATGCAAGGGTCGGCCCAAATCTATCATCACATAGTTGGTGATATCAACCAGCGCCGAAATTGGACGCTGGCCAACCGCGGTCAGCCTGTCAGCCATCCAGGCAGGTGCCGGACCATTTGTTACCGCATCAAACATCCGCCCGGAGATTAGCGGCACCATCGGCAGGGCAGCGGACTCAACTTCCCATTTCAGGGGCGAGTCAAAACTGCCTTCCTCTTCGCTGAAATCCAGCGGCTTTAGCGTGCCATATCCGGCTGCGGCCAGATCGCGGGCAACCCCGCGCACGCCCAGACAATCGCCACGATTAGGGGTAATGGCGATTTCGATGACCGGATCTGTCATGGCGAGTGCGGCGGCGTCGGCATAGCGGGCAAAGCTGTCGCCAATTTTTGCGCCGGATGGCAGCTCGGCAATGCCATCATGTTCTTTGCCCAGACCCAGCTCGGATAAAGAACATAGCATGCCCTGAGAGGCCTGGCCGCGAATCTTGCCCTCTTTTAGGGTGAAATCACTGCCGGGAATCCAGCTGCCCACAGGTGCCAAGACTGTTTTCAGGCCGGCTCTGGCATTCGGGGCGCCACAGACAATCTGCAAGGGGGCGCCATCACCTTTATCAACGGTGCATACTTGCAATCTATCTGCATCAGGATGCTGCTCTGCGGTCAGGATTTCTGCCACCAGAAAATCGCCCAGATGCTGTAGCGGATCAGACAGGCTTTCCACCTCCAGCCCCAACATGGGCAAGGCATCACAGATTTCGGTCAAGCTGCGGTCAGTATCCAGATGGTCTTTTAGCCAAGCGAGAGTAAATTTCATTTTCTATACCCCTCATCCAGACCGGTATGCAAGGCTGGTACATCAATCGGCATAAAGCCATAATGCTTTAACCAGCGTAAATCACTATCATAAAAGGTACGTAAATCCGGAATGCCATATTTCAGCATCGCCAGCCTTTCGACCCCCATACCAAAGGCAAAGCCCTGTACCTCGTCCGGATTCAGGCCACAATTTTCAATCACCCGTGGATGCACCATCCCCGAGCCCAGAATTTCCAGCCAGTCATCACCAGCGCCAATTTCCAGCTTGCCATCTAAGCGCCGGCAGCCAATATCCACCTCGGCAGAAGGCTCTGTAAAGGGGAAGAAGCTGGGCCGAAACCGCACTGGCAAATCATCTACGCCAAAAAAGGCACGGCAAAAATCAATCAGACAGCCCTTGAGATGCCCCATATGGATATTCTCGCCGATCACCAGCCCTTCACATTGGTGAAACATTGGGGAATGGGTGGCATCATGGTCCGAGCGATAGGTACGCCCGGGCACAATAATACGAATAGGCGGTTTCATCTGTTGCATCGTGCGGATTTGCACAGGCGAGGTATGGGTGCGTAATACCGGGCGCGCACCGGCGTCATCAGGGCGCAAATAAAACGTATCATGTTCCTGACGGGCAGGGTGTTCAGGCGGAATATTCAGGGCGGTGAAATTGTAAAAATCTGTTTCAATATCCGGGCCTTCTGCAATAGAAAACTCCATATCCGCAAAGATAGCCGCGATCTCTTCAATCGTACGGCTTAACGGATGAATACCACCAGCAAGAGGCTGTTGCACTGGCAAGCTGATATCAACGCGGTCCTTGACCAGCTGCGCAGATAGCGCTTCGGCTTCCAGGCTGGCCTGACGGGCAGCTATTGCGCTTGCCACTTCATCTTTTACCTGATTAAGGGCCTGGCCAGTTTGTTTGCGCTCTTCAGGCTCAAGCCCGCCAAGGGTTTTCAATTGAACAGAAATGCGCCCTTTTTTCCCCAGCGCATCCAGGCGTACCGCCTCCAGCGCTGGCAAATCCCCGGCGCCTTCAACAGATTCTAACAATTCGGCTTTCAGCGTCTCAATTTCAGTCATCGAAAACCTGCCTTTTCGGTCTGGCCATCACGGGCCTGCATTTAACAAAAAAGGCCGCCAGCGCTCCCCAAAAATATTGGGCAAAAGCACAGGCCGCCTTTTTAACTTTACTTAGCTGTTAGCTCGCCTGCTTTGACTGCTCTACAAGACTAGCAAAGGCTTGTGGCTGATGCACAGCGATATCGGCCAGCATCTTGCGATCGACCTCGATGCCAGCTTTGTTCAGGCCACCCATCAAGGTTGAATAGGTCATGCCATGCAAACGGGCAGCAGCATTAATCCGCTGAATCCACAAGGCTCTGAACTCGCGCTTGCGCACGCGCCGATCGCGATAGGCGTATTGGCGCGCCTTATCGACGGCTTGCTTGGCTGTTTTAAAGGTATTTTTCCGGCGGCCATAATATCCTTTGGCAGCCTTAATTACTTTATTATGACGGGCGTGTGCGGTAACCCCACGGCTTACTCTAGCCATCGTTCACTCTCCTGTAATTAACGGGTTGTTTTAAGCGTAAGGCAGAAAGCCGCGTACAATTTTTGCATCAGCCTCATGAAGGATCATGGTGCCGCGTGCCTGACGCTTCATCTTCTGCGAACGACGACGGAGATTGTGGCTAAGGAAAGCTGCTGAGCCGCGAACTTTTCCCTTTGCGGTAACGCGAAATCTCTTTTTCGCACCGCTTTTGGTCTTCAATTTGGGCATTTTAACCTCGCTTATACTTAGGGTTAAACAGCGTCATATACAGATGTACTGTTTTGATAACCGGCCAGGCAGCCCTTTTCAGCCCGGACGCGGCGGTATTTTTTAGAGATTTGGGTTATACCAAAAACGAGTTGGAAATCAACCTAAATCTGGTCTTTATGCCATTCACTGGCATATGACCTATTTTGGTGCCAGCACCATTATCATCTGCCGGCCTTCCATTTTTGGCATGGCTTCGATTTTTGCTTCCTCATCAATATCGGTGCGAACCCGTTCCAAAAGCTGGCTACCCAGCTCAATATGCGCCATTTCCCGGCCTCTGAAACGCAAGGTAACCTTGACCTTATCGCCAGCTTCCAGGAATTTGCGAACGGCACGCATCTTCACATCATAATCATGGCTATCGATATTGGGGCGCAGTTTAATTTCTTTAACCTCAATAACTTTTTGTTTTTTACGCGCTTCAGAAGCCCGTTTCTGTGCCTGATATTTATATTTCCCGTAATCCAGAATTTTACATACAGGCGGGACAGCATTTGGCTGTAATTCAACCAGATCAAGCCCAAAATCATTGGCTTTACGCAACGCTTCATCTAATGTAAGGATTCCCAATTGTTCCCCTTCGGGATCAATACAACGAACAGAAGCGGCTCTTATGGCTTCATTGATGCGCGGACCGTCGCTCGCGGGTGGCGCATCGTGGCGTGGACGTGCTATATCACTCTCCTTCTACAGTTAAGTCTATGTGACCTGACAGGCGGTAAAACGCCCTTGCTGGCAACCAGCACATCGTGCAGGTCTACACCACAGTATCTAATCCTGTTAGGCCGAAAATTCAAGCACTGTCTCGCTTTAGGTCTGGTGGGGTTGCTGCCTCAGACAGCATTTCCATCGCTGCATCCAGTGCCAACACTTCCTGTCCGTCAGATCCAAGGCGGCGAATAGCAACTGTGCGGGCCTCTGCCTCGCGGCCGCCAACAGCCAGAATAAACGGTACTTTGGCGGTTGAATGCTCTCTGATTTTATAGCCTATTTTCTCGTTACGAACATCACATTCTGCACGTAACCCGGCTGCACGCGCGGCCTTGCATACCTCTTGTGCATAAGCATTAGAGTTATCTGTAATAGACGCCACCACCAGCTGAACAGGAGACAGCCATACCGGCATCCGACCAGAATATTGCTCTATCAAAATCCCAATCCAGCGCTCAAGCGAGCCAAGAATAGCACGGTGCAGCATTACTGGGCGGTGGCGATTTCCATCCTCGGCAACATATTCTGCATCCAGACGCTCTGGCAGCACAAAATCTACCTGCAAGGTTCCACATTGCCAGTCCCGGCCAATTGCATCGCGCAACACAAATTCCAGCTTCGGGCCATAAAAGGCCCCCTCGCCCGGATTAAGGGTTGTCTCAAGCTCGGCAGCCTCTGTGGCATCTGCCAGTGCTTTTTCTGCACGATCCCAGGTCTCATCATCTCCTGCCCGCACCTCTGGCCTGTCCGAGAATTTAACGCGAATATCGGTAAAGCCAAAATCTGCATAGATATCCTGCAGGAGGTGACAAAAGGCAACTGATTCTGAATTAATTTGATCTTCTGTACAGAAAATATGGGCATCATCCTGTGTAAAGGCCCGCACCCGCATAATGCCATGCAACGCCCCGGAAGGCTCATTACGGTGGCAAGAGCCAAATTCTGCCATTCTAAGCGGCAAATCACGATAGGATTTTACCCCCTGGCGATAGATTTGCACATGCCCCGGACAATTCATCGGCTTGAGGGCGAGGGTACGATCTTCATTGGTCTCGGCGGTGAACATATTATCACCAAACTTATCCCAATGCCCCGAGGCTTCCCACAGGCTGCGATCTACCAGCTGCGGGGTTTTAACCTCGCGATAGTGAGCCGCATCCAGACGCCGACGCATATATTCCTCAATTTCGCGATATAGCGTCCAGCCGCGAGGATGCCAGAATACAGACCCTGCCGCTTCTTCCTGGAGGTGAAAGAAATCCAGCTGCCGACCCAATTTACGGTGATCCCGCTTTTCGGCTTCTTCCAGCATGGTTAGGTAGTTTTTCAAATCTTTTTCATTCAGCCATGCAGTGCCATAGATACGCTGCAGCATTGGCCGGTTAGAATCGCCGCGCCAATAGGCGCCAGCCACTTTCATCAGCTTGAAGGCATGGCCAGCACGCCCGGTAGAAACAAGATGCGGGCCACGGCATAAATCAATAAAATTGCCTTGTGTGTAAAAACTTACCGTCTCGTCAGCAGGTATCGCCTCTACCAGCTCTACCTTAAAAGGTTCATTTTTCTCTTTATAAAAGGCAACTGCCTCATCACGTGTCCACACGCCGCGCGTAATCGGCTCATCCCGATCAACAATTTCATGCATGCGCTGCTCAATCGCATCCAGATCCTCGGTACTGAAAGGCTGTTCACGATGGAAATCATAATAAAAGCCATTTTCAATTGCCGGGCCGATGGTAACTTGTGTATCTGGATATAGCTCCAACACGGCCTCGGCCATAATATGTGCGCAATCATGGCGGACCAGTTCCAGCGCCGCGTCGCTGTCCTTTGCGGTGATCAGTTGCAGCTCGCAATCGGCTTCGATAGAGCGGGCAAGATCCCAGTCCAGACCATCCACCTTTGCCGCCATCGCAGCTTTGGTCAGACCTGGACCAATATCGCTGGCAATTGTTGCGGGCGTAACCGCCATGTCATAGTTTTTTTTTGACCCGTCAGGTAGCTGAATAATGGGCATCCTGTGTCTTTCCTATACCGCTAACTTTATCTTTTTGACCTACAAAACCAATCACAGGTCGATTCTGCTTCATTTCTGCAAGAAATCTTCATAGATTGCCAGTGTTTTTTCACACATATGCTGTGTTGAAAAAGACGCCTCGACATGGGCGCGGGCACGCTTTGCCCAGATTGTGCGCTGGCGAGAGCCAAGGCTGAGGGCAGCGTTCAGACACCGGCTAAGATCATCAATATCACCTGGCGTGGCCAGCCAGCCAGTTTCGCCATCTATGATAGATTCGCACGCACCGCCATGATTAAAGGCCACCACCGGGCGTCCCATCGCTTGTGCCTCGACCGCAACCCGGCCAAATGGCTCGGGGATGGTCGACGGCATCGCCACCACATCTGCCAGCATCAGCGCAGCTGGCATATCATCTGTTCCCGCCACGATACGCAGCCGGCCATCCAGCCCTGTTTTAATAGCCAAAGCCCGTAATCGTTCGACAAACCGGCTATGCCCATCCCCAGCACCAAGAAGCAACAAGGTTATATCTTTTGCTTCCAGCTTTGCTACCGCCTCGATCAGCGGCTCATGGCCTTTCCATTCCGTGGCGCGAGCTGGCAGCATAACCACCGGCCCATCATCCGGCAGATTCAAGGTTTCAGACAGGCGCACAATGCGGTGCTGGCTAACCTGTGCCGGATCAAATACAGCCAGATCAACGCCGCGATGAATAACGGTTATTTCATCCTCTGCCACCGCATCCTTATAATGGGTGGTCATCACAGATTTTACATAATTTGAAATCGCAATGACGGCATCTGCGCTTAACATTTTTTTGTTATAAATGCGCTTCAGGAAATTTTGCGGCACAAATTTACTGTGAATAGTCGCAATGCTATGGATGCCGATAGCGCTGGTCAGGGGCAGCGCAATCCATGCCGGGGCACGCGACCGCACATGCACGATATCGGCCCCCACACTTAATAAAATTGTCTTTAACCGGCGCCGAACAGACCCCCATTTCAGAGGGTTTTTTGTATCCACAGGCAGTCGGTAAACTTCGGCGCCCACACGCTTTAGCTGGTTTTCCATGCGTCCGCCATTACAGATTACCACAGCCTTCCAACCTTTTTTTACAATCGCTTCTGCGATTTCAACCGTGCCACGCTCAACCCCACCCCGGTTCATCTGAGGCACAATTTGAACAATCACTGGCTGGACGATATTTTTTACCGATGGCATAAATAGATTACTCTATAAAATGTGAATAGCTAAACAAGTTGCACAAGTGATACTCTGGTTAAAGAATAAGAGAAATAGAAAAAATGCCTGAACAACCAAATAATACCCCAATCTTTTATCATAATCTTGGTCAGGACGGCAAACGGGCCTATCACGCCCTTCATCAGGATTTAGCTAGCCCTACCCATCCCGGCATTGTCTTTCTGGCCGGGCATGGTTCAGATATGGAAGGTAGCAAGGCATTGGCACTTGAAGCGCTGGCAGACCGCCATAAAATCCCCTTTTTGCGGTTTGATTATTTTGGACATGGTCGCTCGGACGGCGCTTTTCTGGACGGGAACTTATCGCGCTGGCTAGCCGATTGCACAGCGATGCTGGACGCGCTGACAAGCGGGCCGCAAATTCTGGTTGGCTCGTCTCTTGGAGGCTGGCTAATGCTCCTTACCGCCCTGCACCGCAAGAGCCGTGTTGCCGGTCTGGTCGGGATTGCCGCCGCCCCAGATTTTACCAAGACCCTAATCTGGGATGACCTTGACCCTGCCCAGCAACAGCAAATGCAGGCAGATGGCCAGATTGCCCTGCCAAACCCCTATGCAGATGAGGATGTTATCTATCCCTATCATTTGATCGAGGATGGCAAGCATCACCTGTTACTGGGAGATGATATTGGTTTGGACATTCCGGTGGTTTTGCATCAGGGCATGGCAGATGAAGAAGTGCCCTATGATACCGCCCTGCAGCTGGCCCACAGATTAAAGAGTGCCGAGGTGCGCGTTATTTTGGACAAGCAGGCAGGACACAGATATTCCGAGCCAGAGCAAATTGATGCGCTGATGACCACTATTTTGACCCTGCACACAAAGCTGGCTTCGGCATTGGCTCAAGATAGCTAGAAATCCAGATTGCTATAGTGGCTGGCAGGCGGCATGCCGACAAGCACATCACTGAGAAGCGAGCGAAAGCTGGGGCGGCTTTTCAGCTTCATATACCACAGCTTTGCTTCCGGATAGCGTTGCCAATCCACATCCCCAAAATAATCCAGAACAGAAATATGCGCCGCCGCCGCCAAATCCGCCAAGCTGATATTTGGCCCTGCCAGCCAGCTATATTGGCCAGCCAGCCAATCTACATAGCCTAAATGAATTTGGGCATTGGCAAGGGCGGCACGCAAAATTTGCGAGGAGGCGGCCTCGCCGGACTGAAAGCGTTTTATCACCCGTTCCCGAACTAGGGGGCGTGTAACCTCCAGTGTGAATTTCCCTTCAAACCAGTCTACCAGCCGGCGTACTTCGGCGCGTTCACCTGCGGTGGCTGGCATCAGAAAATTATCCTCGACAATATCTTCCAGCCATTCCGAAATTACCCGCGCACCAGATACCACACCATGGGTTTCATGTTCAAAGATAGGCAGCTCGCCTGCGGGATTTAAGGCCAGTACTTTTTCATCTCGTAACCATGGCAGCTGGGTAATCAAATCAAGTTCCAGCTTGTATTCCCCGCATTGCAGGCGGATCAGACGGCTAGAGGCGGCAAGTGGATAATGATGCAAAACAGCCATCTGGATTATGCCTCTATTTTTTCTAGATGCGGCATAATTGCCATAGGGCCAGGCAGCGTTGCTTCTGCCTGTTTTCGCTTTAGCGGGCGAATTAACAGGCTGTTCGGGGCAAGCGGGCCAGGCCAGATATATTTGCCAGCCTCGGTCTCTTCAAAGCCAAAACGCTGGTAATATTGCGCATCACCAGAAAGCAGAACAAACGACCATCTTCGCATTTGCTCGGCCCGCCGAAGCCCGTCACTCACCAGGGCACGGCCAAATCCCCGCCCCTGTAATTCTGGCAATACTGCCAGCGGCCCTAGCAACAATTGCGCACGCCCGGCGACATTGATTTCCCAAAACCGCAGAGAGCCAACAATATTACGATAGTCAGAGGCAACAAGACACAGGTCAGATACAGGCTCGCCTGGGCGAAGTTTCCATACCGCGCGGCCAGGATGCTGATCGCTAAAAGATAAGGAAACAAGTGTTTCGACCCGTTCCTTATCGGCTTCTTTTTGAATACGAATATCCACGCTTGCTTCCGCCCCTATATCAAGACTTTATGGTCAGCAGATTATCACTGCTTCCAAAGCCTGTACAGATCAGGCAGAACGAACAGGAATCTCGTTATCGGCAACCGGTTGTGGCAACAGGCCCAATACTTCGGTTGGTACAACATGCCAGAAATTACCGCTCTCTACTTCCCAGTTATTCAGCAATCTTTTGGCAAGTGCAGAATCTGTTTCAGACGCATGTAACGCAACACGCCCTTCGAGATATTCTTTCCAGTAACCGGTAGATAATTTGCTGATATGCAGGGTCTCCGGATTAACCTGTGATAAGAATTCACCATCTTTATCATAGATAAAGGCCATACCGCCGGTCATGCCCGCGCCAAAGTTTGAGCCCGTGCTGCCTAGGATAACGACCTCACCGCCAGTCATATATTCACACCCGTTTGACCCGCACCCTTCGATAATCGCAGAAGCTCCGGAGTTTCGCACCGCAAAGCGCTCGCCCGCCTGACCATTGGCCAGCAGCAAGCCAGAGGTTGCGCCATACAGCACTGTATTTCCAATAATCGTATTCTGCTCGGCAATATAGCTGGCAGACGGGCTTGGACGGATGGTGATCATCCCGCCAGACAGCCCCTTGCCAACATAGTCATTACCATCCCCGATAACATCCAGGCGCAGACCCTGCACCGCAAAGGCACCAAGTGACTGGCCAGCAGTACCTCGCAAAATCGCGGTGATCTGCCCCTCGCGCAAGCCATCCATGCCAAAGCGGCGCACAATATGCGAAGATAGCCGGGTGCCAATAGCGCGCGCGGTATTTTCAATATTATATGTCAGCTGCATTTTACCCCCGGATTGCAGAGCTGTTTCAGCATCTTTAACCATCTGGGCATCCAGCGTATCGGCAACTTCCACACGTCCAGCCCCGCCACGATAACCAGAGCTGCCATTTGCCTCGGCCTGCACCAGCACAGGATTCAAATCCAGATCATCCAGTGCCGCATCGCCGCGCGATACTTGCGTCAGCAAATCTGTCCGCCCGATAACCTCATCCAGACGCTTGAAGCCAAGCGAGGCAAGAATCTCGCGAACTTCTTCTGCAACATGGGTGAATAGCTGAACAACTTTTTCAGGCGTGCCTTCAAATTTTGCCCGCAAATCATCGCGCTGGGTACATACGCCAACCGGACAGGTATTGGAATGACACTGGCGCACCATAATACAGCCCATAGCCACCAGAGCAGAAGTGCCAATACCATATTCATCCGCGCCAAGCATGGCCGCCATGACAATATCGCGTCCTGTTTTCAGACCGCCATCGGTACGTAAAACAACCTTGTCCCGCAGACCATTCATGGACAAAACCTGATGCACTTCAGACAGACCCATTTCCCATGGCATACCTGCATGTTTGATAGAAGATTGCGGGCTGGCCCCGGTTCCGCCGCCATGACCAGATATCAAAATCGTATCTGCTTTTGCTTTGGCAACACCGGCAGCAATCGTCCCGATGCCGGTAGAGGCAACCAGCTTTACACAGACCCGAGCCGTTGGATTAATCTGCTTCAGATCATAAATAAGCTGGGCCAAATCCTCGATAGAATAAATATCGTGATGCGGCGGCGGCGAGATCAGGGTAACGCCCGGTGTAGAGTGCCGCAACTTGGCAATCAGCGCATTTACCTTGATACCAGGCAACTGGCCACCTTCGCCAGGCTTCGCCCCTTGCGCAACCTTAATCTCCAGCTCTTCACAATTATTCAGATATTCAGCGGTTACCCCAAAACGCCCAGACGCAACCTGCTTAATCGCGCTAGATGGGTTATCGCCATTCTCGTGCAATTTAAACCGGGATGGATCCTCGCCGCCCTCACCTGAGTCTGATTTCGCGCCGATACGGTTCATCGCGATAGACAGGGTTTCATGGGCTTCCGGGCTAAGGGCGCCAAGCGAAATCCCCGGCGATACCAGTCTTTTGCGAATATCGGTAATGCTTTCGACTGTTTCTACCGATACAGGCTCATATTTACGCTCAAAATCCATCAGGTCTCTGAGGTTTACAGGCCCCTGCCGGGCCACCATGGCGGTATATTTTTTCCAGCTCTGATAGGAGCCCGTATCACAGGCATGCTGCATGGCATGAATAATCTGCCCGTCAAAGGCATGTTGTTCACCTGATTTACGGAACCGGAAAAAACCGCCCACTGGCAAATAGCTGAGATTATCGCTATAGGCTTGCTTATGCAGAGCCATTAGCCGAGACTGAATCCCCATCAAGCCGATGCCAGAAATCCGTGAGGACATAGGCGGGAAAAATTCTGCGACCAAAGAGCGAGACAGGCCAAGCGCTTCAAAATTATAGCCGCCACGATAAGAAGCGATAACCGAAATGCCCATCTTTGACATGATTTTCAACAGGCCATCTTCGATAGCCTTGCGGAAATTTGCGACCGCTTTTGACAGGCTCACCCCGTCTAACAGACCTTTTTGCTGGCGCTCAAGTATCGTCCATTCAGCGGCATAGGCATTAATGGCGGTAGCGCCCACACCAATAAGTACAGCAAAATGATGCACATCCAGACATTCACCAGATGCCACATTGACCGAGGTAAAGGTGCGTAATTGCTGGCGGACAAGATGCGAATGCACCGCACCTGTTGCCAATACCATTGGCAGCGGCACACGCTCTTTACTGCTATTTCTATCGGTCAGCATCACATGCTCACAGCCGCCGCGAACCGCCTGTTCGGCATGGCTGCGGATCCGGTCAAGGGCAGCTTTCATGCCATCTGGACCTTCATCTGCCCCGAAAGTACAGTCAATCTCAACCGCCTTGTCGCCCAGATGATCCCTGATAGCGTGCCATTCTGCATTGGTTACTACTGGGCTATCCAGTACCAGATGTTCACACTGCTCGGGGCTTTCATCCAGAATATTGCCCAGATTCCCCAGCCTTGTGCGCAAGGTCATGACATGGCGTTCGCGCAAGCTATCAATGGGCGGATTGGTCACTTGCGAGAAATTTTGACGGAAGAAATGATGCAAACCGCGATATTGTCCAGACAATACCGCCAGAGGGGCATCATCGCCCATAGAACCAATCGCCTCTTTGCCCGTGCTGGCCATTGGAGCGAGGATCAGTTCCATATCTTCCATTGACCAGCCGGACATAAGCTGGCGACGGCGACGCACCTCATCATCGGGGCGGTCATCGTCCTGGGTGCGGGCATTTGCCAGCAACGCATTGATAGATTTTGCCCGGGTTGTCCAGCCTGCCCAATCTTGCTGATCGGCCAGTGTTGTTTTCAATTCTGTGTCGAGAATAACGCGCCCTTCTTTCAGGTTAACCGCGATCATCTCTCCCGGGCCAAGACGCCCGCATTCAACAATCTTAGTTTCATCGACATGTACCATGCCTGTCTCGGAGCCAGCGATCAGCAAGCCATCTGTGGTATGGGTATATCGCATTGGCCGCAACCCATTTCTGTCCATACCGCCTACTACCCAATCGCCAAAATGGGCAGCGATTGCCGCTGGCCCGTCCCATGGCTCCATTACCGAATTGCAATAGGCATACAGCTTTGCCAGCTTGCTATCGCCGCTAACATCCATGGCTTCCGGGATCATCATGGTTTTTACCATCGGCAGGGTACGCCCACCTTGCAGCAACAGCTCGAACACCGCATCCAGAGCGGCTGAGTCAGAAGCGCCCTTTTCGATTACCGGCTTGATATCGGTGATGCTGTCGGCAAATACCTCATGCTCCATCCTGTCTTCATGACAGGACATCCAGTTGCGGTTGCCCCGCAATGTATTAATTTCGCCATTATGCGCCAAAATCCGGAAGGGCTGTGCCAGCTTCCAGGTAGGGAAGGTATTTGTTGAATAGCGCTGGTGATACACTGCAAAATTGGAAACAAATTGCTGGTCCAGCAAATCCGGGTAAAAGGCAGTAACCTGTTCGGCCAGAAACATGCCTTTGTAAATGATGGAACGGGTAGATAACGAACAGATATAGAAATCTGTAATCAGCTCTGCCAATACCGCTTTTTCAATACGGCGGCGAATTTTATAGAGCTGGCGTTCTGCTTCTTCCTCGTCCAGCGTTTCTGGCATGGAGAACATAATCTGCTCAATCTCAGGGCGGGTAGCCAGCGCCTTATCGCCCAGCGCGCGGGTATCTACAGGTACCTGACGCCAGCCATAGACAAAATGCCCCAACCGAAGAATTTCCTGCTCGACAATACAACGGCACTGTTCTTGCGCCCCGATATCATTTCGCGGCAAAAACACCATGCCAACGGCCAGACGCCCGCCATCATCGCTATGGCCGGTACGGGCAATATGTTTGATAAAGAAATCACGCGGTATAGACAGATGGATACCGGCCCCGTCCCCGGTCATGCCATCTGCATCGACAGCGCCGCGATGCCAGATAGATTGCAAGGCCTCGATAGCCGCATCCACAACAGAACGCCGCGCGGTACCATCAATAGAGGCAACAAACCCTACCCCGCACGCATCATGCTCCATCTCCGGGCTGTACATGCCAGCTTCTGTCAGCCGCGCTTCAGCTTGTTTGCGGGATTTCACATAATGTGCTGCATCAAATTTCTGCTTGCCAGTAGTGATCTCGCCAGTGGAGATCTTGCCAGTAGTGATTTTGCTGGTCATCGTTTCAACCCTCTTCATTCATCTTTTCTATATCGGCCATTTTATATTGGCGGGGGGCTTTGGGTTATCCGCGCCCACCTGCAAACAGCCTTTTTGCGTGACTTGCACGCTTGTTATGTTGTTTCCGCTAGCCTGCCTGGCGTGTCTCGCCGCGCAATTCCGCTTCAATAAAGGCATCAATCTGTTCGGCGGCATCGCGGCCATCGCGAATACCCCACACCACAAGCGAAGCGCCGCGTACAATATCCCCGGCGGCAAAAACGCCGGGCATTTGCGTCATCATTGTTTTCCAGTCAATTTGCACCGTGCCCCAGCGGCTGACGGCCAAATCTTTTTGCTCAAACAGGCCAGGCAGATCTTCTGGATCAAACCCAAGGGCCTTAACAACCAAATCAGCCTCTAAATTAAAGTCAGAGCTATCGATAACTTGCGGCACCTGACGGCCTGTTTCATCTGGCTGGCCAAGATGGATACGCTTGGCACGCACCGCGGTTACGCTCTCATCCCCGAGCAGGGCGTGCGGGGCAGACAGCCACTGAAAGTTCACCCCTTCTTCTTCGGCATTTTCAACCTCGCGCTGGCTTCCCGGCATGTTTGCCCGGTCACGGCGATACAGACAGGTAACTGATTTCGCGTCCTGACGGATGGCGGTACGCACGCAATCCATCGCGGTATCGCCGCCGCCAATCACCACAACATTTTTGCCAGCCGCATTCAAAATGCCCTGATCAAATTCGGCAACCTCATCCCCCAATGATTTACGGTTTGATGCGGTCAGAAATTCCAGAGCCGGCACCACCCCGTTCAGACCAATGCCAGGCAGTTTGATATCGCGGGCTTTATATACGCCGGTTGCGATCAGCACCGCATTATGGCGTTTTTGTAATTCTTCAAAGGTAACATCGCGGCCGATCTCGCAATTCAGCTCAAATTTGATGCCGCCTTTTTCTAGCAATTCTGCGCGGCGCTCAACAATCTCTTTTTCCAGCTTAAAGCCTGGAATACCATAAATCAGCAAGCCGCCCACCCGGTCATAGCGATCATAGACCACCACCTGATAGCCTTTGCGCCGCAACAAATCGGCAGCCGCCAGACCTGCGGGGCCCGCGCCAATAATGCCAACAGATTGCTCACGTTCAACACTCACCTTAATCGGCTCTACCCAGCCTTCTTCAAAAGCGGTTTCGGTTACATATTTTTCAACCGCGCCAATCGTTACCGACTCAAAACCCTTTTCGATCACACAATTGCCTTCACACAAGCGATCTTGCGGGCAGATACGGCCACAAATCTCCGGGAAGGTGTTGGTAGCAGAAGACAGCTCATACGCTTCTTGCAGGCGATTTTCCGCCGTCAGCATAAGCCAGTCAGGAATATTATTATGTAATGGACAATTTACCTGACAAAAAGGCACCCCGCATTGCGAGCAACGGCTGGCCTGTGCTTCGGCTTCTTCCAGATTAAAATCTGCATAGATTTCACCAAAATCCGCAATTCTGTCTGTTGCCTGACGCTTGTCCGGCATCGCTTTTGATTGCGAGATAAATTTTAGCATCTTATCTGCCATCATCTGGCTCCTTAATCCTGAACTTTCCTATGCTACGCTGGGCGTTTTGCATCTGACGGCCACGGGCACTTTGCCGCAAAAGGCGCTGATACATACTCCGGTACATACCCATCACATAGCCCGGCACCCACAAACAACCATCGGTAAAGGTCAACAAGTATTACCCATTTAAGCGCAAATTGCAAGCCTTGCAGATAGATATACGTAAAAACCAGCAGGAAAGAATCAATATAGTTCCAAATCGGACCTATATTTTACCTCTTGTTTTCCCCCCGGTAGCAGAATAGGCTGTCGCCATGCTTGATATTCCTGCCTTATTTTTGATTGCGCTGATTCAGGGCATTACAGAATTTCTGCCTGTTTCTTCTTCCGGGCATCTGGTTTTACTTCCTCATCTTTCAAATTTTGCCGATCAGGGTCAGGTGATGGATGTGGCTGCCCATCTTGGCACGTTAGCGGCCGTGATGGTCTATGTTCGCCGCGATATCTGTGCGATGCTGGCCAGCCTGACACCCCGCGCCCCAGCCGGTGCCAGCTCTCGCCGCCTTATCGGTTTATTAATTATCGCCAGCCTGCCTGTGATAGTTGCCGGATTAGCCCTGGAGCTAGCCGGACCAGATTTCCTGCGCCTAACCATAGTGGTTGCGCTGACCAATCTTGTTTTTGCCTTATGGCTGTGGCGGGCAGATAAAACCGATATCCATCATGATTTAACCAATAATCAGCTGGCTGATATAAACGCACCCCACGCAAGCTCGCTTCACACAAACTGGCAGGCCATGTCGTACCTGCATGCGTTTTTTATCGGAATTGCCCAGATTTTTGCCCTGATACCAGGGGCATCACGCAGCGGGGTGACCATGACGATGGCACGCCAGCTAGGCTATGACCGGTTATCAGCGGCGCGCTTTTCCCTGTTATTATCGGTGCCGGTTATTGCGGGAGCTGGATTGTTA
>JBMZFK010000028.1:0-21221 GCA_049615365.1 Puniceispirillaceae bacterium (SeqCode)
CGGCAATCTGTGAGAGAACCCGCGATAAATCTGTCATCTGATAGCGAATATGCTGAATAAACAGCTCGCCAGCCGTATTTAGCCGCACGCCAGAGGGCAGCCGCTCAAACAAGCTGGTACCGACCTCTTCTTCCAGCGATAAAATACGCCGATTCAAAGCGGTAGAAGTAATGTTTAATTTTTCAGCAGCTTTGCGGATAGACCCTTCGCGGGCCACGATATCTATATATTTCAGGTGGGTCAGGTGACGCATACTCAACTCGGCTTAAATGACAGTGATGCAAAAAATGCATCACCATACAGAATATTCAGCACAATATCAATCAGGGTCAGTTTGGTATGTAGCTAGTGCCGGTTTGTTTATTTGTTTCCCACAAATGGTTTGGCAGGCCGATTAAATGTTTAGAAACTTACGAGGTTAAGATGAAATATATCATTGCGATAATCCAACCAGGAAAGCTTGATGCTATTCATGAAGCGCTGGGAGCGATTGGTGTTACAGGCATGACGGTCAGCGAAGTCCAGGGCTATGGGCGGCAAAAAGGCAAAAGCGAAATTTATCGCGGCGCTGAATATGTTGTCAATTTTATGCCAAAAATCAAAATCGAATTGGCAGTAGATACGAAGAAATCTGCTGAGGTGATCGACACCATTCAGAAAACAGCCGAATCAGGCAAGATCGGCGATGGCAAAATTTTCGCGCTCGATCTGAAGGATGCGTTGCGTATCCGTACAGGTGAAACAGGGGCAGAAGCGCTGTAGGCGCAGGATAGTGAACAGGAGTAATTACATGTATCGTTCCTTAATTAAATCAACGCTTATCGCAGGCGCGACAATGGCAATCGCCAGCCCTGCATTTGCGCAAGAAGTCCCTGAACACGGGATTTTCATTCTTAACTCATTGCTGTTTTTGGTTGGTGGCTTTTTGGTCATGTTTATGGCGTGTGGCTTTTGTATGCTGGAAGCAGGTCTGGTTCGGGCCAAAAACACCACAACACAGTTGACAAAAAACATTGCCCTATTTTCAATTGCGGCTATTGGCTATTATCTGGTCGGCTATAATCTGATGTATCCGCTGGGTGACTGGGCGATTGAGGGCTATTTCTCAGGTCTGTTCCCGGCGCTTGCGGTAATGGAACCTGTTGGTGTGGCAGCCGAAGCTGCAGATGATATTGCATATGCATCTACTGCCTCTGACTATTTCTTTCAGCTGATGTTCTGTGCTGCGACAGCGTCTATCGTTTCCGGTGCGGTTGCTGAACGGATCAAGCTGTGGCCATTCCTGATTTTCACATTCATCCTGACCGCGCTTATCTACCCATTGCAGGCAAGCTGGAAGTGGGGCGGCGGTTTCCTTGATGCTCTTGGCTTCCTTGATTTTGCCGGATCTACAGTTGTGCACTCTGTAGGGGGCTGGGCAGCGCTAGCAGGTGTTCTGGTACTGGGTCCGCGTCTGGGCAAATATGTTGAAGGACGGGTAATTCCGATGCCGGGTGCTAATCTGCCGCTTGCAACCCTGGGTACCTTTATTCTGTGGCTTGGCTGGTTTGGCTTTAACGGCGGCTCTCAGCTGGCGATGGGCACAATCGGTGATGTTGCAGACGTATCGCGTATTTTTGCGAACACAAATGCTGCAGCTGCGGGCGGTGCAATCGTAGCCCTTATCGCTACCCAGCTTCTATACAAGAAGATTGACCTGACCATGGTGCTGAACGGTGCGCTGGCAGGTCTGGTATCTATTACAGCAGAACCTCTCACACCGACACTTGGTGTAGCAACATTAATTGGTGGTGTCGGCGGCGTGATTGTCGTGTTTGCTGTGCCATTGCTGGACAAGCTGAAGATTGATGATGTTGTGGGCGCTATTCCGGTTCACCTGATCGCAGGTATCTGGGGCACGCTGGCAGTTGTTCTGACAAATTCAGATGCCACTATCGGGGCACAGGTTACAGGGATTGTTGTTGTTGGCCTGTTTACCTTTATCGTCTCTTACATTGGCTGGGCCATCCTAAATCTAGTTACAGGTATTCGGGTATCTGAAGAAGAGGAAATGGTCGGTCTGGACAACTCTGAACTGGGCATGGATTCTTATCCTGAGTTTACACGGGTTTCAAAGTAAGCCGATTACCTAAAACACCAGGAGGCAGGCAAATGCGCCTGCCTCTTTTTTGTTTTCTTGCACAATCTACAGGGCTTGATTTCTATCAGGCGCTGTTTTTTATTTCTATGGTGTAAATTCATGGACAAATGGGCAGTTGTTTCCCACACTAGCCGGGCAGGATAGCTTTTCTGCTGATTTGAGGGGCAAGACCAGAGGGAGCCTATAATGGATGCAGCGATACTGGATTTTCGCAGTGATACAGTGACCCGGCCAGATACAGCGATGCGAGGCGCGATGTATGCAGCAGAGGTAGGCGATGATGTCTATGGCGAGGATGCCAGCATCAATCAGCTGGAAGAAACTGCTGCCGAATTGCTGGGCAAGCCAGCAGGATTGTTTGTGTCCTCCGGAACACAGGCTAACCTTATCGCCATCCTTACCCATGCCGGGCGCGGCGATGAATATATTACCGGCGCTCACTATCACAGCTATTTTTATGAAGCTGGCGGGGCGGCGGCCCTTGGCGGGGTTGTGCCCTGCACATTGCCAGTAGATGAACAAGGCCGTCTGGATGGCCGTGATATTCGAAATGCTATCAAACCGAATGATCCCCATCACCCGGTCAGCAAGCTACTCTGCCTTGAAAATACCGTTAACGGACAGGTGCAACCGCTAGCGCATTTGTCCGAATTATGTGCGATTGCCCATCAGAATGAAATGGTCACACATCTGGATGGGGCGCGTCTGATGAATGCGGCTATCGCTAGCCAGACCCCTGCCTCACAGATTGTCGCGTCATTTAATTCGGTCTCGCTATGCTTGTCAAAGGGGCTGGGCGCGCCTGCGGGATCGCTGTTATGCGGGGATGAAGCGTTTATCGCCAATGCCCGGCGCTGGCGCAAAATGCTGGGCGGGGGTATGCGCCAGGCAGGGGTGCTGGCGGCTGCGGGGCTATATGCGCTGGAACATAATATTGAACGGCTGGCAGAAGATCATGCTACCGCCCGGCAGCTTGCGGAAAGGCTGGATGCGATTGACAGGGTAAAGGTGGATTTGGACAAGGTTGATACGAACATGATTTATATGTATCTGCCAGAGGATAAACAGCCTGGATTGCCAGCATATCTGAGGGCAAAAAATATTATTATCAGCCCGGCAAAAAAGGGGTTCCGTCTGGTGTTGCATAAAGATATTCCCGCACAGGAAGCAAGCCGGCTAGCCACCGATGTCGCTGCCTTTATGGCGGCCTGAACTTGGCCAGCGTGCTATCGCTATATTGATCATAATAATACAAAAGCCATTTTTGTAATTTTATTACCATCCTAGATATATGCGCCAAAACCGGATAGCTGGCGGCCACACAAATTTGTTTTCAAACCTTGTCTATGCTATTGTCAAAACAGGTAAAGCTGGTATGCCGCCAGCGCTAATTTTCAGCTTTTTAGGAGGCATCACATGGTTGACCTACCCGAAAATGCTGAACCCTCTATCGCTGAAATGCCGGCCCCGGAAGTGGCCTCTATGTATGGGCTGACGCCAAAGGTTGAGGCCGCTATACGGGATTGTTTTGCCAGTCAGCAATGGCACCGATTACGGATGCTGATGGATCCTCTGCACCCTGCGGATAAAGCAGATTTGCTGGAGCGTATATCCATTGATGAAATTCAAATTCTGGTCAGCCAGTATGGCAGTGAATTTGATCCGGAAATTCTGCCCTATCTGGATGAGGAAGTCCGTGAAGATGTTGTTGAAATGCTGGATCCGGAGGTATTTGCTGCCTCGCTGCCGGAACTGGATTCAGATGATGTTGTAACCATTGCCGAAGAGCTAGAGCCAGAAGAGCTGGATGATGCGCTGGCAGCCTTGCCCGCACGTGACCGGGTACTGGTAGAGCAGAGCCTCTCTTATCCCGAGGATTCTGCAGGCCGGTTAATGCAGCGTGAAATGGTTGTGGTGCCGCCTTTCTGGACAGTTGGCCAGACCATTGATTATTTGCGCTCTGCAAAATTAGACAATACTGATTTTTATCTGATCATGGTAACAGATACCGCTGGTCATCCAGTTGGTGAGGTACGGCTGAACAAGCTGTTATGTACCCAGCGGGCTCGCCGTATCTCTGAAATTATGGATACAGATATCCGCTCGCTGCCAGTGACGATGGATCAGGAAGAAGTGGCGTTGCTGTTCCGCCGTTATGGTATGGTTACAACCGGCGTTGTGGACAGCGAAGGCAGGCTGGCGGGCATTATCACGCTGGATGATATTATCGATGTTATTGATGAAGAGGCAGAAGAGGATTTGATGGCGCTTGCGGGCGTGTCTGATGCGTCTATTCGTACCTCGGTGCTGGAAACCTTGCGGGGCCGGACACCGTGGCTGTTTGTGAATCTGCTCACCGCGGTTGCTGCCTCTATCGTGATTGGATTTTTTGAAAATACGATAGAAAAAATTGTCGCGCTAGCGGTGCTGATGCCTATTGTCGCCTCGATGGGGGGGAATGCCGGAACCCAGACCATTACCGTGGCGGTGCGGGCGATTGCGATGCGCGAATTTAGTCCTAAATTGGCAGTTACCTTTGGCCTGCGCGAGCTATATGTCGGCATCATTAACGGGGTGTTGTTTGCGGGTGTTACCGCGCTTTTATCCTATGTCTGGTTTGGCCAGGCCGATATTGCGTTATTGCTGGCCATTGCGATGTTTATCAATCTTATCGTTGCGGCGCTTTCTGGTACGCTTATCCCGCTTGTGCTGGTGAAATCCGGTGTGGATCCGGCAGTAGCTTCCTCGGTATTTATCACCACCATTACAGATGTTATCGGCTTTCTGGTCTTTTTGGGGCTGGCCGCCCTTTATTTGCTCTGAGATATCTGCTCTGGGATATTTGCTGTGAGTTATTTGCTATGAGATATTTGGTGTGGCTTATTGCCCTGTTCAGGTGAAAAAGGAGCCGGGCAGGGGGAATATTATTGCAAACAGGCTTGTTGTTCGGCCATGTGCGGGCTAGATATTTTATATGAGCGTGCATCTGAAAAAATTATCTGTTGGGTCGACCTCTATCGACAGTCTGAAGGGCTGGCAAGATAGGGCTGTGCGTCAGGGTCATCCCATCATCCATCCCACGCGTAACTGGCCACGTCGCGCCGAGGAATTGCTGGATGGGGGCTGTATGTACTGGATTATCAAAGGCCAGATGATGGTTCGCCAGCCGATTGCCGATTTAATTGAGGTTAAGCGCGCAGATGGCAAGCCGGCTTGCGGGATAGTTCTGCATCCCCAGTTGATCCCTGTATGGCCGCGCCGCGTTCGTATCTTTCAGGGATGGCGATATCTGGAAGTTGCAGATGCCCCTGAAGATTTGCCGCAGACAGATGATGCTGCCCCTATGCCAGCAGAACTGGCGTCTGAGCTACGCGAATTGGGACTGTTATAGCCTGACCGAAATATAGCTGCTTTGTCTCTGCCAGTTTTGTTTCGGCCAGATAGTCTAGCGGTGCTGGCGCCGCCATTTTTCCGGCGGGGTGAATTTCCCCTGCCAGATACCCTGACCAGAACTGGCCGCTTGTCTTTCTGCGGGGATGTAATCCTTTGCATAGCGCCGATAAGCCAGCGCCCAGCCCGCGCGCACAACTTGTCCAGCTATATCCTGGCCCTGATGAAAACAGCGAACAATCAGCCGCCTGTATCTGTCTGTGTCCAGATGCTGACAATCTATTTGCGCACCTATTTTCAGAATAGAGTGCAGAAAATCCTTTGCTCTTTGCCCGCAATTATAAGGCTGGCCAGCCTCATCAAAACAGCGTTGCCGCAATTCTGGTGCATCTATACCATGCAGGCGCAAACGTAATTTTCCGGCACGCAAGCTATCGGCATCTGAAATGGCAGTGATGGTCAGGCGCTTTATTTCACTATCCGCGCTACTGGCAGGCACAGGCACAGCTAAAATCACGATAGCGGCCATTATACAGACCCCCATCAACCAGAGCTGATACCCTTTTGGGGCCAGTTTATTTTCAGCCATGATGCGCCTCTGCCTGATCTTATCCCGATGAATGTTTCTAAATTAGAAAACCATTACATATTGAGAGAGAAAAGCGTAGCAAAAATATCGCCCCGCCTCAGCTATCCAGAGGTACAGGCAGGGCGCATATTGATAGTCAAAAAGGATTAGGGCAGGCAGCTTGTTTCCAGATCAATCCTGTGATGTCGGGGTAATCTGTAGATAGGGATTATCTTCAAATAACGGGGCTTGCGGGTCAACATCATCGTCTTCTTCAGACCATGCCGCTTCCGGGTTTAGCGTTGCCGCTACCGCGGTGCCAACTTCCGGAACGGCGATGAACGGGCCTTGTGCCTGTACCGGTACCGCGGCGCGAACGCTCATCCGCACCAATGCCATCCCGACCAGCAAGGCATGAATAAGGGCGATCATTACAAAATAAATTTGGGTACCTGCAATATCCATCAGCGCCCCTACCAAAGGAGGGCCAATGATAGCGCCAATGCCATTTACCGTAATAAGGGTAGAGGCGGTACCTACCATCTGGCTAGGGGTCAGATAGTCATTGGCATGGGCAATACACAAAGAATAGATGGTCAGGCTAAAACCGCCATACAGGGCGGTTAACACAACCAGTATCCAGTAATGAGACGGGCCCATCAGGCTGGCGCCAAAGGCTGAAACGCCCGCGACCGCAGACACGATCACGATAACTTTACGGCGATCAAAAATGTCGGACAATTTGCCAACCGGATATTGCAATACCATATTGCCAATGGTTACAGAGGCAACAAACACCGCCGCCTGAAAAGAGGTCAGGCCAATTTTAGTAGCATAAATCGCGCCCAAACCAAACGTCACCGCCGCGGTCACGCCTTGCAGGCCCATACCCACCATCGCCAAAGGCGAGATGGCATAAAGGCGGCGTATCGGCACACTTTCCGGCTCGGCAAATTCTGGTGCGGGCGAGACAGAAATCAGGATTGGCACCACCGCAATAGATACCAGAATAGAGGCAACCAGAAACAGGCTGATGGCAGTACCATCATCCAAACCGCCAGTTATCTGACCCAGCCCAAGGCCGCCCATAGTAATGATCATATAAATAGATAGCATCTGGCCGCGTGAGTCGTTGGTGGCTTTGGCATTAAGCCAGCTTTCCACGACAATATACATACCCGCATAGGCAAAGCCGGTAAGCCCACGCATCGCTGTCCATAAAATCGGGTCGGTTTTAAGCAAATGCACCAGCGCCGCAGCAGAGGCAATCGCAGAAAGCGCGCCAAAAGTGCGAATATGGCCTACCGATGACAGCAATTTGGGGACAATTTGTGATCCGCCAAAGAACCCGACAAAATAGCCACTCATCATAATACTGGAAATAAAGGTACCAAAACCTGCATTGCTGGCGCGAACCCCCAGCATGAAGATTAACAGCCCATTGCCGATCATAATCAGGAATAGACCAAAAAACAGAGGCCAGCTTGCAATCAGCGATCGTAACATGCAACCTCTCCTAAAATGCTGGCAGGAACATGCTCCAGACCTGTCTTTCTGGGTGTCTTTGCCAGTATTAACCTAGTAATTTACAGAAAAAAATCAGATGGGTACCTTCGTACCTAACTTCTTTCCTCATACCCTAAAATTTTATGAATGATTGTCAAAAAACGCCTTTTATAAGTCGCGTCTGTGATAAATCAGAACTTCTCTCCCCAATTTGAGATTAATTTCATAAATTCAGGGGGTTTTCAGCTTCTCTAGCAAGGTCTCTTCAATGGTTTTACAGCATGCCTCTATCGCCTCGAGCAAGGCGTTCAGATCAGCGTAACCGGTAATTTCTGCCAGTGCGTGATATGGCGATGAAGGGGCGTGCAGATCTGCTGCCTCTGCATAACGGGGCAGGCATAGCTGGCTAAAGGCTTGCACCTCCTCCAGCCTGGCAGCGGCATCTATACAGGCTTGCAAGGCGGGATCAGGCTGATGTTCCTGTCTGCTTTTCAACAGATCTAGCGGGGCTGAAGGATGTGTGGTCAGCTCATCATAAGTTTTAAGGGCTGGCAGCACGCGGTTCATGATAGCCAGAAACTCTATATCCAGAAGCCCCCCCGCCCGTTTTTTCAGACCTAATCCGGCGGGTTTTTTTGTGCCAATCTCGCTGGCCAGCTTATCCCGCATTTTTATAATATCTGCTGCCATTTCCAGGGCAGGGGGCGGGTTATCTTTGATATCCAGCACGATTTTCTGCAGGGCTGTGTCTGTATCGCCCTCTGACGAGGCAATAAGACGGGCTTTTGCCATGGCGATATGCTCCCATGGCCAGGCTTCATCTGCATAATAGCTTGCCAGCCGGTGCAGATGGGTTGCGGCGGGCCCGGATTTGCCATCCGGGCGCAAGCGTGTATCTACCTCATATAGGCTTCCCTCGCGGCTGGCGACAGTCAGCCAGCTGATAATTAACTGGGTCAGCCGTATATAATAGGCAGTAAGCCCCAGTGAACGCGGGCCATCTGACAGGCTTTCTGGTTCGCCTTCATAGACAAATAATAAATCAATATCCGAACGTGCGGTCATGGTCTGCGAGCCGAGCCGCCCAAGGGCAAGAATATGCAAGCTGCTGCCCGCTATCTGGCCATAACGTGTTTGAAAATCCTGAATAGCTGCGGTGAAAACAGCCTGGATAACCTGTTCTGCAATTTGCGAGAGATGGCATAATACCTCCGGATAGGGCGTAATTTTTTGCAGCATATGCACATTGGCTCTAAATCTGGCTTCATGTGCCCAGCGTTTCAGCCTGTCCAAATAAAGCTCCACCGGCTCGTCAGCGCGTATTTGCGGACAAATTTGTGCCAGCTCTTTCTGCCCTTCCAGGGGGGTAAAAAAATCAGGTTCCAGTAAAATATCCAGCACATCTGTCCGCCGCCCTATGGTATTGGTCAGCGCCGGAGCTTTGACCAGAATATCGGTTATCAGGCTGGCCAGTTGTGGATGCTGGCAGAGCAGGGAAAAGGCCTGTGCGCCTGCGGGCAGGGCGGCAACCAAATCGGCAAATCTGGCAAAAGCGGCATCCGGGTCGCCTGCTTTGGCAAGATGGGTAATTAGCTCTGGCAGAAGGCGGAACAGATAGTGCCGCGCACGCTCACCTCTGGTAGCCGGACTTCTGCCGCTGCTCCACCCATCAATAATATCGCGCAAATCATGTGGCCGCGCAAAGCCCAGCGAGGCCAGCCATTCCAGTGACAGCTCATGGTCTGCGGCGCTGGCCAGAAGCTCTGGCATCGCTGATTGGCGATTTTGTGCGCGTTCAACCATTTGATCAAATATCGGATGGTGGGCCGCCGCGCAGGTAGCCTCTTGCAGATTTTGAATGGCGGTTATCAGCTTGTCTGTAGTCTGTATCCCGCAAAAAGCTGCGAAATCTGCCAATGCAGTGTGATCGCGTGGCAATTTATGGGTTTGCGTGTCACGCAGATATTGCAAGCGATGCTCTATTTTGCGCCAGTGGAAATAGAGTTTTTCAAGGGCGCTTGCCTGATCCGGTTCCAGCCACCCCAACCCTGTCAGACAGGCGAGAGCCGTACAGGTGTTAGATGTGCGTAATTCAGGGTGCCGCCCGCCACCCAGTAATTGCAGAATATGCACCAGCAATTCTATATGCCGGATACCAAATTGCCCCAGCTTTACATCAAAGCCCAGATAATCGTCTGTGGCGGGAAGATGGCGCAACCATATCTGTAAATCATCAATAACCGTATAATCAAAACTGCGCCGCCAGATGAACGCAGAGATAGAGCTGAGGAACTGCGCTCCCAAAGTGATATCGCCGGCAACCGGACGAGCCCGGATAAAGGCAGCACGCTCCCACGAACGGGCGGTTGATTCGTAATAGCTTACCGCAGCTGGAAAGGACAGGCTAAGCGGGGTCGCTGCCGGATCGGGTCGCAACCGAAAATCTACCCGCCAGCCAAAACCATCTGCTGTGTCTTCGGATAAAATTTTTGCCAGCCTGCGGGCTAGCCCATTAAAATTCTTGCCTTGCTTTTCACAGCTTTGGGCATCACTTTCCGGGGCGAATTGGTGCAAAATAATCAGGTCAATATCTGATGAATAATTCAGCTCGCCCGCACCAAGCTTGCCTAGCCCCAGAATAACCCAACGCCCCTGATCAGCTGCCCCCTGATAGAGATAATCGACTACTTCTTTCAGCCCATATTCAGCGCATCTGGATAGGTGGGTACAGGCATCAGAAATATCCACCTGTCCGCATAATTCTGCCAGCGCAATTGCAAAATGACAGCGATTACGAAACTGGCGTACACCGGCAGCCAGCCGCTCATCAGAAGAGGCGGAATGCACAGCTTCGCACCAATTTTTCTGGGCATCGGCAAGAATTTTTTCTGCCTTGCCTGTCAGAATATCCGGCACATCGTCAGCAAACAGCCTGACCATGCGGTGCAAATGGCTGCTGCCTGCAATGATAGCGGCCAGCTGCTGTTTATCGGCATCATCAAGAACAGAGAGCTTTTCTATTTCCTCTAGCTCATACAGCCAGCGTTGCTGTTGCGCCAAGTCGCAGCTGGCAGGCATCAAAGGTGGCTGGCAGACAGAAGTATCCATAGCTAACATTCTATCTGGCAACGGCGACAGGTTACAGTATTTTTTAATCTGTTTTACAGATTGTGGCTAGCTGGCAGCGGTTTCAAGCAAGCCGCGCTTGCTAGCTTTGATCAGTGATAATTGACGATGCCATCTACCGGTCAGGATAAGCGCATTCAAGGTTAACCCCAACGCCAGCCCCGACCAGACAGACACCGGCCCCCATTCCAGATATAGCGCCATAAAGGCACCAGAGCCAATGCCCACACCCCAAAAACACACTAATCCGTAAATGGCTGGCACGCGCGTATCATTCAGGCCACGCAAATTGGCGGTGAAAATAGCCTGGGCACCGTCACTTGCCTGAAACAGGGCGGTAATCCACAACATGGGTATAACAATTTCCAGCGTCTGAGCGGCCAGCTGATCTCCCTCGCGCAGAAATAATCCAGCCAGGAATTCCGGATAGAACGCCAGTAACAAGGTCAAAGGCAAGGCGATAAGCACCCCGGCTACGCCGCCTGCCCAGCCAAATGCCTGAACATCCGAGTATCTGCCTGCACCTGCAGACTGGCCGACCATGATCGCACAGGATTGGGACACTGCCAGCGGGAACATAAACACTACCGCCGCAATTTGATTGGCGATGGCAACAGCTGCCAGTGCGCTGGCACCAAACAGCCCGACAATGAAGGCGGCGACGATAAACATCCCTGTCTCTGAGGCGACAATACAGGCATTTGGCCCGCCAACTTTCAGCATGGTTTTCATCAGCGCAAAATCTGGACGCCACCAGTTCTGATAGGGTTTGGTTTCACGAAAAGGGGGCAGCAAGCCGATTAAACAGCCCAATATTAAACAGGTTGAGGCATAGCTTATCGTTGTCGCCAGCGCGATCCCGGCCAGCCCCATTTCCGGCATTCCATATAGCCCATAGGCCAGAACCGGATTTAACGCGATATTCAGGCCAAGCATAAAGGTGCTGGCAATTAATTGCGGGCCTATACGCCGATGCCCAAAGGTAAAAAACCGCATGGTCAGAAACAGAAGCGTAAAGGGAAACCCAACTGCCGCATAAATAAAGAACGGGGTTGCATAGCTGGCAATTTCGGCATCCTGGCCAAGCAGGATAAGAATATTGGCTCCAAATAGGATAGGCAGCATGAAAATTCCGCCCAGAACCACCGCTAATATCAACCCTTGCCGATAGATGCGGCGGGCGATTTCTGGACGGCCCGCACCTATAGATTGGGCAACCATAGAGGCAATAACACTTAGCAGGCCAAGTGCCAGAAAATAAAAAGGCTGGTAAACGCGCACAGCCAGAGACCCGGAGGCCAGGTCAAATGCGCCAAGACGCCCCATCATCCAAAAATCGGCGGTCAGCATGCTGATAGAGATAAGCTGGCCTATCGCGATAGGCCCAGAGAGCCTGAATAGGGCAGGGAGGACAGCGATTATCGCGGTCAAATTCTGACTGTAACGCATGATATGTTCTTATTCCTCATCCATTACACATGAAAAATGTGGCTTGGGGCTTGTCAGGCGATAAAACATCCCGGGCGATAAAATATGTCAGGCGATAAAACATCTTGATGTCCGTTACGCTAATTCAGGCCGCCTGACCAACCATCATTGTGAAAAACTGCTCTACCTTGGAAGCATTGCTGTAAAAAGCACAAGTTTTTTTAGCCTTTATTGGTCTGAACCGCACTTTAGACCCTATAAATAAATGAATAATTAAGATATGGAAGTGACGAAGATGACTGGCCGGTAATGATGCATTTGGTATTCTGTATGATTTGCAAAACATAGGGATGATGGTAAAAAAATCATCGTTCCTGACCAAAATCATATCTGATGTAAAAATAAAGCCTGTGTGGGCGCAGGCCGGATGCAGACTACTTTATTTTATATAAATCCTAATAGGGGTAGAGTAGGCCTTATATGTTAGCCGGGGCTATCAGCTGGTTAACGCGGCGCAATCTACCATAAAAATACTCTGCTTGTTAACGGGCAGACGTAAAGGAAATAAAAAAGAAATGAAGATGTCCCCCTTGCTGAACTTTTTGAAAAAGGCGTTAGTTGCTCTGGTTATTCTGGCTGGCTTTATTGGCGGCTATAATTATTTGCAAAGCACGAAAAAGGAAGTCGCTGCCAGCCAGCCTGAAGAACAGGTTTGGACCATCCGGGCGGTGGTCGCAAAATTTGAGGATATCAGCCCGACAGAACAGGCATTTGGCACGGTCAGCTCTGGACGCGGGGCAGAATTGCGCTTTGGCGTCAGCGGCGAGGTTGTGGATGTCTCCGACCTGCTTCGCAATGGGCTAGATGTTAAAACAGGTGCGATTCTGGGCCGTCTGGATGCAGAACGTTCAGCCCTGGCACTAGAAGAAGTCAAGGTTCAGGCCGCCGCAGAAAAGCGGCAAATCGGCCAGTTGGAAACACAACTGGAAGTGCGCACCAGAATGTATGAACGCGCGCTGTCTTTGTTTGAAAAATCTGTTGGCTCGCAGGCCGAAATAGATGCGGCTGAATTGGCTGTATCTGGTGCCAGTAATTTACTGGATCAGGCCCGTGCCAGACTAGCCCAATTACGGGTTGCGGCCAGACGACATCAAAAAGATATTGATGATGCGGTATTAACAGCCCCGTTCGATGGCACCTTGTCCAATGTTGATTTGGCACTTGGAAATCAGGTCACTACCGCCCATCTGGTGGCAGAACTGACAGATTTGTCCCGTCTGGAGGTCAGCTTTGTGGTGCCGGTTAGCATCTATCAGAATAGTGAGGCGCTGATCGGCCGCACAGTGCAGTTGCGCTGGACATCTGGCAATGCAGCCAGTGCCGAGCTGGAGGCGGTTATCAGCCGTTCCGAGATTATTGTCGACCGATCAGAAGGAGGTGGGCGGCTATATGCTGAACTGCCGGAAAAGGCTGCACGCACTATCCCGCCTGGCGCCTTTGTTGAGGTGTTATATGTTGGCCAGACCTTCACCAATGTCATGGCTTTGCCAGAAGAAGCACTGTTTGGCACCAACACAATTTATGTCATAGAAAATGGCCGCGCCAAACAAAGACAGGTAACCGTAGTACATCGCAGTCCGGGCAGTGTTCTGGTCACAGGTGATGTTGGTGAAGGCGCACAAATTGTTGCAACGCGCCTGCCGGGTATTGGTGATCGCACACGTGTACGTGTCGCCAATGCCGCAAACGCATCTTAATTAAAGAGAGCTTGGATTTTAGATGTTTAGCAGTGCTATAGAATTTTTTGCCCGTCACCGAACCGCCGCCAATTTGATTATGATCATCATGCTGGCTATCGGGATGATGTCTGCAACGCGCCTGAATAAGCAATTTTTCCCGGATGTTGATGTTGAGGTGATTGCGGTAAGCATTCAATGGTCCGGGGCGACCGCTGAAGATGTTGACAGCAATATTATCCAGCCTCTTGAGCCTGAATTACGCACCATTGCCAATGTTAAAAAGGTCATGTCCTCCTCGTTTGAGGGGGTCGGAACCGCGCAAGTTGAATTTACCTTTGGCGCGGATATGCAAAAAGCGCTAGCAGATGTCGAAGCCGCGGTCGGGCAAGTGGAATTCCCGGCAGAGGCAGAATCCCCCGATATTATCAAAGCAGAGTTTTTCGATACCGTATCGCGGGTGGTTCTATATGGGCCCTATTCGCTGGAGTCGCTGCGCTATCATGCCAAAGCAATGAAAGAGGATTTGTTACAGCGCGGCGTCGACAAGGTCGAGCTGGGCGGCCTGCCAGATGAAGAAATTCACATTGAAATCAGCGAGGCCGAATTAGCCCGGTTAGGGCTGACCTTAAATGACATTTCAGCTGCCATTGCCGGCAGTTCCATTGATGTGCCTGCGGGCCGGTTTGCCGATGGGGCGCTGCGCGTACGTTCTATTGGCTTACGCAAAACCGCAGCAGAATATAGTGATATAAAAATTCTAATCCGGCCAGATGGCAGTGCGGTGCGGCTAGGGGAGGTTGCCAAGCTTTCCGATGGCTATGAAACACCTGCTGTTCTGCTGGAACATAATGGCATGCCGGCAGTAGAGCTGCATATATTGCGTGGCAAGCAAAGCGATTCTCTGAAAACCAACGATATCGTCCAGACCTATATTACAGAAAAGCAGATGACATTGCCGCAGGGGCTTGAGATCGCACAATATAATGTCGCGGCCAATCTGATTTCAGAGCGAATATTTTTGCTGATCGAAAATGGCTTTTTCGGGCTGTTACTGGTGATGCTAGTATTGTTTGTATTCTTGCCTGCCCGGGTGGCTTTTTGGGTGGCGGTTGGGATTCCGGTAGCGTTTCTGGCGACCTTTGGCGTGATGTTTGCCACCGGCCAGAGCATTAATATGATTTCGCTATTCGGGTTGATCATGGCTCTGGGTATCGTGGTGGATGATGCGATTGTTATTGGCGAGCATGCTGAACATTTGCGAGTCAGGCGAAATTTGCCTATCCAGGAAGCTGCCATTTTATCGGCAAAACGGATGGGCCCGCCGGTTATCTCTGCCATGTTAACAACGGTGGCTGCCTTTTTGCCGCTTTTTACCATCAAGGGCATTATCGGGGTCATTATTGGCGCCATACCTGCGGTTGTGTGTGCGGTGCTTCTGGCTAGCCTGATAGAATGTTTCTTTATCCTGCCAGCCCATCTGGCCCATCACGGGTCGGGTAAATCAACACAGCCTTCCTGGTTTAGACGCGGTTTTGATAGAGGGTTTAATTTTATCAGGGATCGTATATTTGGTCGTCTGGTTCGGCTGGCTATCAGTTTTCGCTATGCTACATTGGCGATTGCGGTTGGCATGTTGATGCTGGCGGTCGGGATGATGTCCAGCGGGCGTGTTGGCTTTGTCTTTTTCTCAGCCCCCGAGGCGGATAATGTGTATGTCAGCATGACCATGGCATCCGGATCTACCCGTCAGCAAACCGAAATAATGGTTGCAGAGATGGAACGCGCCCTTGTCGCGGTTGAAGAAGAGTTTACAGACGGGAAAAAGGGTCTGGTCTCTTTTGCCTATTCGGTTATAGGCGCGCATGTAACCGATAATCAGGAAGCAGCAACCGGCGGTGCAAATGATTTGCGTGGCAGCATGATGGTAGAGCTGATAACAGCAGACCAGCGCGATGTGCGGTCATCTGATTTTGTGGCGGCGTTGCGTGAAGAAATACGGCCTATGCCGGGAATGGAACGGCTGATTGTGCGCGCCCCTGAAGGCGGGCCACCCGGACGCGAGCTGGATGTGCGTATTATGGGCGATGATTTGGAACAGCTAAAACAGGCGGCACAGGATATTATTCTGATTGCTGATGCTGTTCCCGGTACCACCGATATTGAGGAAAATTTGAATTATGGGGCAGAGGAGCGGATTATCCGTCTCTCGCCTCTTGGCCGCTCGCTAGGCTTTACTGTGCAGTCTATTGGCAGCCAGCTGCGCGCCTCGCTGGATGGGGCGGTGGTGCGGCGTTTTCCGCGCGGGGACGAGGTGGTTACCGTGCGCCTTGCTCTGCCTGAAAATGAGGTATCAACAGATAGTCTGGGCAGTCTGCGCCTGATAACACCGCAAGGCTCTTATGTACCGCTTGCCGATGTGGCGACGATTGAACGGCGGCTGGGGTTTTCAATTGTTCGCCGCCAGGATGGATTCCGCGAAGTCGCTATCCAGGGCGATCTGGATGATGATGTGATTAACACTACCGGGGCCAAAGAAGCCCTGATCAATGGTGAATTTGGCAAATATACCGAGCAAAATAATCTGCGCTACAGATTTGATGGCCGGGATCAGGAGCAGGGCGAAGCTTTTGCCGATATGGCCAGTGGCGGCATTTTGGCGCTGTTATGTATCTATACGATCCTTGCCTGGGTATTTGCTAGCTGGACCCGCCCCTTTGCAGTGATGATCATGATCCCCTTCGGGCTGATAGGTGCGGTGGTTGGCCATTATGTGATGGGGATGAATTTGAATATCCTGTCGCTATTTGCCCTGATTGCCCTATCCGGGATTGTGGTGAATAATTCCATTATTCTGGTCGCAACGATTGAGCGGCGTCTGGAGGAGGCAGATGGCAGCCATGAAGAGGCCATTGTTCAGGGTACTACAGACAGGCTGCGTCCGGTTCTTTTAACTTCCATGACCACGATAGGCGGTCTCAGCACGCTGATGTTTGAAACCTCTTTACAGGCACAATTCCTGATCCCGATGGCAACAACGATTGTTTTTGGGCTAGCTTTTACCACGACACTTGTCCTATTTGTAGTGCCAGCTACCCTGGCGATTGGCCGCGATGTCAATCTGCTGTTGGGCGGGGTATGGCGGTTTGCCCGTGCCTTGTGGTAAGCATTCTGTCGGTAAAGAAAGTCTGGCAGTAAACCGCCTTTTGGATTAGGGAATTTGTATGGCAGAGGGTTCAGGACGCGATAAAAAAGGCTCATCAGGGCGCTCTTATCGATCAAAAGCGGGGTTAACGCGCCAGCCAAAGAAAATGCGGGGACGCAAGCCGTCTTCCCAGCGCTGGCTAACGCGCCAGCTTAATGATCCGTTTGTGGCCGAAGCCAAGCAAAAAGGCTATCGCTCGCGTGCTGCGGTAAAGCTAGAGCAGATGGATGCCAAGCATAAATTGTTAAAGCCGCATATGCGTGTGGTGGATTTGGGCTGTGCGCCAGGTGGCTGGCTGCAGGTGCTTGCACGGCAATGCCGTCTGGAGGCTGGCAAGGGCTATCTTGTCGGGATAGATTTGCTGGAAACAGACCCGGTGCCAGGTGTGGATATCATGGTTGGCGATATCACCGAAGAGGGCGTGCTGGAAGAAGCAGCCAGCCGGATAGGCGGCAAGGCAGATGCGGTTTTATCGGATATGGCGGCGGCAACCACAGGGCATCGCCAAACCGATCATTTGCGAACTATGGGTTTGCTGGAAATCGCGCTGGATTTTGCCGAGCAGATCCTGCAGCCAGGCGGGTTTTTTCTGGCCAAGGCTTTTCGCGGCGGGGCAGATGTCGAATTTATGAAGCTGTTAAATCAGCGTTTTGACAAGGTACGCTACCTAAAGCCGGAAGCCAGCCGATCTGAGTCTGTGGAAACCTATCTTCTGGCTACCGGGTTTCAACCCGCACCAGAGGCACAAGAAGATACAGCTAATCCATAAAAAACAGCTTTTTACCCTGCTTTTGCAGTTTCAACTGGATATCCGGCCCACATCACGCTACACTCCGGCGTCATCACCTGCTTGCTGTTAAGGATAAATTGATGACCAACCCAACAATCCGCGAAGCCCTGACATTTGATGATGTATTACTTCAGCCGGGTCATTCGGCTGTTTTGCCATCAGATGTCGATATTTCTGCGCCACTAACCCGCGAGATAAAGCTGAAATTGCCGCTGGTTTCGGCAGCAATGGATACCGTTACCGAACATCGTCTGGCCATCGCCATGGCACAGGCAGGCGGCATCGGTGTTATTCACAAAAACTTCACCATTGAAGAACAGGCCCTGCAGGTAGCGGCTGTGAAACGGTTTGAAGCTGGAATGGTGGTTAATCCGCTGACCATCACGCCGGATAAAACGCTGGGTGATGCGCTGGAAATGATGGAAGCGAAAAGAATCAGCGGCGTGCCAGTGGTAGATGATACTGGCAAGCTGGTGGGGATATTGACTAACCGCGATGTGCGGTTTGCCACAGATAAAAACCAGAAAATTTTTGATTTGATGACCAGCCCTGTCATTACCGTTACCGAAACGGCCAGCCCGCAAGAGGCGCGCCGCCTGTTACATGAACATCGTATTGAAAAGCTGGTTGTCGTGGATAGGCAGGATATCTGTATCGGCCTGATTACGGTCAAGGATATGGAAAAGGCTGAAAATTATCCGCAGGCCTCGAAAGATGATAGAGGCCGCCTGCTGGTCGCTGCCGCAACAGGTGCTGGGGCAGATGGCGTGCGCCGGGCAGAAGCCCTGATAGAGGCGGGGGCAGATGTTGTGGTGGTCGATACCGCACATGGCCACTCGCAAGGCGTATTAGAAGCGGTGCAAACTATTCGCAAGCTGTCCAACACCACCCAGATTATCGGCGGCAATGTCGCCACCGCAGCCGGAGCAAAGGCGCTGATAGATGCGGGCGTGGATGCGGTAAAGGTAGGAATTGGGCCTGGCTCTATCTGCACCACCAGAATGATAGCAGGGGTGGGCGTACCGCAACTGACCGCGATTATGGATGCGTTTTCTGTATGCGCAGACGCCAGCGTGCCGGTTATCGCAGATGGCGGGATAAAATATTCAGGCGATTTGGCCAAGGCGATTGCCGCCGGGGCGTCTGTTGCGATGGTCGGCTCTATGCTGGCGGGTACAGATGAAACCCCGGGTGAGGTGTTTTTATATCAGGGTCGTTCCTATAAAGCCTATCGCGGGATGGGCTCAATGGGGGCGATGGCCAGAGGGTCTGCTGACCGGTATTTCCAGGCAGAAGTATCCACCCCGCTAAAGCTGGTTCCAGAAGGGATTGAAGGGCAGGTCCCCTATAAGGGCGGGGCAGGGCAGGTATTGCATCAGCTGGCAGGCGGCTTGCGTGCCGCCATGGGCTATACTGGCAATCCAACCATTGCCGATATGCAGAAAAACTGTACCTTTTTGAAAATTACCTCGGCTGGCTTACAGGAATCGCATGTTCATGATGTGACAATTACCAGGGAAGCGCCAAATTACCGGCCTGGCATGTAACATCTGGCATATAAAATCTGGCATATAAAATTAAGGGCAAGAGTAAGACAGTCTATGAAAAATGCAATTCTGATTATTGATTTCGGTTCGCAGGTAACCCAGCTGATCGCGCGGCGATTACGTGAAGAAGGGGTCTATACCAAAATTCTGCCCAGCACCTCTGCACAAGAGGGTGATATGAAAGCCCAGCTGGCAGATATAGGCGGGATTATTTTGTCAGGCGGGCCAAATTCAGTTACTGATGCCGATACGCCGCGCGCGCCGCAAGCGGTGTTTGATTCCAGTCTGCCAATATTAGGAATTTGTTATGGCCAGCAAACCATATGCAGCCAGCTAGGCGGGGTTGTTGAAGCTGGCCTTAGCCGCGAATTTGGCCAGGCAGATGTTGAGGTGGTAACAGATAGCCCGCTATTTGAGGGCGTATGGCCAGCCGGCCAGCAGCAATCTGTATGGATGAGCCATGGCGATCATGTCTCTGCCTTGCCAGACGGTTTTCAGGTTATTGCCCGGTCTGCCGGGGCGCCCTATGCGGTGATCGCTGACGAGGTGCGCGGCTATTACGGCGTGCAGTTTCATCCCGAAGTGGTGCATACCGATGGCGGGGCGGGGCTACTGCGTAATTTCGCCCTGCGAATTTGTGGCCTAGATGCCAACTGGTCGATGGCGGCTTATAAGGACCAGGCAATTAAGGCCCTGCGAGCGCAGATAGGCGATGGTAATGTGATTTGCGGCCTCTCTGGCGGGGTAGATAGCTCGGTCGCAGCCGTGCTTATCCATCAGGCGATTGGCGATCAGCTGACATGCGTATTTGTCGATACAGGATTAATGCGTAAAGGCGAAGCAGATGAAGTGGTCTCGCTGTTCCGCGATCATTATAATATCCCGCTTATTCACCATGATGCGTCGGAAATGTTTTTGGGCCGTCTCGATGTGGTAGATGATCCGGAACAAAAACGCAAAATAATCGGCAAGAGCTTTATTGAAGTATTTGATGCTGAATCAGCCAATATTGATAATGCCCGCTTTTTAGCGCAAGGCACGCTCTATCCGGATGTGATTGAATCTATCTCGGCGGCGGGCGGCAATGCGGTAACGATTAAATCGCATCACAATGTCGGCGGCTTGCCAGAGGATATGGCCCTTGAGCTGGTAGAGCCCTTGCGGATGCTGTTCAAGGACGAGGTACGCGCCCTAGGGTGCGAGCTGGGCTTGCCAGAACATTTTGTTGGCCGTCACCCGTTTCCGGGGCCAGGCCTGGCCATCCGTATACCAGGGGCGATATCGCCAGAAAAACTGGATATCCTGCGTGAGGCAGACGCCGTCTATCTGGACGAGATACGCAAAGCTGGCCTGTATGACGAGATATGGCAAGCCTTTGCTGTATTGCTGCCTGTGCGCACCGTTGGGGTGATGGGCGATGCCCGTTCTTATGAATATGTGTGCGCATTGCGGGCCGTCACCTCAACTGACGGGATGACCGCCCAGAGCTATGGTTTTAGCCATGATTTTCTGGCACGCACCGCTACCCGTATCGTGAATGAGGTGAAGGGCGTGAACCGCGTTGTCTATGACGTTACCAGCAAACCCCCTGGCACGATTGAGTGGGAATAGGTCATAAAAAACGGATATTTGTGTCAATTTAGCAATAGAAAAATGAATTATAGGGCTGAACATTAAATGGACTTGCTGGATATTTCACTGATCCTTTCCATCACACTTTGCAGTTTGGTCAGCGGGTTTATTTTTACATATGCAATTGTTGTAATGCCCGGCCTATCCAGCCTT
>JBMZFK010000029.1:0-20464 GCA_049615365.1 Puniceispirillaceae bacterium (SeqCode)
GCTTCACAAGCTGGCAAAATCCGGGATTACCCATACTGCCTTTGAAGCGTCTAGCCATGGGCTGGATCAAAACAGAATGGCAGGGCTGGGCGTCAATGTCGCTGTCTTTACCAACCTTAGCCGTGATCATCTGGACTGGCATGGCAATATGGAAAATTATTGTGCGGCAAAGGCAAAGCTATTTCACGATAATCTGCTGGATGGCGGCACCGCTGTTCTGAATGCAGATGACCCCATGGTGATGGCCCTGAAAGATCAGCTGGCAGAGAGGCAGATTGTTATCTGGACAGTTGGCAGTAACCCCGAGGCTGATTTCTCTATTCAGAAAATAGAAACACATCCTTTCGGGCTGGATGTTCAAATTGTCGCAAAAGGCGAGGCCTTTCGGTTTCCAGTAGCCCTTTCAGGTACATTTCAGGCGGTTAACGCGGTTATGGCAGCGGCAGCGGCCTATGCCTCTGGTATGCCATTGCAAGATTCCTTTGGCGCGCTGCCAGCCCTGACACCGGTTCGCGGACGTATGCAGCCTGTGCATGGCCATCCAGAGGGCGCCCGCATTATTATTGATTTTGCCCATACGCCAGATGCGCTTGAAGCTGCCCTTATCGCCTTGCGGGCGCAGACACCGGACAATCTGAAAGTTGTGTTTGGCTGCGGCGGTGACCGCGATAGCGGTAAACGCAAAAAGATGGGCGCCATCGCTGCCAGGCTGGCAGATCAGGTAATCATTACCGATGATAATCCGCGCAGTGAAGACCCTGCTGCTATTCGGGCGGAGATAAAAAAAGGCTGTCCAGACGCCGATGAAATTTCCCCGCGTGATGCCGCTATAAAGGCTGCCATTGCAGGTCTTGGCGCTGGCGATACCTTGCTTATCGCTGGCAAGGGCCATGAAACCTCACAGATGATCGGCACAGAAACACTGCCTTTTGATGATGCCAGTGTGGCACGACATGCCTTGAGCCAAATTTCTGGAAAGGAGGCAGAATGAGCCTATCTGCACTTACCCCGGATAAAATAGCCGAGATTTGCACAGGCTACTGGCTGAATGACAAGGTTCCGGATTTCGCCCTGCATCGCGCGGTAATTGATAGCCGCGAGATGACAGCAAACAGCCTGTTTATTGCCCTGAGGGGGGCGCAAACAGATGGGCACGCATTTCTGGCCAGCCTGGCTGGCGCCAAACAACATGCCGCTATGGTAAAAGCGCCAAATGCGGAAATTGACCTGCCGCAATTATGTGTCAGCAATGTTGAAAAGGGATTTCAGGCGCTGGCAGAATATATCGCCCATCATACCCGCGCACGCAAAATTGCCATCACCGGGTCAGTTGGCAAAACTGGCACCAAGGATATGATTGCAGAAATGCTGCAAAAAGCTGGCAAGGTACATGCAACAAAGGGCAATCTTAACAACCATTTAGGCGTACCATTAACACTATCGGACATGGCTGAAGATACTGATTTTCTGGTGACAGAAATGGGTATGAATGGCGCTGGCGAGATAAATCTGCTGTCAAATATGGTTCGCCCGGATATCGCCATTATCACCCGGATTTCGAACACACATGTCGGTTTTTTTAATAATTTATCCGAAATTGCCGAGGCCAAGGCAGAAATCTTTTTAGGCACCGATGCCTTTGGTGTCGCTATCCTGCCGCGCGATGATGAATTTTATGGCCAGCTTGCCGGCTCTGCCCGTCTATCCGGCCTGAAGAACATCATCAGCTTTGGCAGGGATAAAGATAGCACCATTTGCCTAGAGCGGTTAAGCGCTGGTAAAGACAGCCTTGAGATAGAAGCCAGCCTGCCGCATCCTGGCGCGCAAGGCAGGCGCCAGCATGTTCAATTCACACTTGGTATGCGTGCAGAGCATTATGCGATGAATGCGCTTTGTGCGCTGGCAACTGCCTATGCGCTAAAGCTGGATCTGGACGCGCTACTGCCTGCCTTTGCAACCATGCAAGAAAGTGACGGGCGCGGGCGCAAACACCAGCTGGCACATGCAGGGTCCGAGATCTGCCTGATTGATGACAGCTATAATGCCAGCCCTGCCTCTATCCAGGCCGCCCTTGATGCGGTGGCCAGCTATGATGCCCGGCATCTGCTGATTATCTTTAGCGACATGCTGGAACTTGGCGAGGCCGGGCTAGGCGAGCATCTGCGCCTGGCCTCGGCTATTGAAGCGGCAGGGGCTAAATCGGTTTTGGCGATTGGCCCGCTTATGCAGGCCTGCTGTGCAGAATTGCCCGCAACCATCCAGACAAGCTGTTTTACCGATGCAGACAGCCTGCTTGCCTCTCTGGAGGAAGATTTAGCCAAGCTGATAGGCACCCCGGATGTCATCCTTGTCAAAGGCTCACACGGGTCAGGTGCCTATAAGGTCAGCCAATATCTGATTAACCGACTTAGCCAAAAGCATAACGGCCCATCCACACCAGAAGGAGGTGTCTTCCATGCTGCCTGATTTGCTCCTTCCTTTTGCTGAGGACTATAAAATTCTGAATCTTTTCAGATATATCACCTTTCGCTCTGGCGGGGCATTTATGACCGCTCTGCTGATCTCGCTATGTTGCGGCGAGAGATTTATTGCCTGGCTGAAAACCCATCAGGCACAAGGTCAGCCTATTCGTCAGGACGGTCCTGAGAGCCATATTCTGGCCAAGGCCGGAACGCCAACCATGGGCGGGCTGTTGATCCTGTTCAGTTTTATTTTTGCCACCTTGCTATGGGTACCACTCTCTAATGCCTATCTATGGCCGGTACTGCTGGTGGCAGCTTCCTTTGGCATGATCGGGGCAGCAGATGACTGGCTAAAGCTGAAAAAACGCTCTAGCGACGGGATGAGCAGCCGGCAAAAGCTTGTCTTGCAGCTCGCGGCCGCCTTGCTGGCCAGCCTGATCTTTATTCAGCTTTCGCCTGAGGCCTTGCGCTATGGGGTCGCCCTGCCCTTTTTCAAGGATTCCCTGATTTATTTGGGATTATTTTATGTACCCTTTGCGATGCTGGTCATTGTTGGCGCGTCTAATGCGGTGAATTTAACCGATGGGCTGGATGGGCTGGCGATTGTTCCGGTAATGATTGTTTGTGTCTGTTTTGGACTGATTGCCTATCTTAGCGGGAATATTAATTTTGCAAATTACCTGCAAATTCACTATGTGCCGGGCACAGGTGATCTGGCCACATTGTTAGGGGCGATTATTGGCGCTGGTCTGGGCTTTCTATGGTTTAACGCGCCGCCCGCAAAGGTGTTTATGGGGGATACCGGGTCGCTGGCTCTGGGCGGGGCGCTGGGCGCGGTATCGGTGGCAACACGCCACGAGCTGGTTCTGGCTATCGCAGGCGGCCTGTTTGTTGTGGAAACCTTATCGGTGATTTTGCAGGTGGCTTCTTTCAAGCTGACTGGAAAGCGCATTTTCCTGATGGCCCCACTGCATCATCATTTCGAGAAAAAAGGCTGGGCAGAAAGCACTATTGTCATCCGGTTCTGGATTATTTCTGTGGTGCTGGCGCTTATCAGCCTGTCGACCCTGAAGCTGAGATAGGATAGCAGCAGATGGTAAACGCGCCCATAACAGCATTTAAACACATCGCCATTTTAGGCATGGGCCGCTCTGGCCAGGCGGTGCTGGCGGCGTGTCTGGCTGATGGGATTTCTGTTACTGTCTATGATGACAAGGGCGCAACCAGGGATACTGACGCGTATTTTTCCAGCTTTGAGAACTGGGAGGTGCAAAAGTTGGATGCGCTGGTCATTAGCCCCGGCATTGCCCATCTCCACCCTGTCCCGCATCCCGCTGCCCAGCGCTGTATAGAAGCAGGCGTGCCAATTATCAGCGAGGTTGAATTTGCCCTTCAGCGCGGCCGTGCCGGACGCTGGGTATCGATTACAGGTACAAATGGCAAATCCACCACGACCGCATTAATCGGCCATATTTTAAAAAGCGCTGGCCGGCCTTGCGCGATTGGCGGGAATATTGGGGCTGCGGTAACTGCCTTGGATGTGGTTGGCGAGGATGGGGTGAATGTCATTGAACTCTCCTCCTATCAGCTTGAAGTCACCCCGTCTCTGACCTCAGATATCGCTATTATTATGAACATCACGCCAGATCATCTGGACAGGCATGGCGGTATGCAGGGGTATATCCGCGCCAAGGAACAGGTTCTGACCTCGCTAAAACCGGACGGTCTGGCAATCCTGGGCGAAGGCGACGCCCTTGATGCGCTATCGGATAAATATACAGGAGATAAATCTACAGGCGATATAAATCTGACCCGCCTTAGCAAGGCCATGATAGCAGCCGAGGCTCGCCATATTGCCAGCTTTAACAATCTTGCCCTGTCTGGCTTGCATAATGCACAAAATTGTCTGGCCGCCCGGACGGTTTGCCGTGCGCTGGGGCTAGCGGATACAGAAATAGATTCTGGCATTGCCAGCTTTGCCGGACTGCCGCATCGCCTGCAGCCTGCTGGACAGATAAACAACATCCTGTATGTGAATGACAGCAAGGCGACAAATGGCGAGGCTGCTGCACATGCGCTGGCCAGCTTTGAGAATATCCATTGGTGTGCTGGCGGCATTGCCAAAGAAGATGGCCTTGATGCCTGTTTGCCGCATCTGGGCCATGTTGTGCAGACCTATCTGTTTGGTGCCTGTGCAAGAGATTTCGCTGACAGCCTGCAAGGGCAGGTGCCGACCAGCTGTTTTGATACGCTGGATGATGCTCTGGCCGCCGCCAGCGCTTCGGCACAACACAGCGCACAAACAGATCAGCAAGTGATTTTGCTCTCTCCTGCTGCGGCGTCTTTTGATCAGTTCCCGAGTTTTGAAGCGCGTGGACAGCATTTCTGCGCACTGGCTGCTGCCCACATAAACCAGCTGACACCCGCAACCAGCCCTGCATCAAATATGGGGGGCAGCCATGTTTAATCGTACAGACAGATCGCGCCTTGGCATCTGGTGGTGGACAGTGGATCGGATGATGCTGACCTGTACCTTGTTGCTGATGGTATTGGGAGCTGTGCTGGTCATGGCAGCCAGCCCTCCTGTTGCCGAGCGTATTGGTCTGGCAGAAAATCATTTTGTCTTGCGGCAGATATTTTTCATGCTGCCGGCTTTGTTTGTAATGCTGATAACCTCTATCCTGAGCGGTAGAACCATTCGCATTTTATGCTTGCTTGGCGGGCTGGCAATCACCGGATTGATGGTTGCAACGCTGGTCATTGGCCCAGAAGTGAAAGGCGCTACCAGATGGTTAATGATGGGCGGACTGCGCCTGCAGCCATCTGAATTTATCAAGCCGATATTGGTGATTATCACTGCCTGGTTGCTGGGTCTGTGGCGCGAGCAAGAGGCGTTCCCTGGATGGGCATGGGCCTCGGCAGTGGTCGGTATAATTGTCACCATCTTGATCCTGCAACCTGATGTGGGCATGACCGCTCTGGTTGTCCTGACCTTTGGCTTCCAGATGTTTCTGGCAGGGCTTCCCCTGCTCTTGATCGTGATCGCGTTAGCATTGGCACCGCTAGCTGGCATATTGGCCTATACCCTTCTTGACCATGTGCAATCGCGCGTTAAAAAATTCCTGACCGGCGATAATCTGCAGGCCGAGCGTTCTATTCAGTCCTTTGTTGAAGGGGGCTGGTATGGGGTGGGCCCGGGTGATGGCCGGGTAAAGCTGCATCTACCAGATGCCCATGCAGATTTTATTTTCTCGGTTGCCGCAGAAGAATATGGCCTGATTGCCTGTTTATTCCTTATCGGGCTGTTCGGCTTTGTTGTTATTCGTGGCTATGCCCAGTCCCTGATTGCCAAGGATATGTTCTGTATGCTGGCGGTATCGGGGCTGGCAACCCAGTTTGGGGTACAGGCCGCTATTCACATGGCTTCTTCTCTAAACCTGATTCCGACAAAGGGCATGACTTTGCCCTTTATCAGCTATGGCGGCTCCTCGCTGGTGGCTAGCGGGTTGACGCTAGGCTTGATACTCGCCCTTAGCCGCAAGCAGCAGCCCTCAGAGCAAGAGAGCTTTGCAAATGATGTTATGATGCCGGAGGCCAGCCGATGAGCCCTGTAAAGCCGACATCTGTATATATTTGCCTGGCGGCTGGCGGCACTGGCGGGCATGTTATGCCTGCGATTTGTATCGCCGAGAAATTGCTGGCAGACGGGCATCAGATTTTATTGCTTACCGACAAGCGCGGGGCACAGCTTATCCCGAACCATCTTTCTTACAAGGTGGTGCGTTCAGCCTCGCCTTTTGCTGGCTCTGCGATAAGGCGGGTTGCTGCCCTTTTCCAGCTAGGCGCAGGACTGGTAAATTGCCTGTTTAAATTAACAGTAAAACGCCCTGCGGTTATGGTGGGATTTGGCGGCTATCCAGCAGCAGCGCCTGTTTTTGCTGCCTGGTGCCTTGGTATTCCAGCGGTAATGCATGAGCAAAACGCCGTAATTGGGCGCACAAATCTGATGTTGGCCCACTTTACCAAAGCCTTGCTTGCAAGCTGGCCTGAAAATCAAAACCTGCCAGCTGCCACCCCTATTATCCATACAGGACTGCCCGTTCGCACCGAATTTACCGCGATAAAACCCTACAGGCTGAATGCAGATACAGCGCCATTTCGACTGGCAATTTTTGGTGGCTCTCTTGGTGCGGCTTTATTTGCGGATGTTATTCCAGCTGCCCTTGCCAGCCTGCCAGCCCCCCTTCGCAAACGCCTGATAGTAACCCATCAGGTCAGACAAGAACAAAAAGAGGCGCTGGATAAGTTCTATCAACAGCATGACATTACCGCTGAAACCAGTGCCTTCTTTGCCAATGTAGCCGATATAATGGCGCAATCTGACCTGCTGATCAGCCGGTCCGGTGCGTCCTCTGTAGCGGAAATTGCCTGTGCGGGGCGGGCGGCAATTTTTATTCCTTTTGCCCATGCGCTGGATAACCATCAACAGGCAAATGCCGAACAGCTTTGCGCCCATAATGCAGGGGTCTTGCTGACAGAAACACAGGCAGATGCCGCAACCCTGCGCGATAAAATAACCAAAGTGATGCACGAAAATGACCTGCGCCTGACCCTTGCCAAAAATGCACGCGGCCAGGCCCAGACAGGGGCCACAAAGGCCATTACAGATCACATCCTCTCTTACAGCGCAGCCCAGAATAAGGAGGCCGCATGACCGCTCTTCCTCTGTCCATAGGCAGAATTCATTTCACCGGTATTGGCGGTATCGGCATGAGCGGCATTGCCGAAATTCTGCATGAGCTGGGCTATCAGGTTCAAGGCAGTGATATCGCTGAGGGGGCAAATGTTCGCCGCCTGCGCAAGCGGGGCATTAATGTGTCTATCCCGCAGACAGCGGAAAATCTGGACGGGGTGTCGATTGTGGTAATTTCCACCGCGATTAAGCCAGACAATCCAGAGCTGGTCGCTGCACGTGCACGCTATCTGCCTGTTGTTCACCGGGCTGAAATGCTGGGCGAGCTGATGCGCTTGCGCTGGTCAGTTGCGGTTGCCGGCACGCATGGCAAAACCACCACCACCTCGCTGGTCGCCACCTTGCTGGATGCGGCAGGGATTGACCCCACCGTTGTGAATGGCGGCATTATTTCCAGTTGGGGCAGTAACGCAAGGCTGGGTAGCGGCGATTGGATGGTGGTCGAGGCGGATGAAAGCGATGGGTCGTTCTCGCGCCTGAAGCCAACCGTTGCGATTGTAACAAATATTGATGCCGAACATCTGGACCATCATGGCTCGTTTGAAAATCTGGAAACCGCTTTTGAGAATTTTATCGCCTCTATTCCATTTTATGGATTTGCCGCATTGTGTATTGATCACCCCTCCGTGCAAAAGCTGTTGCCATCTGTATCTGATCGGCGGGTTATCACCTATGGCATTAGCGCAAATGCAGATGTAAGGGCGGTTAATCTGCGGCATCAGTCAGGCGAGATGATATTTGATGTCCTGTTATCCGAGCGTCTGGATATCACGACTAAAAAATTGGAAAATGTCCAGTTCCCGATGCTGGGCGAACATAATGTGCAAAATTGTCTGGCAGCGATTTCGATCTGTCTGGAGATGGCTATTGACCCGCAAATTATCCTGTCTGGATTGCGTCAATTTAAAGGGGTGGGTCGCCGCTTTGATTTCAAGGGCGAGACAGATGGCATCACCGTTATTGATGATTATGGCCATCACCCGGTGGAAATTCGTGCCGCCCTGTCTGCCGGGCGAATGCGCGCCGAGCAGAACAAGCTGATCGCGGTTGTCCAGCCCCATCGCTATACCCGTCTTCGCGATTTATTCTCTGATTTCTGTGCCTGTTTCAACGATGCCGATCATGTGATCGTGGCAGATGTTTATGCCGCCGGAGAGACGCCAATTGAAGGGTTTGAAAAAGAAAACCTTGTTGAAGGGTTGCGCGCCCTAGGTCATCGCTCAGTTACCGCACTGCCGGGTCCGGAAGCGCTGGCAGCCGAGGTAAGTCAGCTGGCCAGTAGCGGGGATATCATCATGTGTCTGGGGGCTGGAACCATTACCGCATGGGCAGCGGCCTTGCCGCAAGAGCTGGCGACCTTGCGCGGTGCGAAATCCCCGGCAAAGGGGGCGGAGAAATGAGCATACGCCTCGATAAGATAATCACCGGCCTGCGCGGCGATTTGGTAAAAGCCGAGCCGCTGAGCAAGCTTACCTGGCTGCGGGTTGGCGGGCCTGCGGACTGGCTATTTACCCCTGCCGATGCCGAGGATTTGCAACATTTCCTGCGGCAATGTCCAGCAGAGGTACCCATAATGCCGCTAGGGGCAGGATCAAATACGCTGGTGCGGGATGGCGGTGTCGACGGGGTTGTCCTTCACCTGTCAAAACATGTCAATGCTATTAGCCACACAGATGGCAGCCTGCGTGCCGAGGCGGGGTGCAGTGATGCAGAAGTCGCCCGCTATGCCGCAAAAGCAGGGCTAGCTGGCCTGGAATTTATGGTGACTATCCCTGGTACAATCGGTGGCGGCCTGGTTATGAATGCGGGCTGTTATGGCAAAGAATTTAAAGATTTCCTGCAGACCGCAGAGGGTTTTAAACGCGATGGCACCCCCTTTAACCTGACCGCAGAGAGCTTGCAGATGCGCTATCGTGCGACCAGCTTGCCAGAGGGGTGGATTTTCACGGCCGCCAGCTTTGATGTGCAGACAGATAGCCCCGAGGCCATCCGTACCCGTATGAAAGAAATGATCGCCGCAAGAGCGCAAAGCCAGCCTGTTGGCGTGCGCACTGGCGGGTCCACTTTTGCCAATCCCGACGGCACAAAAGCCTGGCAGGAAATTGACGCAGCCGGATGTCGCGGCTGGCAGCGCGGCGATGCCACTATTTCTGAAAAACATTGTAATTTCCTGATTAACAAGGGCGGCGCCTGTGCAGAGGATCTGGAACAGCTAGGCGAAGATGTGCGCGATGCGGTAGAGGCAAAAAGCGGTATTCGTCTGCGCTGGGAAATTCGCCGCATCGGACGCAAGGGAGGCATAGATGCCAGCATTTGACCGAAAAGTTGCGGTATTAATGGGTGGCTGGACATCTGAAGCGGCTGTCAGCCGGGTCTCGGCCAGCTTTTGTAGCAAAGCTGCACGCCTTGCCGGGTGGGATGCCATTGAAGTAGAGCTGGATCGCGATATTATTGCCAAGCTTGAAGATATCAAACCGGATCGTGTCTTTAACGCCCTGCATGGCCAGATTGGCGAGGATGGCTCGGTTCAGGGGATGCTGAATATCCTGAATATTCCCTATACACATAGCGGTGTGCTGGCCTCTGCTACGGCTATGGACAAAATCAGCTCGCGTTTGATTTTTGCGTCTGTTGGCATTGCGGTGCCGCCCCTGCTTGCCCTTGAACAGGACAGCCATGTCTACCCGGCCGACTATACCGGCGCGCATGTTATCAAGCCGCGAAATGACGGCTCCAGCTTTGGCGTGGTTATCGTCAAGGACACAGACAATCCACCAGAACGCAGCCGCTGGCCAGCAGAAACAGATCTGATGGCAGAAGCCTATATTCCCGGCAAGGAGCTGACCGTATCGGTGCTGGATGGCCGCGCCCTGTGCGTGACAGAGATTATGGTAGATGAACATTTCTATGATTTTGATGCCAAATATAAACCTGGTGGCTCTCGCCATGTCCTGCCAGCCGATATTCCAGAACATGTGACCTTTCAGGCCTGTGAATGGGCAGAGCGTGCCTTTCAGATTTTAGGCTGCCGTGGTGTCGCGCGGGCAGATTATCGCTGGGATGAGGAAGCAGACCAGCTCTATATGCTGGAGATGAATACACAGCCCGGCATGACCGCAACCTCGCTAACACCGGAGCAGGCGGCCTATGTTGGGATTTCAGGCGAGGAACTAGTTAATCATCTGCTGGAGATTGCCCAATGCGACGACTAGCCCTTCCTGCCATCTTTGCCCCGCGCAATACCAGAATGTCTGTGAAGGCCGGGCTTATCAGCTTTGCCGGTATTCTGGCTGGGGTATGTGTACTGGCAGGTTATCTGAAAGCAGATATGGTGCGGGCAGAATTCCATGCCATTGCTGTCGCCAGAGGGTTTACACCAACCACCATAAAAATTACCGGCCGCAATCATACTGGCAAACAGGAGATTGTTGGAATCGTTAACCAGATGAAAGGCAAATCCATTCTGGCTATCGATTTAACCAGCTTGCGGGCAGATATTTTGACGCTGGGTTGGGTAGAAGATGCGGTGATTATCCGCACCCTGCCAGATATGCTGGAAATTCGCCTTTCTGAACGCCAGCCTGTTGCCTTGCTACAAACCACAAATGGCCATCAGCTGGTCGATGCGGGCGGGACGGTTATTACCGGTGCCAATCCAGAAGATTTCAGCCATCTGGTGGTGGCTTCCGGGGCCGGGGCGGCAGAACGCGTTTCTCTTATTATCGATATTCTGCGCTCGGAACCGGAACTCTTTGCGGATGTTTGGGCGGTACAATATGTCTCGCAGCGCCGCTGGGATATTCATATGCGATCTGGCCTAACGGTTCGCCTGCCAGAACGCGATCCGGTGCTGGCATGGTCCAGACTGGCCAAGCTGGAACAGGAAACCGCGATTACCGAGCGCGATCTGGCCGCCATTGATTTACGCGTGCCAGGCCAGCTTATCGTCGAGCCAAATATTCCTATTCGTGGCAAAGGGAGGAAAACCTGATGGCGCCGCGTTATAAACCGGGCAAATCTCCGTTTGCCGTTATTGATCTGGGCTCGTCCCGCTTTGCCTGTCTGATAGCCGAGACCGGCACTGACGGCATGCCAGCCTTGCTTGGTCAGGCCATTCACGCCGCCGAAGGCATACGGCAAGGCGAAATTTCAGATATGGCACGGTTCAGCACCACCCTGGGGCGGGTAGTTGAATCTGCCGAAAGCAATGCAGGTATCACCATTGATACCATTCATATTGTTACCCCTGCAGGGCAGCCTCGCCTGGCAGCGCAATTGGCAGAAATTAAACTCAACAATCAGGTGATAGGAAGGGGCGATATTCGCCGGCTGGCAGAAAAACAGCAGGATCATGCCGGGCTGCCCGGTTTTGTTGTATGTCAGCGTCAGACCCGCGAATATCTGATAGATGGGCTGGGCCAGATAGATAATCCGCTAAGCATGACTGGCGATCGGCTGGCGGTGGCCTATCACGATCTGATGATGGCACAGGCTAGCCATAATAATTTCTGCGAGGCGGTGCAGCAAAACCATCTGAAATCCGGCCATGTCTATCATAGCGCGGCAGCGGCTGGTCTGGCGTGTCTTTCTGAAGATGAGCGCGAGCTGGGCACCATGATCATAGATTTTGGCGGTGGCACTACTTCGTTTGCACTCTATAGCGAGGACAAATTGAGCTATGTCGGCAGCATCAGGATGGGTGGCCAGAATATTACCCGCGATATCGCAAAAATGCTGTCTATTGCAACAAATGATGCAGAACGGCTGAAGGCGGTTGAAGGATCAGTCTTGCCGGCGATGGCAACCAATCTGGCACTTGGCCAGACAGCCTTTCCAGCAAGCGGGGATAATTTTGTTCTCTCAAAGAGCCTGCATGACCGCGATATGCTGACACTCAGTTCCGGGCAAAAGATTGAGCGCGCCTTTTTAAACGATATTATTCGCACCCGCCTTGAAGAAATTCTGGAGATGATCGACCAGCAGCTAAAAGAGGCAGGGATGCGCCCTGCGGCAGCGTTTAACCTGACCATAACAGGCGGAGCCAGCCAGTTAACAGGCGTGCAGGATTTCGTCTCTGCCTATTGGGGCAAGCCGGTAGCGGTAAAGGTCCCGCACACCCTGTTTGCCCATGACAGTCAAATCTCTGGCGGGTCATTTGCGGCGGCAATTGGCATGGCCATATTTGTTCAAAAGCTGGAAGAAACTCGTGCTGAGGACCCGACAACCCGCTATTCGGGAACCGGTTTACTAGCCAGGCTACGGCTTTGGTTTAAGCAGAATTTGTAGTGTTTTTAGTGCGTTAAGAAGAATTAAATTTAAGGAGCCCACATGTTTAACCCTTTTTCCTATCAACCAGCTGTTTTGCATCGTACGCAGACAGCACCTCTTCACGCTGCACGGGCTGACAGCGCGATTTCAACCTCTAATAAACAAGGGAGATTTTCATGACTATCAACCTCACAGTTCCACAAACAATGCAGGAATTGCGTCCACGTATCACCGTTGTTGGTGTTGGCGGGGCCGGCTGCAATGCTGTTAACAACATGATTGATGCCAATCTTGAAGGTGTTGATTTTCTGGTTGCCAATACAGATGGTCAGTCTCTGGCGCATTCAATGGCCAGCCGCAAATTACAGCTAGGCACCACCCTAACAGGCGGTCTTGGTGCAGGTTCCAAACCAGAAATGGGACGCAAGGCAGCAGAAGAAAGCCTTGATGATGTCATGGCAGAGCTGGCGGATTCCAATATGGTTTTCATCACCGCAGGCATGGGTGGCGGCACCGGCACAGGGGCCGCACCGGTCATTGCAAAAGCTGCCAGAGAGCGCGGTATTCTGACCGTTGGCGTTGTCACCAAACCGTTTGATTTTGAAGGCAAGCGGCGAATGGAACAGGCAGATGAAGGTATTCAGGCTCTGCAAGCCTATGTGGATACGCTGATTGTTATCCCTAATCAAAATCTGTTCCGGCTGGCAAATGAGCGTACCACACTTGCCGATACCTTTCACATGGCCGATGCGGTTCTGCATCAGGGCGTATGCGGGGTAACAGATTTGATGATCAAGCCAGGGCTTATCAATCTGGATTTTGCAGATATCCGGGCGGTTATGTCTGAAATGGGCAAGGCGATGATGGGAACCGGCGAAGCCTCTGGCGAGACCCGTGCTATCGAAGCTGCAGAAGCCGCTATCAATAATCCGCTACTGGATGACACCTCTATGAAGGGGGCAAAAGCGGTGCTTATCAATATTACTGGCGGCATGGATATGACCTTGTTCGAAGTAGATGAGGCCGCCAATCGTATCCGCAGTGAAGTTGAACCGGATGCGGTGATTATCTTTGGCTCTGCCTTTGATGAAAAGCTGGAAGGCGTTATGCGCGTTTCTGTAGTGGCAACCGGTATTGAATCGATGGAACAGAGCAGCCCGCTGCCCTTTGTCAACGAGCCGGTAACAATGCCCGCACAACCAGTACTTCAAACCCCGGCAACAACAGCCAGGCCGCAAATGCGGGTTGAGGCGGCGAGCCAGCCTGTTGCCGCATCCCCTTTTCAAACAGCGAGTGCAGACAAGCTGAACGAAGAAGTATCTGCAATCTCGGACGCGGATGACGCTGTTTTGGCAGAACAGGCCCCGGCAATGGAAACCCCTGAGGCGGCTGAAATGCCGTTAATGGAAAAGACCAAGATTCAGCCAGAAGAACAGCTGGATATTGAGGCAGCGGTAAATTCTGCGGTGGCAAGCGATCATAAAATGGCGCAAGAAACCTCTGACGTAAAAGAAATCCCGGAGGCTGCAGAACAGCCAGAGGTAACAGCAGAAGAGGTCAAGCCATCATCACAGACTGCGTCGCACGAGCAGGCAACCATTATACGCCGGCCATTATTCGTGCCGGATGCCCCTCGTGATGTAGGGCTGGATGAAGAATTGTTCCACACCGAGCCGGTACCAGAAGAGGCACAGCGCAGCTCTCTTATCAACCGGATTTCCGGGCTATGGGCCAGCAAAACCGACAGCTCGGCCGAAAGCACAGAACCAGCGCCAGCAAAAGAGGAGCCACAATTAAGTCGTAGCAACCTGACCCTGCCAACCATTGATGAGCCGGCGATTATGGATTTACCAAAAGCAGATATGGTTCAGACCAGCCTGCCAGTAGATCCGGTGACCAAGGAAGAGTATACCGAAGATGACGATCTCGATATTCCGGCATTCTTGCGGCGGCAAGCAAATTAATCGGGAACATCAACCTGCGAGATTAATTAGGTAAAACCAACCAGCAAGGCCCGCCTGGCATCGTCAGGCGGGGTTTTTTAAAAAATAAAATCCAATTTTTTAATTACAACAATTCGTAACTAAATGTGATTTGTCTTTACTCCCCTGTCTTTTTAGGTTGTTCTCAGAGATTTTTCGGTAAGAGATTATGAATGCACAAACATCACACCCTATGAACGCCCAGAAAACCCCATCTAATGGCTGGCAGCACACGCTATTCCAACCTGTAGAGATAGGCGGGATTGGTGTCCATTCAGGTCGTTTCATAGACGTGGTTTTGCACCCTGCCCCTGCCGGGCATGGCATTGTGTTTCAGCGCAGTGACGTTACCGGATGCGATGCGATTATTCCGGCAACCATCGAACATGCTGTACCCCATAAATTATGCACCCGAATTGAGAACAAGGACGGGGTCGGGGTAAATACCATAGAACATTTCATGGCGGCGTTTCATGGCATGGGTATCGATAATGTGCTTATCGAAATTGATGGGCCGGAAATGCCTATCCTGGATGGTAGCGCAACCCCTATCTTCAAATTACTGGAAAATGCCGGACTTGCGCAGCAGGATATGCCGCGCCGGGCGATCACCATCCTGAAAGAAGTTGAAGTTGATATGGGCAATGGCGTTGTTGCGAAATTATCGCCTGCCGAAAGCCTGGAAATGGATGTCAGCATTCACTTTGATGATCAGCTAATAGGCACACAATCTATTTCATATAAAAACACCTCGCAGGCTTTTTTCGATGAGTTGGCCAATGCGCGCACCTTTTGCATGTTAAAAGATGTCGAAGCGATGCGGAATTCCGGCCTCGCACGCGGCGGCTCACTTGATAACGCCCTTGTTGTGCATAATGGTACCGTTCTGAATGAAGGCGGATTGCGCAGCACAGATGAATTTGTTCGTCATAAGACGCTGGATTGTCTTGGCGATTTATTCCTGCTGGGTATGGCGGTTAAAGCCCGGCTAACCACCAGCAAGCCTGGCCATGCTCTTAGCACCATGCTGCTGAAAACCCTGATGAATACGCCAGATGCCTTTATGATTGAAGATGCCACTTCTGGCACCGCTCAGGGGCAATGGGCCTACCCTGAAACCGCTGTAGCGGCGCATAGCTAACCCCCCATATAACGCTTTTATTGATATTGCCGTTGCTTTCAGCAATCTTCTTCTTTGCAGTTTCTGCTTGAACCGTTATTGTAGGGCGTGAAAATCATATTCAACAATGGTGCCTGTCCAAGTGACACGGCCCTGCTCTTTTTACAGACGGATATATTGTGCTGATGCCAAAATCTGACCTTTTATCTCACCTTTTATCAGAAAACAAACCAGCCAGACGCAAGCTCTATATAATTAGCGCACTGGGCGCGCTGACTATGGCGCTGGCAGGCTGTAGCAGTTCTGATGATGCCGATTTAAATGCCCAGACAGAGGAGCCAGTAGATACGCTATATAATGATGCGCTAAACACCGCCCTTGCCGGCGATGTTGATCTGGCCGCGCCCAAATTTGAAGAGGTGGAGCGCCAGCACCCCTATTCCATCTGGGCTGTTCGCGCCCAGATAATGGCAGCATGGTCATTTTATCAGTCTAACCAGTACACGCAAGCCGAAGCCAGCCTTGACAGATTTATTGAATTATATCCAGCAGACCCGTTGACCGAATATGCCTACTATCTGAAGGCATTGTCCTATTACGAGCAAATCGTGGATGTCGAGCGGGATGCAGATATGACCTATAAGGCGCTGAATGCCTTTGAAGATTTACTGCGCCGCTATCCGGATGGCGCCTATGCACGCGATGCCCAGCTAAAAGCGGATCTTGCACGATCGCATCTGGCGGGCAAGGAAATGGCGGTGGCGCGTTTTTACCTGAATAAGGGGCATTATTCTGCGGCCATCAAACGGTTTGCAATCGTCTTGCGCGACTATGACCGCACCAATCAGGTTCCAGAGGCGCTATATCGGATGGGAGAAGCCTATCTGTCTCTTAGCCTGACAGAAGAAGCGATGCGCGTCTTGCAGGTTGCTGAATATAATTATCCTGACTCCATCTGGACAAAGAGGCTGATAGAGGTGATAGATGATCCATCACGCTCAGGTCCGCAAGGGATCCTAGAATCCATTGCTGATCGTGCCCTGTCCCTATTTTAATTAGCGTGCCACATGCTTGTTCATTTAAGCATTAGAAATATTATTTTAATCCAGTCTCTGGATCTGGAATTTGCCGCGGGGTTAAGCGTGCTGACAGGGGAGACTGGTGCAGGCAAATCCATCTTGCTGGACGCGCTGGGTCTTGCCCTTGGTAGCCGTGCCGATTTTAGCCTGATCCGCGAAGGCGCCGACAAGGCAAGTGTGACCGCCGCTTTTGACGTGGCACGTGACCATCCTGTCTGGCAGGTGCTGGAAGACGCTGGCATGGACACCAGCGCGCAAATTATTTTGCGCCGTCAACTGCGCGGTGATGGCAAATCCCCTGCCCATATTAATGATCAGCCAGTTTCGGTAAATCTGTTGCGGCAATGCGGCGATATGCTGGTGGAAATTCAGGGCCAGTTTGAAGGGCGGGGATTGCTGGATGTCAGCACCCATCAAAGGCTATTGGACAGAGCCGGTATCGCACCTGACTTACTGGCACAGGTAAAAACATGCTGGCAGGAAATGCAAGCAAGCCAAAAGGCCCTGCATGCCTGTCAGGAAGCACAAGCCAAAGCCCGTGATGAAGAAGAATGGCTGCGGGATGCGGTAGAGCAGCTGGATAAGCTGGCCGCAGAAACCGATGAAGAAGACCGGCTGGCAGAAGAACGCACCCGCCATGCCCATGCCGCCCGCATTGCCGAAGCCCTGCAGCATGCTCTTGCGGCGCTTGCCAATGAAGAGGGGGTGATATTTGCCGCTGGGCGCGCGCAATCCCTGCTGGAGCGCCAGAGCGAGGTTGCTGGCGGGTTGCTGGAAGAGGCCATCGCCGCTTTGGAACGCGCTATCGCCGAATTAAATGAAGCCGAAGCCCAGATTAGCCAGGCTGGCGACCAGCTAGACGGGGATCCCGAAAGGCTGGCCTTTATTGAAGACAGATTACATAGCCTGCGAACCGTTGCCCGCAAACATCGCCTTGAAGTGGGGGAACTGCCAGCGTTACATGCCCGCCTGGCCAGCCAGCTAGCCGCGCTGGATGATCAATCTGGTCAGCTGGCAAGCCTGGCAGCAGCAGCAGAGAATGCCAAAGCTGCCTATCAGGAAAAGGCAGGCGAGCTATCGGATAAGCGCCGCCTGATTGCCAATGATATTGACCAGCAGGTAATGGCAGAATTGCCGCCTCTAAAGCTGGAAGCCGCGCAGTTCAAAACCATGATTTCACAAAGTGAGCCAGAAAAATGGGGCGCTCTTGGCTGGGATCGGGTGCGGTTTCTGGCCAGCACAAACCCCGGTATGGAAATGGGCGCAATTGATAAAATCGCCTCTGGCGGTGAACTTGCCCGGTTTTTGCTGGCCCTGAAAGTGGTGCTGGCCCGAAATGAAAGCCCGAAAACCCTTATCTTTGACGAGGTGGATTCAGGTGTGGGCGGCGCGGTTGCCGCTGCGGTTGGCACGCGGCTGGCACGGCTGGGGGAACAAACGCAAACCCTTGTTATCACCCATTCACCCCAGGTAGCTGGCAAAGGCAGGCATCATCTGAAAATCGCCAAACATGCCAGCGATCAAACCATTATCAGCGACACCTTTGTTCTGGATGACAATGCCCGTATAGAAGAGGTTGCCCGGATGCTGTCCGGTGATGAAATTACCGCAGAAGCGCGCGCCGCTGCACTCAATCTGCTGGAACCTGTAAGATGAGCCTATCCGCAGACGAGCTTCGCCCAAACCACCCCCTGGAGCAGCTTTCAGAAGAAAAAGTACGCGCATTACTAGAGCAGCTGGCCGATATTATCGCCTATCATGATTCCCGCTATCATGCCGCCGATGAAGAAGTTCAGCCCGAGATTAGCGATGCCGAATATGATGCGCTGATCGCTCTGAATAGAGAGGTTGAAAAAGCCTTTCCATCCCTTATCCGCCCAAACAGCCCTTCCCAGCGGGTTGGGGTTGAGGCTAGCAGCCAATTTGCCAAAATCACCCATGCGCTGCCGATGCTGTCTCTTGGTAACGCCTTTGATGAAACAGATTTATATGATTTTACCGCCCGCATTTGCCGCTTTCTGTCGCTGGCACAAGAGACGGAAATTGAGATGACCGCCGAGCCTAAAATTGACGGGCTTTCGCTATCTCTGCGATATGAGGGCGGGCATCTGGTGCATGCCGCAACCAGAGGGGATGGCACCATTGGCGAGGATGTCACCGCCAATGTACGCACCATCACAGAAATCCCGTCACAGCTGCATGGTGATATTCCCGATATTTTTGAAGTTCGCGGCGAAGTTTATATGCGGCGCAGTGACTTTGAAGCCTTGAATCGCCAGCAGGAACAGCAGGGTGGAAAGATATTCGCTAATCCGCGCAATGCCGCCGCAGGTGCATTGCGGCAAAAAGATGCCCAAATTACCGCTAGTCGCAATCTACGGTTTTTTGCCTATGCGGCAGGTACGCTATCCTCCCCTGTCGGCAATACGCATTTCGAATTTTTAGAAAGGCTGCGCGAGGCAGGATTTATCGTCAATCCGCTGACCATTTTATGCCAGAATGAAACGGAGCTTATGGCGCATTATACCCAAATTGCCGAGACGCGCACGACGCTAGATTATGATATTGACGGGGTTGTCTATAAAGTTAACCGCCATGACTGGCAGGAAAGATTGGGCCAGGTTAGCCGCGCACCGCGCTGGGCAATTGCCCATAAATTCCCCGCCGAGCAAGCAGAAACCCTTCTGCGCGACATCGAGATACAGGTTGGTCGCACCGGCGCCCTCACCCCGGTGGCAAGGCTGGAGCCAGTAGTGGTAGGCGGCGTTACTGTATCCAATGCAACCTTGCATAATGAAGACGAAATTCGGCGCAAGGATATTCGCATTGGCGACCATGTTATTTTACAGCGTGCAGGTGATGTTATTCCGCAAATTGTCCGTGTGCGTGTGGAAAAACGCCCTGCTGACAGCCAGGAATACATATTCCCCGATAGATGTCCGATTTGCGGGCATGAGGCTATTCGGCCAGAAGGCGAAGCGGTGCGGCGATGTACAGGCGGTTTTAACTGTGAAGCCCAAAGCCGCGAACGGCTAAAACATTTTGCCTCTCGCAATGCCATGGATATAGACGGGCTGGGCACCCAGCTTATCGATCTGTTTTATGATAAGGGGTGGATAAAAACCCCTGCCGATATCTTTCGCCTGACCGAACGCCAATCCGAAATCGCCGCGCTGGAACGGATGGGCGAGAAATCGGCGGCAAACCTGACAGCGGCGATAGAGGCGGTACGGTCAGCGGGCCTGGAAAAACTGATTTTCGGGCTGGGTATCCGCCAGATTGGACAGGCTACCGCAAAATTGCTGGCGATCCGGTATCAGAGTCTGGAAGCGTTGATGCAGGCTTGTGTAAACGCAAGAGATCACACCCATCCAGATTATGAAGATTTGACCTCGATTGACCAGATTGGGGCTTCTGTCACCGATGATTTAATCCAGTTCTTTACCGAGGAGCGCACCGCAGCAATGATTGCAGATTTGCTGTCTCAAACCACGCCGCAACCGCCCGAAGCCCCCTCTACAGATAGTCCGGTGAGCGGAAAAACTGTGGTTTTCACAGGCACATTAACACAGATGTCGCGAAGCGAAGCCAAAGCCCAGGCTGAAAAATTTGGCGCAAAAGTATCAGGTTCGGTATCGGCAAAGACCGATATTCTGGTTGCCGGGCCAGGTGCCGGATCCAAGCTGAAAAAGGCAGAAGATCTGGAAATACAGATATTCAGAGAGGAAGACTGGCTTGCCCTTATCGCCCGCCTGCCAAGCTAGAGTGCGGCACATTTTGTCTTTAGCCATGCCGCTAAT
>JBMZFK010000030.1:0-19919 GCA_049615365.1 Puniceispirillaceae bacterium (SeqCode)
AATATTCCAGCAAAAACGCAGGGGCTGGCTATGGCCTATTCTGGCACCTCCGGGTCCAGCCCGACCAGCGCATAGGCGAAGTCACGGGCGGTAAAATCTTGCAGATCTTCTGCAGATTCTCCGACCCCCACCATATGCACAGGCAGGCCAAATTCACGTGCCAGGGCAACCACAATCCCGCCTTTTGCACTACCATCCAGCTTGGTGATCACCATCCCTGTCAGATCAGCTGTCTGCTGAAAGGCCTTCATTTGCGCGATCGCATTTTGACCAACCGTACCATCCAGCACAATCAGGCTGTCATGCGGGGCTTCTGGAATTTGTTTTTTTATCACCCGAATAATTTTGGCCAATTCTTCCATCAATTCAGCCCGGTTTTGCAGACGGCCAGCGGTATCGATAATCAGCAAATCTGCCTTATTTGCGCGAGCCTCATCTATCGCCCGAAACGCCAATGCCGCCGCATCGCCGCCACGCTCTCCAGAAATGACATGTGTATCGGTACGCAATCCCCAACCCGCAAGCTGTTCAATTGCAGCCGCCCGAAAGGTATCTGCAGCCGCCATAACCACCTTCTTGCCCTGTGCCTGAAACCGTGCCGCCAACTTGCCAGCAGTGGTGGTTTTGCCAGAACCATTTACGCCAACCAGCAAAATTACATGTAAAGATGTGCCCGCACCATCCTGGTCTGCAATGGCCAACGGTTTTTCAACTGGCGCCAGAATTTGCGTTAAATGTTGTGCCAGGACGTGACGCAACGCCTCCGGGGTGACTTCCCCTTCAAATTTATGTGCCCGCAACCCTTCGGCTATGTCCGCAGCAACAGATACCCCCAGATCGGCAAGGATAAGAGCTTCTTCTATCTCTTCAATAGAGGCTGCATCTATTTTGTCTTTGCCAAATAGGCGCGAGATACCTGACAGGCTTGTTGTCACCTTATCAGATGATTTTTTCAGACCAGCGGTAAGCTTTTTTAACCAACTCATTAACTCATTCCTCTAGGCTGAATGGGCAATTAACGGGGCAACCTGTAGCTGGTCTCCAGCAACTGATTGCAGGGATACCGGGATCATTTGCCCCGCCTGAAAATGTGTTTTGTGGGGAGGGGTGCTGTTTTCATCCAGACAAAGAACCGCCTTTTCAAAGCCGCTTAAATGGCCTTTGCCGCCACTTTCCAATAACAGCATATCATTGCCGCCAATACGCGCCTGCAGATGCTGACCCAGCTGTTGCGCGCCCAGCTGACGCAAGCTGGCCACACGTTGCTTGATCACAGATTTGTCGATTTGCGGCATCTGCGCGGCGGGGGTGCCCGCACGTGGTGAAAATCCAAAAATATGTAAATGTACCAGCTCTGCGTCTTTTACTAACTGGCAGCTGGCCTGATGTGCGGCTTCTGTCTCGGTTGGGAAGCCGGCAATGATATCTGCGCCAAACACCACGTCACTGCGGCGGCGGCGCGCTTCTTCACAAAAGCGGATAACATCACGAGCCAGATGGCGACGCTTCATGCGTTTTAGAATCAGATCATCCCCATGCTGTACCGATAGATGCAAATGCGGCATTAAACGCGCTTCGCCTGACAGCACCTCCATCAAGGCATGATCTGGTTCTGCCGGATCCAGAGAAGAAAGACGCAGACGCGGCAAGTCAGGTACCGCACGCAATATTTCCTGAACCAGTACCCCAAGGCGCGGACGCCCCTCTATATCCTGGCCCCAGCTGGTAATATCTACACCGGAAAGCACAATTTCTCTGGTGCCAGCAGCAACCATATTTTTTACCCCTGCTATCACCTCAGCCACTGTAGATGAGCGTGATGGCCCCCTCCCATAAGGAATAATGCAAAAGGTACAGCGGTGGTCACATCCCTGCTGTACTTGCAAAAACCCTCTGGTGTGATCATCAAAGCTGCCGGTAAGGTGGCTGGCAACTTCCTTGACCTGCATAATATCGCTGACCTGTCTGGCGGGAAGCTGGCCTTGTGCCAAATCCTGCCAACTAGCGGCCTGTAACTTATCATCATTGCCAAGCAGGATATCGGTTTCCGGCATCGCGCCCCACCTATCCGGGTCTATTTGTGCGGCACATCCGGTGACCACAATTCTGGCCTCTGGTTTTTCCCGGCGTAATTTGCGGATAGCCTGACGGGCTTGCCTTTCAGCTTCTTTAGTGACGGCACAGGTATTGACGATCACCACATCATTCAGACCGGCCGTTTCGGCATGTCGGCGCATCACCTCTGATTCCCAGATATTCAGACGGCACCCAAATGTATGTAATTCTGGCCGATTCTGTTTGCTCATATCAGCCTGCCCGTATCAGAGGCCGCAAAAAAGGCCGCCGGAATAATGCCGCTGGCTATGGTTGCAACCGCCCCGGTCATAATGATCTGGCCCCCTGCGGCACTGTCCGCATCCTGCCAGTCTATTTCCAGAATCCCGCCATCTAGCTGAACCTGTTGTTTGTGCCTTGTCAGGCCACGCAATATGCCAGCGGCAGCCGCCGCACATGCCCCGGAACCACAGGCCATCGTTACGCCAACCCCGCGCTCCCACACCCGCATCCGGATTGTATCGCGGGCGATGACGCTGACAAATTCAATATTTGCCCGATCCGCAAATATCGGATGCTGTTCGGCTATCGGGCCCCATTTTTCAATATCAACAGCCTCTGCATCCTCAACAAAAAATACCGCGTGCGGATTGCCCACAGATAATGCTGTTGCAGAACCAAAATCAGCCAGCCCCAAATCAAGAAACAGCGTGTCCATGTCGCGAGTAAGCGGAATATCCTGCCAGCTGGTATGAACAGGGCCCATTTGCACGCTGATAGGCGCGTCCTTATCCGTACGCCAGGCAGGCAGATCCCCTGAAATTGTGCGGATAACCACCTTATCAGTGTTGCGCTCTGCCATTATCAGATCGGCAACACAGCGTGTGCCATTGCCGCACGCCCCGGCAACGCTGCCATCTGCATTGAACATATCCAAAACAACATCCACCCCATCCACAGGCGGCATTAACACCATTAACTGATCACAGCCTATCCCCAAATGCCGATGGGCCAGGGCCTGCATCTGGACAGCATCAGGCATCGGGCTGCCATCGCGCCCGTCCAGAACAATAAAATCATTGCCCAGCCCATGCATTTTCAAAAAAGGTAGCTTTTCAGTCCTGCTCATTAACGCGTCTTTCCAGCCTGTCGGTTCTGCGCCCAGTCTAGCGAATTTCCTATCGCAAATCCATGTCTTACGATGTCATGTTTTATGATGCCCTGCTTTACTCTGCCGGGCTTTACTCTGCCGGGCTTTACGATGCCAGCTCTATCACCAGCGGCACATGGTCAGATGGCTTTTCTGCGCCTCTGGTTGGCGAATCAATGCTGATCGAGGTGATTTTTTCCTGATTATCGGTGCTGACCCAAACATGATCAAGGCGCCGCCCGCGATTGCTGGCCGCCCAATCTCGCGCACGATAGGACCACCAGCTATACAAGATTTCCTCTGTGCCATAATGATGGCGCACCGCATCTACCCAGCCCCCATCATCAATTAATTTCAACAGCTTTTCCCGCTCTATGTCTGTATGGCTGACCACGTTTCGAAGTTGGCGTGATGACCAAACATCAGCTTCGAGAGGGGCAATATTCAAATCACCAACCAGAATAGAAGATGCTGGCGGATTATCGGTAAAAAATGCGGTCATCTCGTCAATGAAATCCAGCTTGTGACCAAATTTTGGATTAATGGTTCTATCTGGCTCATCACCGCCTGCGGGCACATAAAAATTGTGAATGGTCTGGCCATCAATAGTTGCCGAGATATGCCGGCAATCGGTGCGGCCAGTCCAATTATGATGTTCGCTATCGGTGATAGGCAGACGCGAGATAATCGCCACCCCATTATAGGATTTCTCGCCGCGCATCACGATATGTGGCCAGCCTGCCTCGGCAAATGCCTCTACTGGAAAAAACTGATCTTCGGTTTTGGTTTCCTGCAGACATAAAACATCCACTTTATGCTTCTTTAACCAGTCTGTAACTAATTGAATTCGCAGTCTAACTGAGTTAATATTCCAAGTTGCTATTTTCATTCCTAAATTAGTTCCCACAAATTTCCCATTAATTGACTGCCAATTTTGCTCTTTCAAGCTGCTCAGAATATTCCTTTTTTAGTCGCTCTGGACTTTCAATCTTTACATATCCCAGCCAATCAGGATGCAAGAGTTCGTGAATTAATTCACGATGTCCTCTGCATTTTAACTCGACAACGAGAGTTCCACCTCTGCCATCACTGATTTTCTGCGATGGTTGGAACTTAACTTTTTCTGCTCGATTAGCAACCTCTTTCGAAAATCTCAGCTTAATATCCCAAAGAGCATCACCGCGAAAAACGCTAAAACTTTCTGCCACCCAATCTTTGAAACTAAACTCGACTTTCTCGGCAAAATACTGGTCTGTGCTTCAAGGTCTGTGATGAGGTCTGCTCCATACGCAATTGGGGCTCTGTTGCCTGTTGAAGCCGATATGTAGGTAAATTTGCCAAATAGTATGCCCAACGGTCTAACTTGACGCTGAACGGCTTTGTGTACCTTCTGGGAGCGATATTTGAATTTAATATTGATGATTACATACCCCAAAGTTTTCAGATTGCTGTGTTCAAGTTTAATACGTTGGCGCTTTAGTTTCTGCGCCATTTCCTAGGGCAAACCGATACATACAACTTGGAAAATCACCTACCATTCCTTGAGGCAAGGGAGGAAACACAAAATCAGCATCTAAGGTGTTTTCATCATCTTCTTTGCAATAAACAAAGAAGCGGTTAAAATAGTAATGGTGGGAAAATTTGATTAATGGAATACTCAGTAGATAAATAAATAAACTTGCTAAGTTTTAAACTATCTTACCCAATAAAATCTGAACTAAATGAGCCAAAAAGATAACAGGTGTATTTTGGGTTGTTAGTCAGTCGCCTGGATGAATTAATTTATGATGACTAATTTTTAATGTTTGAAATAACCTTACATGGGGTAAGGGGCTCATACCCTGCAATCGGTGAAGATTTTACAAAATATGGTGGAAATACAACCTGTTTTGAAATCAATACAGAATCAATCCGTATTATCATTGACACAGGCACCGGTTTTCAAAATGTGCAATTAAATGGAAGTGGCAAGCCTACTTACATACTCTACACTCATTTTCATCATGACCATATTCAAGGTTTGGGTAATAACATCGATTTGTTTAAGACAAAAAATCCCATAAACTTATGCAGTGCAGCTGTGGATAAAGGTGAATTGAAAAAAATCTTAACCAGTTATTTTTCACCACGTTTTTTTCCAATAAATATGTTTACAGAATTACATAATCTTAATTTTTGTAATTTTTATGAAATCAAGAAGGAAATTGCTCAAGAATTAATAATTGATTTTGTGAAATTAAACCATCCAGGAGGGGCAACTGGATATAAAATCCAAACCGATAAAGTTTCAGTTGTATTTCTTTTTGATAATGAAATAACGGATGAAACAGAAAAAAAACTGATACCATTTTGTGAAAATGTGAACATAGTTTTTTGGGATGGAATGTTCACTGACCAAGAATACAGGACCAAAAAAGGTTGGGGCCATTCAACAATTGAACAAGGTCGCCGGTTTTCGAAAAAAACAAAATCTAAAAAACTTTATATATGTCATCACTCGCCTTCACGGAAAGATTCAGAAATCGACATTTTAGCTGAACTCAATCCAGAGGACGTAATTTTTGCATCAGAGAAGATGCAAATAAAGTTATAGCAGTAAATTAATATTTACCACGAACTCTCATTATTTGAACAAATGTTTGGTAAGCAACCTGCGAACTAACTTCTCTTGCCAGTGCACTTCTGTTGTTAGGGTTGCCAGCTAGCTTAGTAGACCAAAGACTTTTTCCATCTGGAGCAGTTAAATTTACTCCAACTACAATCTTGTTACCATCTACAGTTACACTACCGGTAACTTTAAAATCTTCTTGAGCAGGATATTTTTGTACAATACTATCAATCCAGCTTTTTGTGTTCAAATCAACGGCTAAGGTATCCATTAATTCATCAGTAAATTCTCCAATTGAGCCTCCAGTGTTCCTAAATGGCACAATTGCAATATATTTTCTTGAACTATCCCGATTAGAAAGCCCTTTTGAACTCTCATTAATTCTTCCAGTGCTCCAGATATCTATTGGCATTGATATATTTTTTAATGAGTGTTTTCCACAATCACGAAATTTGGTTGCTAATTTGGGGTCCATTCCAATAACAGTTGAAAATGAAACTGCTAATTCACCAGGTTCAGCCACTGTTTCTAATCTAGCGGCAATATTTACTGTCTCGCCAAAAACATCATTGTCATCAAATTCTACATCGCCTGAATGAATGCCGATTCGCAAATTTATTTCCTTCTGTTTTCTTAAATCATTTTGGACATTTATTCCAAATTCCCCCGCACTAGTTGAGCTATCAAAAACAATGAGCCAACCATCACCCATTGACTTAATTAGGGTGCCACTTTTCTCCTTGATTCTTGGCTTAAGAATCATTTCAGAAAAAGATTTGATTTTTTGAAGTGCAGAGGTCTCGTCAAAACTCATCATTTTTGAATAGCCAACAACATCTGCCATCACTACTGCAGTAAGCTTTTTCATACCAAGAGCATCCTAAAACTTGAAGTTAGCCATTTCTCAGTTTAGCTGCTAAATCTTTGTTGAGTAAAGCGTCGAACGCAACCTTCATCTGAGGGTTTCTAGCTAGAAGCCCTAACAAATTGCTGGAGTTCCAGCATATACTCTTTGATGATTTCATCAGGTTTACATCAGCTGTGGCTGTATTTTTAGTTAAGAAAGCTAGCTCCCCAATAAAAACACCAGGTCCTACATTAAATTTTTTATTTTCCCTTGACACTTCAGCTTGACCCTCCAAAACAAAATAAAGATTTTCAGGAACTAAACTTTTTTTAATGATCGTAATATCTTTCTGCGCTACCTGCCAAGTTGAGATTTTCATTAATTTACGGAATTCACCTGGGCTTAGGGTGTAGAATAGGGAATATAATTTTTCTTCGTCTTCTGACATTTTAAATTTAGCTCTATCCGAATAAATCAGAAACATCATCACGCAGTTAATCACTACAAACAATGAATTCCAACCCAACGCCGACCACAAAGGCTTAGGCAACAGAAGATAATATGCAATATAAAAAGTCGTTCCAATTACGATTAAACCCCGAAGAAGAATTTGGTCTCTAACAAGATAGGCGATCAAGAAAACAAAAGCTCCAACATGAACTAAAATGTCTAGTGAAAACATAATCTTTTCCTATTTTTGCAAAATGAATTTCTTAATCTTATTTGGATTTCCTGCAGGCACAAAACATCTAAGTTCAGTCCCTGTAACCTGTCAAGGACCAGCGCTTGGCGCAATCGAACTGAATTAATATTCCAACTTGCCAGTTTCATCTTTTTGACCTCACAATATTGCTCAAAACTCTTTTGCTGAGACATTTATGTTCTTTGCCTTGCGACTTTTGTGCCTTGCGACGCGTTTAATCGGCACTGTCGCGGCAATCCTGGAGGCTAACTGTCTGGCATAAAGCCCTAATGTTAACAAATCACCAATAAATAGACAAAGCTAACATGACCAGAAAACAACGACCTGATTTCAACCTTTTTCCCTTTCACCTGCCGGTACAGACAAGATGGGATGATAATGATATTTATGGCCATCTGAATAATACGGTGCATTACCGTTTATTTGATACCGCTGTGAATCGTTTTCTGATTGACCATCACATGCTGGATTTTCATCAGGGAAAGACAGTGTATCTGGTGGTGGAAACCAGCTGTACCTATTTTGCAGAACTGGCCTATCCTGACGAGCTGATTGTTGGGGTTGCGATCAGCCATCTGGGTAATAGCTCGGTATGTTATTACACTGCACTATTCAGACAAGGCGAGACAAAAGCTGCTGCTGCCGGTCAATTTGTGCATGTATGCGTCGACAAACAGACCCGCCAACCTGTTTCCATTGATCCGGACAGCCGTGCCAAATTTGCTAAATTAACGTTGGCCGATTGACAGCCTAATTATCTGAGGCAAGAGGATAGCTTGGCACGCCAAAAAGGCGGTTAGCCAGGGCAGTGCCATAAACCGGATTTTGCAAGGTTACGGTTGTCTTTACCCCCAGCAGATCAGTAATGACCCAGCGGCGCAATTGCCAGCTATCTGTATCAAATTCCAAATCCAGCTGGCCGGCAGCATCGCCATCTTCTTTTCGCATGCTGATTACCGCTATGCCATCGCGGGCAGAGGCGCTGGTGGCGAATTCTTCGGAACGAAAAGAAACAGTCTTTTTAAGCAATAGGGATAAGGGTGTTTGGCCAAGCGGAATAGCCTGTACCGATTTTACAATTTTGTCATCAACATATAGCCAGACCCGGCTGGTGATAAGGGTCAGGGTATTCGGATTTTGATATTCCAGACGCAATTGTGTTGGCCGGCGAAAATACAACACCCCTTCACCCACACTGCCATCCGAGGAGACTTGCAAAAATTTTGCCTGCAAGGTGCTGATCTTGCTGATCGCCTGTTCTGCACGCTGGATCAATTGTGTTTCAGTATAAGAGCTCGCCTGAGCCCCAACCGATAATCCCATCAGCATAATCGCAAGCGCTAAAACCCGCGCCATAATTTGCAGCTTACATCTCGTCATTAGAGATAAGTACATCGCGTTTTCCTACATGATTTGCAGCTGAAATAACGCCAGCTGACTCCATTTCCTCGATCAAGGTGGCCGCTCTATTATAGCCGATTTTTAAATGCCGCTGGACAAAGCTGGTAGAGGCTTTTTGCTCGCGTATTACCAGCGCAACCGCTTCATCATACAGGCTGTTTCCACTTGCCGCCGCCGCGCCGCCATTACCAGCTGCTAGGGGGGCATCGGCGGCCTCTGTTTCTTCGGTCACGCTTTCATTATATTCTGGCTCACCCTGCTGGCGCAAAAAATTTGCAACCTCTTCAACTTCACGGTCATCTACAAACGGGCCATGTACCCGCACAATACGCCCGCCGCCTTCCATAAACAGCATATCACCGCGCCCCAGCAATTGTTCAGCCCCCTGTTCCCCCAATATCGTGCGGCTATCAATGCGGGAGGTCACCTGAAAGGAAATTCGGGTAGGGAAATTCGCCTTGATGGTGCCAGTAATGACATCCACAGAAGGTCGTTGTGTTGCCATAATCACATGGATACCTGCTGCGCGTGCCATTTGTGCAAGGCGCTGAACCGCTGCTTCAATCTCTTTGCCAGCGACCATCATCAAATCGGCAACTTCATCGATCAGCACAACAATATAGGGAAGCGGTGCGAGATCCAGAATTTCTTCTTCAAAGACCGGCTTGCCCGTTTCCGGATCAAATCCGGTTTGAACACGCCGGGTTAGCATCTCCCCCTTATCACGCGCTTCGGCCAGCCTTTCATTATATCCATCAATATTGCGAACCCCCATCTTGGCCATATTGCGATACCGGTTTTCCATCTCGCGCACCGCCCATTTCAGAGCCATCACCGCCTTTGACGGGTCGGTTACCACTGGCGTCAGCAGATGCGGAATACCATCATAAACAGATAGTTCCAGCATTTTGGGATCGATCATAATCAGTCGGCATTCTTCGGGACGATAGCGATATAACAGCGATAAAATCATCCCGTTAATCCCGACTGATTTACCGGAACCTGTGGTACCTGCCACCAGCAAATGCGGCATTCTGGCCAGATCAGCTATCACCGGGCCGCCGGCAATATCCTTGCCCAGAGCTAGCGGTAGTTTCCCGCTTTCCGCTGCCCAATCGGGATGATCAAGAATATGCCGTAGCAACACCGTCTCGCGCATATCATTTGGCAGCTCAATCCCGATAACATTCTGACCAGGCACAACCGCTACCCGTACCGCCAATGCCGACATTGAACGCGCAATATCATCAGCCAGCGCAATAACGCGCTGGGATTTGGTTCCGGGAGCCGGGTTAAGCCCGTAGCGGGTGACGACCGGGCCATAGCGCACCTCGTCTATTTCTCCCTGAATTCGAAAATCTTCCAGAACCTGTTTGAGGCGCGATGCGTTATCATTCAGCTCGTCATTATCCGGATCCGATCCGGCTTTGGGCGGCGTTTTCAAAAGCTTTAACGGGGGCAGCTTGAACCGGCCATCGCCCTGAAAATCAAAGGCTGTCTGCGCCCTGGGCTTGGAGGCCGCTGTTTTCCCCTCGCCTGTATCTGCCATCTCTTCGGCCAGACCTGTATCCAGAATAACCGGCTCTTTTCGCGGTGCTGCAGATTTCCGCTTTTTCTTTTTCGGTTTCTCGGCAGCCGTAACAGGTGTGTCTGTCCCGGATAAAGCTGGCTTGGGCAAAGCTGGTACTAGCCGGCGAAGATGCCGCGCCAGACCAACAGAGCGCGCTATATGACGATAGCTGACAGCAGATGACCAGATATAGATACCTGTCCCGAATATGGTAAATAGGCTGGCTATCAGGACACGAAGCGGTACCCATTCTGGCCAGCTTATCTGGCCAGCAAGCGGGATAATCGCTTCAAAAATCAATCTGCCTGTCATGCCGCCATCAGCGGTCGCCTGTATCGGTGCCAGCAAGCCATGTGTCCCGGCGCTAAGGCATAGCAGGGAGACCAGCAATCCCAGCAACCGCAAGCGCCAGCGTTTAAGATGTTTTTGCATCATGATGCGCAGACCCCAGACCAGCAGGATCAGGGATAATAGCCCGGCAATAATACCAAAACCATCATATAATAATGTCGCAAATTCAGCGCCAAGCGGGCCCAGAAGATTATGCACCTCCTGGCCAGAAGCGGTATTAAAAGAGGGATCCTGACTATTGGCAGAGATCAGGATAGCCGCCAGCAAAAGCCCAGCCACAAAAATAGCCAGCCCGCCAATTTCAAACAGCCGGTGCCACAAAAATCGCTGCAAGCGATCGGACATCAAAGGGGTTTTGTCGTCAATATCATTCATCGGCTGTTTCAATAGCTGTTTCAATCATAGGCTGGATAAAAATGCGGCAAGTCGCCTTGCCGCCTCATTGATGGTTTCGTGATCATGAACAATCGCCAGCCGGATATAGCCTGCACCCGGATTTATTTGCTGGCTGGTAGTGGCCATTACCGATCCCGGAACCGAACTGATACCCGTGTGCTGATATAATTCAGCTGTCAGTAGCTGGTCATCGCCATGCAATTTATCCGGCACGCCCAGCCACAGAAAAAACCCGCCATCTGGAACCTGTATATCCAGATGCTGGCTAAGCAGGTCAAAAGATTTATCATAATGGGCGCGTATCTGCTGGTTATGAGCATCATCACGATAGAGCGCGCCCGCCGTATGCAACAGAGGCGTTGGCACCAGCGCGCCACCATTGGCCACCAGCTGTTTATAGGCTGCTATAAGCTGTTTGTCGCCACATAAAAACCCGGCCCTAAGCCCTGCCGCATTGGATCGTTTTGATAGCGAATTCAACACCACCAAATTAGCAAATATATCGTTATCCGAGCCCCCTTCACCAACCATGCCGGCCGCAACTTCCAGTGCGCTTAACGGTTTATTATGGCGCCAGATATCAATATAGCATTCATCCATAACCAGTAAAAAATTATGCCGGCGCGCCAGACGAATAGCGGTTTCGATATAGGCCGAGCTGGCTACCGCGCCATGCGGGTTGGTGGGATTGCACAAATAGACAATATTTGTACGTGCCAGCGCCACCTCATCTATCTGATCCAAACCAGCCAGAAAATGATTTTCAGCAGTGGCGTTCACATACAGAATTTCACCACCAGAAGCCAGCGCCCCGGTGCGCCACGCATGATAAAATGGATTGCTGACCAGAGCGGCGCTATTTTCTTTTGAGCCTTTTACACAATAGCCCAGAAAATGAAGCGGCTCTCTGGTTCCGGGAACCGGCACAATATGGTCAGCAAGCGCAAATTTTCCTGCCACCGATGGGAAACGGGTCTCAAAATAAACTGAAAGATCGTCTAGAAACTGTTGATCGGCAAATGCTTTTGGATAGGCTTGCCAGTTTCTGGATTCCTTTTCCAGCACCTCATTCAACCAGGCAGGTGGCGGTGATTGCGGCTCTCCTATCGTTAAATTCAACGGAGATAAATTTGCCTTGATGCGCAGCGGGTCTAATATCTTCCTGACCTGAACAAACATATTGTCATTGAAGATTGAAAAATCGGGATTAAGCATAAATAGTAGAATCCATGAAAAAAAGAGCTAAATTTATGTCCTGCATAGCTGATGGTCACACTCTAAACCAAGCAACGAGCCGGAGCAACAGATCGGCGGCAGGAAAGCACATCAAAAAATACCTGAAAGGGGCAAAAGCAATAGGGGTAGAGGCATGACAATCGGCGCTGTTTTTTTTGATAGGGACGATACGCTGGTGAAAGATACCGGCTATATGTATAAAATTGCCGATTTCCAGTGGATGGACGGGGCGATATCTGCCTTGCTGCGTCTGCATACCGAAAATATTCCTATCTTTATTGCCACCAATCAGGGCGGCATTGGCAAAGGCCTGTTTACACTTGCCCAGATGCACGCCTTTCATGATCATCTACAAGAGCAGGCAAGAACTGAAGGTATTCAGATTACCGATATTGCTTTTTGTCCGCATCATCCAGAAGCGGTGATAGCAGAATTGGCACAGCCCTGTAGCTGTCGCAAACCCGAGCCAGGCATGCTGGAAACCCTGGCGCAGAAATGGCAGATAGACCTCGGCGCGTCGGTTATGATAGGAGATAAGCTGTCTGATATGCAGGCAGGCGAGCGTGCCGGATGCCATGCCCTGCAGCTAACCACAGATACAAATCTGCCAGAACTGGCAGATATAGCGATAAAAATTATCAGGAAAGCCTCGGCATAGATGATGACCCATCAGCCCACAAAAAGAACAGATATCGCCTTGGTAGGGGGCGGGCTGACCACCTATATGATGGCCGCTGTTCTGCAACATTCCGGTTATGATTTTGTCTGGTTTTCCGGGGCAGAACCAGATGCGCGCCAGCACAAGGATACCCGCACAACAACCCTTCACCATGCCGGCAAGAAAATGCTGGAAACATTAGGGGTGTGGGACCGGCTGGGCGAACATGCCTGGCCACTTACCGATATTCATGTGGAAATTTCCCACCAGCATCCCCGCAAATCTGCCTCTGACCAGCATCAGGATGGATATAAACACACCCAAAAGGATGCTCCCCAAAATTCACATCCATGGCCCCTGCATTTTGCCTCTGATGCGCCGCCAATGGGATATGTGGTTGATAATCAAAAGCTGCAAGACGCGCTGGAACCGCTAACAAAAAATGTACCGCGCCAGGCCTGTAAAATAACCCGCACTGCCCCGGCCAGCCCTTGCCAGATAGAAACCGATACCAGCCAGCAGTGGGAATGTGATCTTCTAATCGCCTGTGATGGCCCTGCCAGCCCGCTTCGCGCGCAAGCTGGCCTGCAGGCAAAAAAACAGGATCGTGGCCAGACCGCCATTGTCACCAATATCCAGACTAGCCGCGCAATAAATCATACCGCATGGCAGATTTTCTGCCCTGAGGGGCCGCTGGCCCTGATGGCCACTAACAGCCATCAGGCCTCGGTCGTTTGGACCGTTTCAGATAGCAAAGCTCGTGAAATCCTTGCTCTGGAAGATACTGATTTTAACGCCGCATTGCAGGCCAGCTTTGGGAATAATCTTGGCGATTTAAGCGTTTGTTCCCCGCGGCTGGTCTGGCCATTGCGGCCGGTATTTGTTCGCAAACGTGTTGCCGAAGGATTTGTTCTCGCAGGGGATGCAGCACATGCCCTTCACCCGCTGGCAGGGATGGGATATAATTTGGCCCTGGGAGATGCCGCTGTTTTGCTTGATTGCCTGCAACAAGCCCGTCAGCGCGGCCTGTCAGCTGGACATATATCGGTGACAACTGCCTATCAAAACCGGCGAAATGCCGAAATCCTGGCCTTGACAGGGGTAACTCAAATCCTGGATCGCATGTTATCGCGAAAGCGGGGGCCGCTGACCGCACTTGGTGCGGCGGGTATGGCCATTTTAGGGCGAACAGCCCTGCGCCATCGGATCAGCAATATCGCTATGGGCGGCACCTTGTCCCCGGCCCCTCTTTTTTCAGGAAAACTGCATAGCTAGCCTGCATTAAGCGATGGTTATTCCGGGGCGCCGTCGGCAACACGCTGCTGATAGGCGGTCATTAATGTGTCGGCATTCTTTCCGAAATCATGTAACAAAGCCCAGCTAAAAATACCGGTATCATGGCCATCGCTAAATACCAACCGCAGGGCATAATTTCCCACCGGAACCATTTCGGCGATAGTAACATCCTGTTTATTGCGCGGCGTTTTTTTCTGCGCAGCGGCATGACCCTGAACTTCAGCCGAGGGGGATTCTACCCGTAATAGCTCGGCTGAAAGGCTAAATTCGTCGCCATTATCAAATCGAATAGAAAGCTGATCTCGGCCTTCTGAGCAGCGTACTTCTATTGGCCAAACCTGTGATGAATTTTGTTCTGCCATGTGAATATCCTGTCTCTTTACCTGTCAGAAGGCTACACTTGTCTAGGAGGCGATGAGGACCGCAACAGGGTAGGTGATGGTGGCGGTAGATTTTTTGCAAATCGCGCCTCTTCTTTTTCGCTTAAGGGCTGTGCGGCCTCTTCCAGCATAATCGGCACCTGCCCTTTAATCGGATAAGCAAGCCTGGCTTGCAGACTGATAAGGCGGGCCTCTTGTTTATCATAAATGAGCCCGGAGCGAGTCAGGGGACAAACCAAAACAGTCAGAAGTTCAGCAGAGACCCCTGGCAAGCTGGAGGCTGCCCTGGCTACAGAAATATCTGAGCTGGCATTAATGTTTGGCGGTGTTTTCATCATCATCAGCATGACTTGCCATTTCTAGAATAGCAATCAGTAATTTTGCCCGCTGGTTTAAATCAGGACATTCCAGCAATGCCTGTTTTTCCGCTACATCAAATGGGCAAATCATCGACAGGGTCGTGACCAGCCTTTCATCTTCGCAATTACCGATATGCTCCCAATCCGCTGAATAGCCTTTGAGCTCAAAATAATGGCGTAAATTTTCTATTAGAATGGCTCTGTCAATTTTGCTCTCATCTGGCATCAAATCCATTTTGAAATCTGTCCAGGATACCGTGGCCATCTTATAGCCATCGCCTACTTCCTCGATATCCAGAATACGAAACCGCAAGGTTCCGGACAGGGTGATCAGCAACCTGCCATCATCTGACTCGCCATAATTGCTGATCCGGCCGGCACAGCCAATATCATAGAGATTATCTTCTTCATCTGCGCGCGGCTGGATCATGCCAATAAGCCGATGTGGCTGGATTAAACAATCGCGAACCATGGCCAGATAGCGCGGCTCAAAAATATTCAACGGCAATTTGCCGCCCGGTAATAACAGCGCGCTAGGCAACGGAAAGACAGGTATCCGTCTGGGTAATTCAGAAAATTCAGGCTCAAACGGCCCTCTTGTTGTCGCCATAGCGCGGCGTCTCCCCGGAATTCTTAGCTACCATTAATCGGCAAGCAAAAAACATATACTCACCCTGCATCACCCGAAATGGCGAAAAATCACCGAGTGATGCTTTTCGATATAAGCCAGTTTTCAGGAAAGAAAATAGCCTGCCTTAGGAAAACAGATAGGTAGATAATTTCCGGCGCGCGGCCATGACACCAGCATCCATTGGCCCAAGTGCCGAGAATATCTCAAAAAGCTGTGTACGGGCGGCGCCTTCCTGCCAGTCCTTATCTTTTTTGATAGAGGCCAGAAGCACTTCCATTGCCTCAGCGGTTTCACCTGCCGCATACAAAGCAAGGGCAAGATCCTGATGCGCTTGCAGATCATCGGGATTGTCGTTTATTGCGGCACGAAGCGGAGCGGTTTCCCCTGCGCTTTCCCCTGATTTTTCAGCCAGCTCTACAGCCGAAATAGCTTCCTGCATTTCCGGGCGCGCTTGGCGATCTTCATCCAGACTATCCAGAATTTCGCGGGCGCTTTCTAATTCCCCCATCAAGGCCAGAGCCCGAACCATACCTGACAGCGCATCCAGAGAATCTGGCTGCATGGCCAGAGCCTGCTGAAACTGCATCAATGCAGCGTCGCCCTGACGTTCTGACAAGGCCGCACGGCCAGCTTCAATAAGCGGCAGGATATCTGCTGCCCCCGGGGCTTGCGCTACCAGCTTTTCAACAAATTGCCGCAAAGCTGATTCTGGCTGTGCGCCGGTAAACCCTTCAACCGGCCGGCCACCAACCACCCCAAAGACAGCCGGAACAGACTGTACCCGCATTTGCTGACCCAGCGCTTCATTTTCATCAATATTGACGCGGGCAACCCGAACATTGCTGTAAGAGGCGGCAACTTTTTCCAAAACTGGCCCTAGCTGTTTGCATGGCCCGCACCAGGGCGCCCAGAATTGCAGCAACACCACCTTTGTCTTACTGGCCTCCACCACCTCTGCCATAAAATTGTCCATAGTGACATCAATGACATCGCCTGTATTTTGCCCAGCAATTAATTGTTCCATCCGTTTACTTTCTTTTTTCAAATTTCAGGCCGATAACCGCAAAGACCTGCGGCAGCACCCTACATTTTCTTCGGCATTATGGGTTATTCGCCGAAATCGATCCAGCGATAATCAGCGTTCAGCCTATCCAAAAAGGCCTCTAATTGTGCCGGGGCCATGCCGAGCGTGCGGTCATTTACCAGCGGATGCATATATAATAAGGTCTTGCGGCGCAAGCTGGCCTCCATGATTAGGCGCACCTGATGGTCCCTGCCTGTTACCATAGATAAGGGCGTTACCGCACCAGGGCGCACGCCCAGACATTCCAGCAATCTGTCAGCTGAGCCAAAGGACAGGCGATTGGCACCGATCTTTTCTGCAACCCATTTTAAATCCAGGTCAGCATCTTCTTGCAACACCACCAGATAATTATTCTTTTTCTTATCGCGCAGATACAGGTTTTTAATATGCCCGCCCCCTTCGGCTGCGGTAAGAAAGCCATCTCTGACCTGTTTTGAATCTGCAACAGTGCGCAACGGGATATGTTCAATCCGCATATAGCTCAGCCCCTGTTCATCTAGCTGCTGCAATAGCTGGTCAGAAGTTACAGGTAAACTGTCCTGATAGGTTGATGAGGCATCCATCCCACAGCCCCTCCTTTTAGGCATAATCGGTCACGGGTCATATCGCCCACATCATGCGGGTGCCTGATCAGATATAAGCATAGTTTTCTGTTCTGCAAGCACCGCGCATGCGCTGCCAAAATGCGGTGCTGCTCAGGCGTGACTGTTACAATCAAGAAATGTAACAAAATGCAACTATTGACCCGGCAAGGCTGGCTAATTAAGCAAGGAGCTAATATGCAAATTTCAGGGCTGGCCCCTGACCATACCGGCGGATTAAAAACCTTTATGCAGGCAGCAAAAAATATTCAGATTAGCGTTGTGGGATGCGGGATGTGGGGGCGCAATATCGCCCGCAATTGTGCCAGTCTTGGCCTGTTGCATAGTGTTGTGGACAGGCATAAAGAACGGGCAGGCGAATTTGCCGCCAGTTTTTCCTGTCAGGTACTGGATTTTGATGCGGTATGTGCAGATAAAAATATAGCTGGCATCATGATATCTGCATCTGCCGCTGCCCATGAAGCGCTGGCAATCACGGCGCTGCAAGCTGGCAAACATGTGTTTATTGAAAAGCCTATGGCATTGTCGCTGGCAGCCGCAAAAAATATTAATGCTGCCGCGCTGGAAAATGGCCGCGAGGTGATGGTTGGTCATCTTATCCGCTATCATCCAGTGTTTAAGGAATTATTGCGGCAGGTTGAAAATGGCGCCATTGGCAAGCTGCGGCATATTCAGGCAAACCGCCTGGCGATGGGCCGTATTCGCAATACCGAATCTGCGCTGTTTGATTTATGCCCGCATGATCTCTCGCTTATCCTTGCCCTGACAGGCTGTCAGCCAGAAACGGTTAGCTGTCATGGCGCTGCACATATCACGCCTGGCGTTGCAGATATGCTGGCAACCGGGCTTGGATTTGCCAATGGCATTACCGCTGGCATGAATACCAGCTGGCTTAGCCCGATTAAAGAACATCGTTTAACTGTAACCGGGCAGTCCGGGTCACTGGTTTTTGATGATACCAAACCCTGGTCGGAAAAGCTGACCTTATTCTCGGATCATATAACGCAAGCAGGCAGCCTGTTTGTGGTTGAAAGAGCCAGCCCAAATTACCTGCCTGTTGCAGAAGATGAGCCTCTGAAACAGGAGGTGCGCGCCTTTGCACATACCTGCGAAACCGGCATGCCTGCCCTGACTAATGGCGCAGAAGGGGTCGCGGTGCAACAGGTTCTGGAAGAGATGCGAGAGGTCTTTGAGATGACCAATCATACCGGTCGCGCCGATCACATTGGCCATTCTGGCTCTTGAGCTGCTAGCGGAGACTTTTGTCCATGAATATTCCTTTTATCGACCTTGCTGCCCAGCAATCCCGTATCCGCCCCTTGCTGGATACGCGCCTGCAAAAGGTGATGGATAGAGGCGACTATATAATGGGACAGGAAGTAGGCGAGCTGGAAACAGCCTTATCTGCTCGCCTTGAGGGTGTGCATGCTATCAGCTGCTCATCTGGAACAGATGCGCTTATCCTTGGCCTGCTGGGTCTGCGTGTTCGCCCCAGCGACGGGATTATTGTGCCAAGCTTTACCTTTGCCGCCAGCGCTGAGGCTATCGCTGTGCTAGGTGCCTCGCCAGTATTTGCCGAAGTCGAGGAGGCCAGCTTTAACCTTGATCCAGAACAGCTTGAAGGGGCGCTGGCAGCGGGCAAAAAAGCCGGGCTGAACATGGTTGGTATTATGGCAGTTGGCCTGTTTGGTCAGCCGGCAAATTTGCCTGCTCTCTCAGCCTTCGCAGAACAGCATGGATTATGGTTACTTGATGATGCCGCGCAAAGCTTTGGGGCCAGCTGGAATAACACGGCTATCGGGCAATTCGGGGCGGTTACCGCTACCAGCTTTTTCCCTGCAAAACCGCTTGGCTGTTATGGGGATGGCGGGGCAATCTTTACCGCAGATGATACCATAGCTGAAATCGCACGTGCCTGCCGCATTCATGGCCAGGGGCACGACAAATATGAAAATGTGCATATCGGCATGACCGCCAGACTGGATACGATGCAAGCAGCGGTGCTATTGGCGAAGCTGGAAATCTTTGATGATGAGCTGATAAAGCGCCAACAGGTCGCCGAGCAATATCACAATCTGTTGGAAGATATTGTACGTACCCCCAAATTAGCCCCTGGGGCTAGTTCTAGCTGGGCACAATATGTTATCCGCCTGCCACATGGCACCGACCGAACAGCCCTGCAATCAGCGATGAAGGAAAAAGGGGTTCCAACCGCTATTTATTACCCGCGGCCGATGCATACACAGCCAGTTTATCAGCGTTATCCGGTAACGCTATCTGGCTTGTCCCGTACCGAGGCAATGGCAGGTGATGTTCTGGCACTGCCAATGCATCCCTATCTTGAAAAACACACACAAATGCAGGTGGTGGACGCGCTGGAGACAGCCCTTTCTGCCCAGTCCTAAACCGTTTAGCCAATAGAATTTCAGGACAGATAATACCCGGCTAGCCCCGCATTAATTCTCGCAAAATATGCACTAGATGATGATGCAATTTTTTTGGTCATGGCGGGTTAGGTCTGCTACCCCAAAAATTCGGCGTAGCGAATCAAACCCAAATAACAGCGAGACAATCAGGGCAGCTTGCTGGCCG
>JBMZFK010000031.1:0-19785 GCA_049615365.1 Puniceispirillaceae bacterium (SeqCode)
CCAGCCGCACGGGCCAGACGAAGTTTTTCATGCAACAGCTTGGCAGGGTGAATGCCGGCTATATCCGGGCGATACAGACCTGCCCGATATGCAGCAGAGCCAATATAGCTATGTAATTCCTCCCCTTGCACCAATAGCGGAGTAATGCCATATCGCTTGGCAAAGGCGGTGTTCTCTGCAAGCAGGGCGTCTGCATCAAAGGGTTTGCTTATCCCGACCAGGCGGCCATTGGGCTGAAAGTCACACTCGATATTCTCATCTTTGATAAAATGATAAAGCGCGGCTCTGGCGGCAACCGCCTCATCCATAAAAGCTATTGTCCTATCAGGGCCAAAACGTTTGGACAGCTGGGCATGGCTATAGCGGATATTGCCGCTGGTAATCCCGCCATTACGGGTAGATGCGCCAAAGCCTATCGCCTCTTTTTCAAAGATGGCGACTTGCCGCCCGGCTCTGGCCAATGTAATCGCCGCCGATAACCCGGCAAAGCCGCAGCCAATAATCGCAATCTCTGTATGGGCAGGCCAGCCAGCCTTTTCTGTGGCCTGGGGCGGGGCCTCTTCCCACCAATAGCACCCTGCTTGTTTGGCGTCTGTCATCACCAGCTCTTATATCACTTTAATAGAGTCACATCAGCCCTGATTATAGCCTAGCAGGCCAGCCTGGCATAGCCAGCTTTCAATTGATCAGGCAGGTTAATTTACGGTGATGCTGGTGTCGGTAGCTTCAGCTTCATAGGCATAGACAAACACGCCAACATAATGATTTTCAGAATAGGCAAGAGAATCTTTCAGCTCCTCCAGCGTGGTTTTGGCACTTCGTTCAAATTTTCGTAAGTCATCGCTGTTCAGAAATTTTGTCTGGATCGTGACACTGCCGCATTGCCCAAGCGAAATATTCAGCGCCTGCATATTACAGGTTACAATCAATTTTCCAAAACTGTCCGAAAAATAGGAGGCGGCAATTTTTGCCTCGGCAACAGACGGAAATTTCAAATTATAAACTTTTGCATACATAGCTTAATTCAATTCTGAAAGCATATTATCCAGCATGGAGGCCCCATCTTGCCCGGTGACCTTTAACCTGTTGAGGGGGCGCGGCTGGATTTTCATTTCTTCTTGTAAATTACGTCCGGCGTCTGTCAGTTGCAGCTGCCCATGTACCAGCGCTACCAAACCATTTGCCATCAGCCCTTCAAGATGCGCAGATTCAGCTGACAGCTCTGCTGAAACAGAAAGAAAATACTTAAAATCATGAATATTCAATTCCGGATAATGTTGCTGAAATGCTTGCAACGCATCCAGCATTTTAGCCGAGGTCAGCTGTTTCTGTTCTGTTTGCAAATCCAGCAAAAAGGCAATATTTTTTGTGATTTTTTCGATAAGCGGTACCATTTCGCCGGCAATTGCACGCGGCGATTTATGTAACATACATAAGGTGCCAAGTGCATAATTATCCCGGTTAATCACCGGAAACCCTGCATAGCCTATCCAGACCGCGCTGCCATCCAGAATTTTAGGATGATTTTTCCAATGCGGGTCCTCGCGTAAATCTGGCATTAATAACGGGTCTGAATTTAACAGAACATAGGAACAGATATTATTAACATCGCGCATCCCCTTATTTCCGGAAACAAAACCATCTTTACCGGTAGCGGCTATGCCGCATTGCATCTCTCCATCGAACAGGGAAAAAGTAGCGCTATCAAATCCGGTAAGGTCTTTGGCAAGGTCGCAATATATCTGGAATAATTCAGGTTTGGGGTTTGCCACCAGGCCTGTTCGCACGGCCGCCTGTGCACGGCGCGCTTCATTGGCGGGTCGGGGCGCAAGGGCGATCGACATTATATATACCTCCACTGTTCCTGACAAAAGCCTACGTCAGCAAACAAAGAACACCAACAGATTTATCTTTGTTAGTAATATTCAAATGCTGAATGTAAATGCCGGGCGCTACGCCTGTTCTGTTGCTAGCCGTTGAAAAAATTAACAGTTTTCCTTTCAGGCCAGCGACTAATAGCGATACAGCTTTTACCGGCATAAAAGACGGGTTATCGGCAAATCAGCTTTCTTAAAGGCATAGGCTGCAAGGTGATTCTACAGATAACAGGTTAAATTCAGAACAGTTTTATGTATCCATCAGGGGCATACGACGATATTGCCAATATGTTTTTTGGCGATGAATTCTGTTTGTGCCTGATGTAATTCTGCCAACGGATATGTCGCTGCCAGTAATGGCTTTACCACGCCTGCTTCAATATAGCTGACCAAACGCGGCATTATATCAAGGTCGATAACCGTTGATCCTGTAAAGGTCAGATCGCGCAAATACAGGGTACGCAAATCCAGCTCTATCATTGGTCCAGCTATCGCACCAGAACAGGTATAGCGCCCGCCGCGCTGCAGACAATCCAGTAATGCAGGCCAGGCTGGCCCGCCAACCACATCTGCTATTACGGTGATATTTTCTGCCGCCAATGCGGTTGCCAAAGCCGCAGGCAGTGCCTCACCTGCCGAGATAGCGGCACGTGGCACGACCTTGTCTGCGCCCAGCGCCATCAGCTCAGCTTCCTTGCCCTGGCTGGTCATCGCAATGACCCGCGCCCCGCGATAGGTTGCCAGCTGTACCAGCGCGCTACCAACGCCGCCAGAAGCGCCGGGGATTAGCACAGTATCTTTATCGCTGACCTGTGCCCGGCCTAGCATGCCTTCTGCGGTAGAATAGGAGCAGGAAAAGGTCGCTAATTCTGCATCGGAAAGAGGGGAGGTTACCGCGATTGCATTGCGGTCCGGCATAACAGTATATTGCGCAAAGCCGCCATCACGTTCCGAGCCAAAATAGCCTGTTTTATTTTTATTTGTTGGCTCATCCGGATCCCGCAACCAGCAATCACTTAAAATGCGCTGGCCCAGCCGTGTCGGGTCAACTCCTGTTCCAACAGCAACAATTTTGCCACATACATCTGCGCCCTGAATACGCGGAAAAGTGATAGGTGCACCGCCCCAGGACGGGTCATTCTCATCAATCGTTTCATGCCCGCTCGCGGTAGTCGCCCCGCTTACCGCCTTGGAATACCAGCCAGCGCGCGTGTTAACATCTGTATTATTTAGCCCGCATGCCCCGACCTGTATCAATACTTCGCCAGCTGCCGGGGTTGGGCAGGGCCAGCTTTCCTGAAACACCATCTGGCTCATATCACCATGCCCCATCGTCACCATAGCCTGCATGGTGGCGGGAATTGAAAAAGAGCCGGTGTTTGTCATGGCGGTAATCCTGTGTACAAATATATTTCCGTCAGCCTATCAGCCTGAATGTTGTGGGGCAATTACCTGTTCGGCTTGCACCCGCAGGGCTGTTTGTTATTCACGCCAGGAGTAGATAGCACAGGAGAAAAAATGACTGAAAAAAGGATAAAAGACCTGAAAGACAAAATTGCCCTTTTACAGATTCTGGCAGAAGGGTGTCGCCGGCATCCAGCCTATCGGGCCCGGCGTCCGGCAACAGGCAAATGCGCGCCATGTGTTACCATGTGGCAAGCCAGATGCAATTTAAACCAGTTGCAGGAGGATAGCGCTGCCCGTTAGGCAGGCAACGCTATTGCCCATACCTTTTCTGGGCGCCTTTTTCTGTCCACCTCACTCTGGCCCCATATAACAGGCTAGCTATCTTGCTATGCTATCTGGTCTTGTGCGCAATGTTCTGTTAATTGCCAAACAGATTTCAGCGTCATTTTGGAATTAATTTGGCAGAATGAAAGATTATAGGTAGAGTATTATTTTGAGGAACGCATTTCATTTTATAACCCCACCTGACTAGACCACCATTTTTCAAAATCGGAGAGTGCATAGGCATGGCAAAAGTCAGCATCCAATTCACCCTTTTTTCCGCATTTTACTCGCCGCTCATCTCTACAATGACTGGCGGGTTTCTGGCTGAGGAAGGGCTGGATTTTGAATGGAGCGTTGCTGCCCCTGGTGTCAGCGCGATAGAAGCCTTGAAAAACGGTACCGCAGATGTGGTGCAATCTACCATCTCGCAAGGCTTTACCAGCCTGAATAAGGGCGAGCATCCGGGCTGTGTTCATTTTGCACAAATCAATGGAACAGATGGCTTTTTTATGACCGCCCGCGAGGCTGATTATAGCTTTGACTGGCATAAGCTGGAGGGGGCAAAGGTATTGGTGCATCATGGTGGCCAGCCGATGACGATGTTTGCCTATGCCTGTCACAAGGCCGGTATTGATATGGATAAAATTAATATCATTGACGCTGGCAACGGGGCAGAGATGGATACGGCCTTTCGGGCTGGCAAGGGGGATTATATCCACCAGCAAGGCCCGGCCCCGCAACAATTGCAGGCAGATGGGCAAGGGGTTGTTGTGGCCGCCCTTGGAACCGCAATTGGCGCCTGTGCATTTTCCAGCCTTGCCTCTACCCCGGAATTTTTAGACAGCGACAGGGCGCTGGCCTTTACCAGAGCCTTTGCTCGTGCGAAGGCCTATTTGGCTGAAACCCCGGCAGCAGAGATTGCCGCTGCCCAAAAGCCGCTTTTCCCCGCAATTGATGAAGCGGTTTTGGCAGATTGTATCGCCAGCTATCAAAAGCTTGGGTGCTGGCAGGGCCCTATTGACATCACTTCTGCGGGCTATGAAGCTATGCTCGATATTTTTGCCTTTGATGATAAGATCAAAACACGTTATGCCTATGATCAGATTTGTGTGCCGCCGCCGAAAATTAATCTGTAGGGCAAGGGATACGCTTTTAATATTCATGTGATTCTGGATAGTATTTTTTGAATTTTGAGGAGATAAATTCATGTATGAAAAATTAGAATTGTTGATTAATGGCCAATGGCGCCAGGGTTCCGAGGGAAAGACCGAGCCTGTATATAATCCTGCCACTGGCGAGGTTTTAGGCCAGCTGCCCCATGCCAGTACCGCAGATTTGGATGAAGCGCTGGCAGCAAGTGAAAAAGCCTATCAGATATGGCGTAAAGAAACCGCATTAAACCGCCAGAAAATTATGGAAAAGGCTTGCCGGATACTCGAAGATCGCTTTGATGAGGTGGCGGAAAACCTGACCAAAGAAATGGGTAAGCCGCTGGTCGAGGCCAGGCTGGAACTTGGCGTGGCGATCGATATCATCCGCTGGTACGGCGAAGAAGGTAAGCGGGTCTATGGGCGCACTGTTCTGCCGCGTATGGCGGGCATGACACAAACGGTCAGAAAAGATCCGGTTGGCCCGGTTATCGCCTTTGTTGCATGGAACTTTCCAGCATTGAATGTTGTGCGTAAAGTTGCCGGCTCGCTGGCAGCGGGCTGTTCGGTTATCATCAAGCCAAGTGAAGAAACACCCGGTACTGCAATTGCGATTGCCCGTGCCCTGACAGAGGCAGGGGTACCAGATGGGGCGGTAAATATGGTATTTGGCGTGCCAGCAGAAGTCTCTGAACATCTGTGTGCGTCTCCTATTCCGCGCAAGCTGTCTTTCACCGGCAGTGTGCCTGTGGGCATCCACCTGCAAAAGCTGGCGGCTGAAAATATGATCAAATGCACCATGGAATTGGGCGGCCATTCGCCGGTAATGGTGTTTGAAGATGCTGATATCGAAAAAGCGGCACAAATCGCCGTGGCAGGTAAATTCAGAAATGCAGGTCAGGTCTGTGTCTCGCCGACCCGCTTTTTAGTCCAGAAATCTGTGCATGGGCAGTTTGTCGATGCTTTTGTATCTGCAGTGGACAAGCTGAATATCGGTGATGGTATGGATGAGGGCGTCACGATGGGCCCGCTTATTGCCGATCGCCGGATTGATGTGATGGATGGTCTGGTTCAGGATGCGGTCGCACAAGGCGCAAATTTGCTGCGTGGTGGTAGCCGTTTGAACCGTGAGGGCAGTTTTTATGCCCCAACCGTTCTCGATAATGTCGGCGATGATGCCCGGATTATGAATGATGAGCCATTTGGCCCGGTTGCGCCTATTGATAGTTTTGCGACTGTGGATGAGGTTGTGGCCCGTGCCAATCGCTTGCCATTTGGATTGGCAGCCTATGCCTTTACCGAGGATCCGGCTCTTATCTCGCGTTTGAAAGATGATGTGGAAACAGGTCTGCTGGCAGTGAATTCAACTGTGGTAAGCGTGCCGGAAACACCGTTTGGCGGGGTAAAGCACAGCGGTTATGGCTCGGAGGGTGGTATTGAAGGTCTGGAAGCTTTCCTGACCACACGCTTTGTGACCGAGACCTATTAACCCTGTCTTAATATCACACAAAAAGCCGCCTTTCACATCGGGAGGGCGGCTCTCTTTTTTGGTAAATTTGCAAAGCTGTGAGCAGGCTAGCGCCCCATCCAGCCCCCATCTACAACCAGAATTTCCCCATGCACATAATGCGAGGCATCCGAGGCAAGAAATACCGCTGGTCCGCCAAAATCTTCTGGTGTGCCCCAGCGTCCAGCCGGTATCCGCTCTAATATGGCATTATAACGCTGGGTGTCATCCTGCAGGGCCTGGGTGTTGTCAGTGGCAATATAGCCTGGTGCGATGGCATTAACATTCACCCCTTTGCCAGCCCATTCATTTGCTAGCGCCTTGGTTAGCTGGCCAATCCCGCCTTTGGAGGCGGCATAGCCAGGTACCGTAATACCGCCCTGAAAGGTCAGCAGCGATGCGGTGAAAATGATCTTTCCCGACCCTCTGGCAATCATATGTCGGCCAATTTCCCGGCTGATGATAAATTGCGCGTTTAAATTAACTTCCAGCACCTCATCCCATAGCTCATCTTCATGTTCGGCGGCGGGTTTGCGTTTGATGGTACCGGCATTATTCACCAGAATATCGGGGATAATATTTTCTGTGGCTAGTTGCGCGCAAAATCCAGCTACCGCTGAGCGATCTGAAAAATCAACTGAATGGGCGGTGAATTTCCGTCCCAAAGCCGTGACCGCTTTTTCAATATCGCTGCCAGAGGGTTCCAGTGACGCGCTTACACCAATAATATCGGCACCAGCTTGTGCCAGCGCTTCGGCAATGCCGCGCCCGATGCCGCGCCGACACCCCGTAACCAGCGCTGTTTTTCCAGCAAGGCTAAATTGGTCTAGAATACTCATATCTCATTTCCTACTCTGATCAGGCTTTTCATCGCGGTTGGGCTGCTATCAAGGGCTTCAAAAGCGGCCTGAATATCCCTTAACGGGCTGATATCTGTAATGATGGTATCGGCATCAACCCCGCCAGAGGTGATGATGGCAATCGCCTTGTCATAATCTGCGGCTTCATATACACGTGCCCCTAGCAGCTGTAGTTCGCGCCAGAAAAACTGGAACAGATCAATTTCCGGCTTTTGGGCATGGATAGCTACCATCACGATACGCGCTCTGGTCGCGGCGATAGCGGTCATGGCATCTACCCCTTTTTGGGTGCCGGAAACCTCAAACACCACATCTGCGCCCTTACCCGAAGTCATCTCGGAAATGGTACCCGCTAAATCCTGTTCGGCAGGGTTTACAGTCTCAAAGCCCAGCTTTTTGGCAATCTCGATCCGATTTGGATTGACTTCGGATATCACGACCTTGCCGCCCGCATCTCGTGCCACCATAGCGACCAGCACGCCGATAGGCCCGCCACCAATAACCACCACATCTTCACCAGCTTGCAGATCTGCCAGCCGAACATCATGACAGGCGACCGCAACCGGCTCTATCAGCGCGGCATGGTCAAGACGCAGCGCATCTGGCAAATGATGCAAGGTATGGGCAGGCACACACCAGATTTCCTGCATCGCGCCATCTGTATCCAGACCCAGAAATTTTAATTTATGACAAATATGGGTATGACCAGCATCGCATGCAGGGCAGGCCCCGCAATGATCAAGCGGCCGCACCACAACTTTTTGGCCAAGGGTAAATCCGTCTACCCCCTCACCAATACCCGCCACCGTACCAGACATTTCATGGCCAACGACTCTGTTATGCCCGACCCGTGCATCCATATTCCCATGATATACATGCATATCTGTGCCGCATATGCCGCAAAAGGCAATACGCACCGCAACCTCGCCCGGTCCGGGCTGGGCAGCTTTTATTTGCTCGACGGTGAAGGTTTTGTTACCGCGGTAAAAAGCCGCTGAAATCATCTGTTCTGTCATAAATATTCTCTTTTTGCTGAGACAGGTAAAAACAATGCCTGTTGCGAGATAAATAGTCACCAAAACACTACGTGAGATAGATGTAAATGCATACTCATAAATTATTTGCCCGGCAGAAATTTATCCTTGTATAAAATAAAGACCAGACAGCCCCTGCCTGTAGATAAAAGAGGTTTGCAATGAGCAAGATCGAACGCATTACAGCCCAGCGCTTCGCCCTGCCCCTGAAAGAAGTGCTTAGCGATGCGATGCATGGTGATCACACGCATTTTGAATTGATTTGTGCGACCATCACCCTGGATAACGGGCTATCTGGCACTGGCTATAGCTATACAGGTGGCAAGGGTGGTTATGCGATTGTTGCGATGATCGAACATGATCTGGCGCCCTATTTGCAAGGCCGCGATAGCACCGATATAGAGGCGCTTTATGAGGGGATGAATTTCCATATCCATTATGTTGGTCGGGGCGGTATTGCGACCTTTGCGATATCGGCTCTGGATATTGCGCTTTGGGATCTGCGATGCAAGCAGGCCGGCAAACCTTTGCATCAGATGCTGGGTGGGGCGTCTGACAGATGCCGCGCCTATCGCGGCGGCATCGATTTGAATTATCCGCTGCCGAAATTGCTGGCCAGTATTGAAGGCTATCTTGAAGACGGGTTTGATGCGGTAAAGATCAAGGTCGGCAAGCCGGATCTGGCAGAAGATATTGAACGCGTGCGGGCGGTTCGCAAGCTGATAGGCGATGATATCGCCTTTATGGTAGATGCTAATTATGCTCTTGATTATCAGCGTGCGCTGGCCGCGGCCACTGCTTTTAATGACTATAATATCGTTTGGTTTGAGGAGCCGATGTTGCCAGATCTTTATGCCGATTATGGCCGTCTGGCCAAGGCTACAGGCTGTCCATTGGCCATGGGGGAGAATTTGCATACTCTGCATGAGTTTGAGCTGGCTTGCGACTATGCCGGGCTTTCCTACCTTCAGCCGGATAGCTCTAATTGCGGCGGTATTACCGGCTGGATGCAGGCTGCCAGGCTGGCTGGCGAAAATGGCATGCCGGTATGTAGCCATGGGATGCAGGAATTGCATGTAAGCATGGTCTCTGCACAGCAAAATGCAGGCTGGATTGAGGTTCACAGTTTCCCTATAGATGCCTATACTACCCGGCCGCTACAGCTTGAAAATCATTTGGCACTTGCCCCGTCTGAACCTGGAATTGGGGTCAGCTTTAACTGGGAAAAACTGGCCGCAGAACATGATCCCTCTGCCTAGCAGCTTCGCAAAAAAACACAGGATTTTCCAGATAGCTAGAGGCAGGTTTTTGCAAGCCGCCTTTCCTGTCTTGCGAACCGGATATAATGTTGGTTTGGTGCTAGAAAACTTTTACAAAAAAAGAATAGCCTGCCATCCTGTAAAGAGGATGTTTTATTTCACAGCAGAATGAGGGTGACATATATGAATATCCCTGACGTTAAAGCATTTTTCGATGAAGATAGCCATACCATCAGCTATGTAGTGCAAGATCCGCAGACCCGTCATGCGGCGATAATCGATTCTGTGCTGGGCTTTGATTATGCCTCTGGCAATTTATCCTATCAGCTGGCAGACCAAATACTCGCCTATATTGACGATAAACAGCTGGTTATAGACTGGTTGATAGAAACCCATGTACATGCCGATCATCTGTCTGCCGCGCCCTATTTACAGGAAAAGACAGGGGCGCCGATAGCCATATCCAAACATATCGTCGACGTGCAGAAAATTTTTGGCAAGGTCTTTAATGCAGGCACCGTTTTTGAGCGCGATGGCAGCCAATTTGATCGCTTGCTGGAAGATCAGGACAGCTATCAGATTGGCAAATTGCAGGGGCAAGCTATTCACACACCTGGTCATACGCCGGCCTGTATGGCGCATATAATTGGTGATGCGATTTTTGCCGGTGATACCCTGTTTATGCCAGATGGGGGTACTGCCCGCGCTGATTTTCCGGGCGGCGATGCCCGCACCCTTTACCAGAGCATTCACAAAATTCTGGCACAGCCAGACCATATGCGGGTCTTTGTTTGTCATGATTATATGCCTGATGGGCGGGCGCTGGAATATGTCAGCACAGTTGGCGAGCAAAAGGCGCATAATATCCATATTGGCGGCGGCATTTCTGAAGAGGATTTTGTGGCGATGCGCGAAAAAAGAGATGCCACCCTGCCGATGCCAAAGCTGATTATGCCATCTATACAGGTAAATATGCGAGGCGGACATATGCCGCCCGCTGAAGATAATGAAACAGTCTATCTGAAAGTGCCAGTCTCTGGGCTAAGGGGGGATAAATGACGATAAATTGGGCTGAATTTACGCCCCTGCTGTCTTTTTTTGGCGGCGCATTGATTGGCGGTGCGGCCCTGTTCCTGATGCTTGCAAAAGGGCGCATCATGGGGGTTAGCGGTATTCTGGCAGGGTTATTGCCGCCATCTGGTCAGTTTGAATTATTCTGGCGGCTGGCATTTGTATTTGGCGTTATTGCCGGGCCTTTATTGCTGATTTCTTTTGATCTCTATTCCATCCAGGCGGTCGCGGTCGCACAAGGCGGGGTGCTTTATCTGGCGGCATTACTGGTCGGGTTAGGGACGGCAATAGGGTCTGGATGTACCTCCGGGCATGGAATTTGTGGTCTCTCGCGATTGTCGTTACGATCTTTTGTGGCGGTTATGGTGTTTGTACTCTCCGGGGTGCTGACTGTTTTTATTATGCGGCATGTGGTGTAAATCAGGTTTAGTGTTAGGGGAGCGAAGATGGGGTTAGCACTTTTATCCGCCGCGATTTCCGGGATGATTTTCGGGGTGGGTCTGGCGCTGGCGGGGATGTTGAACCCAGCCAAAGTTGCCGGCTTTCTGGATATTTTTGGTCTATGGGATCCGTCATTGATGCTGGTTATGGCTGGCGGAATTCTGGTTAATGGCGCTGGATATTTTTTATGTGTGCGCCGTGGCCAGTCTTTATTTGCCCAGTCTTTTTTTGCCAAGCCTCTTTTTGCAGGCACATTTTCTCTGCCAGAAGCCCGTCAAATTGATCGCAAGCTGGTTATTGGCAGCGTGCTATTCGGTATGGGGTGGGGTCTGGCGGGTTTATGTCCAGGTCCGGTTATCGCCAGCATTGGTCTGAACCCTGCCGGTATATTTCCGTTTCTGGCGGTGATGCTGGCCGGGTTAAAGTTGGGGGGCATCATCCGCGCCAGACTTTGAAGCTGAATTCTTCGGGCAAAGTTTTTCAAAAGCTATATTCTGGCTTGCCAACCCTGTTGTCCCGCCGCCAGACTGTAATCAGGTATATTTCAGCGCCGAGAGAACAGACAGATGACCCCCACAACCAACCTGGATCATAAAAGCGGTATTCTGCAGCAGAAAGCTGCCAAAGGGCATTTGGCAGGCATGATGGTGTTTGAATTTTTCTCAGCTGGCATGCCGGCGATTGCTGCCTCGGCCGGGGCTGATTTCCTGATGTATGATATGGAACATACCGGTATCGGTTTTGAAACCTTAAAGGTTCAGATGGCGGCCTGTCGCGGGTTAAATATCGCGCCATTGGTCAGGGTGCCAACTACTGAAGGCAACACGATTGGTCAGGTACTGGATATTGGCGCGCATGGGGTGATGGTTCCGATGGTGGAAACGGCCGAGCAGGCCCGCGATTTGGTACGCCGGGCCTATTATCCGCCGCAAGGCGCGCGCGGCACTGCCTTTGGGATTGCTCATGATGATTACAGTGCTGCCCATCCAATTGAGATTATGCAAATGTCGAACCGGCGTACTCTGGTTATTGCGATGATTGAAACCGCTACCGGCCTTGCCAATGTAGAGGAGATAGCTGCGGTTGACGGGGTGGATGTTCTATGGCTTGGCCATTTTGATTTAACCAGCTCCATGGGCATTGCAGGGCAGCTGGATCATCCAGATTATCTGGCGGCGATTGCGCGGATTATCAACGCTGCCAAAGCGCATAACAAAATGGCAGGCTATATGGCGATGAATCAGGATTTTGTAACTGAATATTGGGCGCATGGCTTTAGAATGCTGGCTTATGGGCTGGATCATCTTTTGTTAAAAACGGCGCTTGGCGAAGGGATGGCCCTGATAGATGGCCTTGCCAATAAAAATAGAGGAGAGGGCTAATGGCGCGGTTTCGCCTCGGGTTGTCCGCAGCGTTATTTGGGGCAGATGGCTCGCCCTGTTTTAATCCGGAAATCCTGGATCAAATTCTGGAACATGACGGGATAGAAACCACCATTATGGAAGCGGGAAAAACCCATATCACCGCCGAGGATGCTGCCCGTTTTGATGCAATCTATGCCATGCTGGAAAAAGTACAGGCCAGCGATATAGCCCCTTTCGATACACCCTATGAAGGCCGGTTGCGGCTGGTGGCGCGGCATGGTGTCGGGTTTGATTCTGTTGATATAGCCGGAATGACCCGCCTTGGCATTATGGTAACCAATACACCGGAGGCGGTGCGCCGTCCGGTGGCCACTATGGCGATCACGATGATGCTGGCGGTTAATCACCGTCTGATCGAAAAACATAATCTGACCCGTGCCGGACGCTGGGCAGAAAATGCAGATTTTATGGGTACCGGCCTGACAGGCAAGGTTTTGGGGGTGCTGGGTGCGGGCAGTATCGGGATGGAAATTCTGCGAATGGCCGCCCCTTTTGATTTTCAGCTTGCTGCGTGCGATCCTAATCAAAGTGCAGAAGCGCTGAGCCAGGTAGGCGCAAAAAAGCTGGAAATAGATGCGCTATTCCGCCAGAGCGATATCCTGATTATCGCTACAGCATTAAATGCCCAGACCTATCATTTGGTTGATGGCGAAAAATTGGCTTTGATGAAGCCGGATGCGATAGTGGTTAATGTGGCTCGTGGGCCGGTGATAAATGAGCCTGACCTGATAGCCGCCTTGCAAAATGGCACTTTGCGTGCGGCAGGGCTGGATGTGTTCGAGCAGGAACCGGTGCAGCCCGATAACCCGCTTTTGGTGATGGATAATGTGATTACCACCTCGCATTCCCTGTGCTGGACAGATGAATGTTTTGATAATATTGCGCGCGATGGTCTGGGCAGTGTGCTGTCTTTTGTAGCGCGCACACATCCCCGCTATATTGTGGATACCGATGTGCTGGCTGTTGAGGCTCAGAAAAACTGGTTTAAAAGCTAGCTCTGCGCTGCCAAATCTCATGGCAGTTTCTATTCCCTTGAAAGGGTTTGCATTTAGCGGTGCCTGCCCATACCCTTGAAAGGGTGTAAGGGGATTTTTGGTATAGGATGAAGTGATGGTAAAAGTAGAGAGTAATGAGAATATTTTATCAGATGGGCTGGTACGTGACACATTGGGGGCCCGCATTTCAAAAGCCAGAGAACAGTCCGGTTTGAATCTAACCACAGCGGCAAAGTTAGCCGGCATCAAACGTGCAACGCTGAAATCATGGGAAATTGACGCCAGCGAGCCACGTGTAGCAAAGCTGAATATGCTGGCCGGTATTTTCGGGGTAAGCGTAACCTATTTTCTGGCAGATGAAGGCCATAAGGGCGAGCTAGAAGGCGAGGCCGCATCAAAAGAAGAATTGCTGCGTGCCCTGCAAGAGCAGTTTCAGGCCCTGCAGGAAGCTCAGCGTCACCTTGGTGAGGCTCTGGACAATGTCGGGCAATCATTGGCAAGGCTGACCTGATTTTTTATTAAATCATTTTCTGATATTCAAAAAATTATCCAGATACATTCTTCCTATTTTCTCTCCGGAATATCTCACTTTCGAAATATCCTGTTTTCAGAATATGTTATTTCAAACGATAATCTGAATGACAGGATTTACAGCTCGCTGCCACGGCCTCTATAGCGGTAAAAACACCGCTTTTGTCTTGTGCCGCGCCCGCCTTTGCCAGCTCTATGGATGACCCGGTAAAGCGATTTGCCGCCGCCGAGAAGCCCAAAAAATCCTGCCAAATCGTGGGCGCGGCCTCAGAAGGGGGGGGTGCGCTATCTGCAGGGAAATATTCTGGCATGGCCCTGCCCCATTCTGCCAGCTGGCGTGCCAGTTTTTCTACCTTATCAAATTCATCTGTCTTTGCCGCCGCAATAATGGATTTCAAGTGCTGCTGGCTTGCTTTAAAGGCGTCCATCCGCTCTTTTACAATGCAGGTTGCCCCCTGATGGGCAGGTGCCTGAGCTGCGATAAACAGAGATGCTGCTATCAGACTTAGAAATGTGAGTTTCCGCATGATACCCTCTTATGAATTAGTGACAGGCCTTGCCCAGCGCCTTTAGCCGCCAGTAATTATAGGGCAGGGGCGTGATGAAGCCAGCTAATAACATAAAGGGTATCACCCACCATGTCAGCATTGCCCCGCCAGTCAGAAGCACATCTGTAATATTCATCGCCGCTTCCATCGAGATCATCGAGATCAAAGACATGCCGATAGCTGTTTTAAAGGCCAGTTTCAGCACCATTTGGCGGCTGAGAATAATGGTCTCTAGCAAAATAGAGGTAAGCAATCCGTTCAGGATAGCCAGTGACATTATCGCCAGGACAGGCCAGCCAATTCCGGTGAATTGAAAAAATGCAATCGTGCCGAAATCACCTATAGAGCAGCCTATCAGGCACCACATGGTATTATAGCTGGCGCGCCGCCAGGTTGGCAGGCAATGCCAGTTAATCGACAAATTGGACGCAAGCGTAGCCATGATAGCTCCATTTGGTTGGTTGAACTCTTACGTTTTTAAGTATAAACTCTCCCCTTACAGGAAAGTAAAGGGCGCAAGTGATGAATATAGGAAGGGTGGCAGAACAGGCTGGTTTAACCGTTAAAACGGTACGCTATTATTCTGATATTGGTATCGTTGCGCCTTATCAGGACCCAAAAACAGGGTATCGTGATTATGCGCCAGAAGATGTGGCCAAGCTGCAATTCATTGGTAAGGCACGACGATTTGATTTCAGTGTTGAGGAATGCCGAGAGCTTCTATCGCTTTATCAGGATAAAAATCGGCCCAGCAAGGAGGTGAAAGCCCTGACGCTGGAAAAAATTTCCGAGATTGAAAAGAAATTGGCAGAATTGCAAGGTCTGCGCGACCAGTTGCAATATCTAGCAGGGCATTGTCAGGGAAATGACAGGCCGGATTGCCCAATATTGGAGGCGTTATCCACCAATAATGAGCATGAATAGTAAAAATTAAGCTAAAACTGTGCGGCATAACGCCGTTTCCTTGAATAAGATAGAAGGAAGGCACCACGCCGCACGATTGCTGTGATGCAAGTAGTGTGCCTCTCCCAAGGTTGTTAAAGATAAAAGCCTCGTTATTTTTTAACGGGGTTTTTATTTTGCCCTACCTATTGTCATTTCAAAATCAGTAATATCTAGTTCGGTGGGGTTTAGAACAATCTAGCTAAGAAAGTACAGCTTATGACAGGAAAACAGCCGGATAACTTCCAGAAATTCAGCTTTGGTACACAGGTGCGTAAATCACCCTTTAGCGAGGCGGCCCTGCGTTGGGGAGCTAAAGGGTTTTCTGTCTATAATCATATGTATATCCCGCGTGATTTCGGCGATCCGGTGCAAAATTTCTGGAATTTGGTCAATGAAGCTATTTTATGTGATGTCGCGGTTGAACGACAGGTAGAAATCACTGGCAGGGATGCGGCGCGTTTCACGCAATATCTCTGTTGCCGCGATTTATCCGCGCTTGAGGTGGGGCAATGTAAATATGTGCTGTTAACCGATCAGGATGGCGGCATTATCAATGACCCGATTTTGCTGAAGCTGGCCGAGGATCATTTCTGGCTATCGATTGCAGATAGCGATGTGTTGCTATGGGCAAAAGGGCTGGCGGCAACCTCTGACATGCAAGTAGAGGTGCGCGAGCCAGATGTATCCCCACTACAGCTTCAGGGGCCATGTTCGCGCGATATTTTGCGCGCCGCCTTTGGAGATGCACCAGCAGAGTTAAAATATTATCGCTTTATGGAATATGACTGGAATGGCGTGCCTCTTATTATCTCGCGCACAGGGTGGTCTAGCGAATTAGGATATGAGATCTTCTTGCGTGATGGCTCTTATGGTGAGGTGTTATGGGAATATTTGATGCAGGTTGGCCACCCTATGGGTCTGCATCCAGGCCATACCTCTAGCATCAGGCGGATCGAGGCTGCGATGCTCTCCTACCATGCGGATATGACCCTGGCGAATAATCCGTTTGAGCTGGGAATGGACAGGCTGGTTGATCTGGATATGACAGCAGATTTTGTCAGCAAAAAAGCCTTGCAAAAAATTGCCAAAGAAGGGGTCACACAATATCAGATTGGTCTGAAATTTGATGGCGCGCCTATCACTGGGACTAATGATGAATTCTGGGCAATCATGGTTAATGATGTACAGATAGGCTATGTTACCTCAGCGGTTTATTCACCCCGATTACAGGAAAATATCGCGCTTGGTCTGGTTGATGCCAGCTATGCGGAAATAGGCACTGAAATTGTGTTAGAGACGCGGTTTGGTGTGCGTGGCGGCGTTATTACACCCAAACCCTTTTATGATCCGAAAAAGACACTTGCAGCGAAAACCTGAAAAAAACAGGCTAAAGACTGCGTGCAGTGGAATAAAGCCTTTTCCCTAGGCCAACGCATCGTCGATTTCATTGGCGGTGGGCGGCTGGCAGCCCTGTTTTTGGCAGTTCAATGCCGCGGCGATAGCTGCTCGTTGCAAGGCGGTTTCAACCTCAGCCCGTGAAAGCTGCTCTAGCGCAGTGCGGCTGGTTTTCTGGTTATCCAGACACCAAACCAGCAGGCTAGCCATAAAGGTGTCGCCAGCCCCAACCGTATCTTGCAAATCCTCTATTTTATGGACTGGCAGGTTAAATTGTCCAGTGCCTACCTGTGCCCAAATGCCCTTCTCGCCTTGTGTTAATATGATCAGCGCTGCGGTGCTATCCGCAACACATGCGGCAAATCCAGCGTGTAAATCCTGGCCGGGATATAGCCACTGCAAATCCTCGTCACTTAGTTTCAGGATATCAGCTATCTGCATCATCCGGTTTAATCGGGCACGGTAGCTATCTGCATCTGCGACCAGTGACGGGCGAATATTGGGGTCCAGGCTGGTCAGCTTGCCTGCCTGATGGTGGCGATAAAAGGCAGTTTCCCATGCGGCGGCATCTGTGCCATCTATAAGGGCGGCTGATCCCAGATGCAAAATATGTGTTTGATCTGGCATAATTTTTTCCAGAAAATCAGCATCTACTTGCCGTTCTGCTGTGTTACGGCGGTAAAATCCATAAGCGGGGATACCCCCTTCTATCGAGACAACCGCCAGAGAAGAGGGCTTTTCGCTGCGCCTCCCTGCCAGCTTCACGCCTGAATCTGTCAGCCTTGCGGCTAATAGATCGCCCAACTTGTCAGACGAAATAGGGGTAAGATAACAGGTTTGTGCCTGTTGCCGCCCGGCCGCCATTGCCACATTAAAGGGGGAACCGCCAGGATGGGCTGTATAAACAGGCAGGCCATCTTTTGAAGAAGTGCTAACAAGATCGATAAGGTTTTCGCCGCCAACTGCGATCATTTGCGTAAACCTCCGAATTAAATATCGACAACACGCAAGGCATTAGTGGTGCCAGATATGCCAAAAGGCATTCCGGAAACCAGAATGATAGACTGGCCTGTTTTTGCCAGCCCCTGTTGTTTGACAATATCTACCGCCGCATCCACGGCTTCTTCATATTGGGATTCTTGCTGATGGGCGCTTACCGCACCCCATAACAGGGTTAATCTGCGCTCTACATCAATATCGGGGCATAATACCATCAGCGGGCGTTTTGGCCGTTCTCTGGCTAGTCGCACCGCTGTATTGCCAGAGGCGGTAAAGGCAACAATAGCGGCGGCATCAATGGTATCGGCCAATCGCACAGCTGCTTCTGCTACGGCATGGTAAACAGATGGCTCTACCTCCATATCGGCTGGGCCATCTTCTGGATGGTTATGAATATGTTTTTCTGCGGCGCTGGCTATTCTGTCCATCATTGTTACCGCCTCGACAGGATAGCTGCCTGCTGCGGTTTCTGCAGAAAGCATAATCGCGTCAGTACCTTCAAATACAGCACCGGCAACATCCGAGGCTTCGGCGCGTGTAGGCGTGCCAGACGTAATCATGCTTTCCAGCATTTGCGTGGCGATAATCACCGGCTTGCCAACGCGGCGGCATTTGGCGATCAGCCTTTTTGAATAGCTGGCACCTGCTCTGCCGGGCTTTCCACCCCTAAATCACCGCGCGCCACCATCACCGCATCTGCGGCGCGGATAATATCATCGATTTCGGTCAGCGCAGATGGTTTTTCAATCTTTGCTATGATTTGGGCGCGGCCATTGATTTTGCTTCTGGCTTCCAGAATATCGCTAGCTTTCTGGACAAAGGACAGCGCGATATAATCCACCCCTTGTGACAGGGCAAATTCCAGATCTGTTAAATCTTTTGGCGTTAGAGGCGAGATATCCAGCTGCGCATCTGGCAGATTAACCCCCTTTTTACTGGATAATGGGCTAGCCTGTGTAACTTCGGTAACTGCATATCCGGTGCCGAGCCTGGTAACTGACAGGCGAATTTTACCATCATCCATCAGCACCGAGGATTTAAGTGCCAGCGCTTCGAAAATTTCTGGATGTGGAAGCGGCGCACAGGCACTATCTCGGCAATCTGGCGGCAGGTCAACATCTGGAAGATGCAAGCACAGCTTTTGCCCAACAGCGAGGTCTATAGGGGCTTCCAGCGCGCCAATACGAAATTTCGGGCCTTGCATATCGGCCAGAATACCTAATCTGCGACCCAACTTTTCTTCGGTGGCGCGGATGGTTTTCACGCGTTCTGCATGGTCATCATGGCTGCCATGACTAAAGTTCAGACGAAACAAATTTGCCCCGGCGCGGGCCAGGGATTCAATAATTTCTGCCTCTGCCGAAGCCGGCCCCAATGTGGCGATAATTTTAGTTGCCCGCTGCACAAAACACCTCTTTTATTTTATGATTTTAAATAGCTGGTTATATCCAGCATACGATTGGAAAAGCCCCATTCATTATCATACCAGCCAAACACTCTGACCATACCATCTGGCATCACCTTTGTCTGATCCAGATGCATGGTGACAGAAGCTGGGCAGTGATTAAGGTCGCTCGATACAAGCGGTTTATCTGTGATATCCATCACCCCTTTTAACGGGCCTGCAGCGGCATCTGTGAACAGCCTGTTTAATGCCTCTTCGGTAATTTTCTGTGTTGGCATAAAAACCAAATCAACCGCAGATACATTTGGTGTTGGCACGCGGATAGCTACGCCATCCAGCTTGCCTGCCAATTCAGGCAGAACCAGCCCAACAGCGCGGGCAGCCCCGGTCGTGGTCGGGATAAGGTTTGTTGCAGCGGCTCTGGCGCGATACATATCGCTATGTTCTGCATCCAGCAGGCGCTGATCCCCAGTATAGGCATGAATAGTCGTCATAAAACCCTGCTGCAAGCCACAGGCATCTGCTACCAGCTTTGCCATTGGCGCCAGACAGTTTGTTGTACAAGAGGCAGCCGAGATAATCAGGTCATCGCTGGTGATATTTGTATGATTGATC
>JBMZFK010000032.1:0-14212 GCA_049615365.1 Puniceispirillaceae bacterium (SeqCode)
GGGGCGGCGCAATTTATGCTGAAAAAAGGGACCTCTACCCACAAGATAATTGGCCGATTATGGGTGTTGGCTATGGGGCTGGTCGCGGTGTCCGGACTGTTTATTCACGAAATCCGGATGTTTGGCGGGTTCAGCCTTATTCATTTTTTATCTTTGCTGACGTTGTTTTTCCTGTATATGGGCGTGCGTGCGGCGCGGAAAAAACAGATAAGGTGGCACCAACGAATTATGATCTACACATATTTTCTGGGTCTGATTGTCGCCGGTTTTTTCACCCTATGGCCAGGCCGCCTGATGCACCATATTTTGCTAGCCGGGGCCAGCCAGTAATCAGGCTGGTCACAGAGGCCATCACAGAGCTTGTCACAGAGCTTTTCATAGCACTTGTATTTGCGCTGATTTATCGCTTTACAGCGATGTTTTTTTCAGAAAATCTCTTAGCAGGAAAAGCCATAATCAAAGGCATATAATGCCGGGTGAGGATCAGCGATGCTAACTCCAGATTTTGACATTTATGAAATGCGGGCAATCTCTGATATGCAGGTAACTCCGCTTGGCCTGACGGTGCATTATGCGGATGGGGCGATAAGTCACCATCTGGCCGCAGATTTGCGCGAACATTGCCCGCAGCCGCATACCACCCACCCCGTTACCAGAGAAACCTTGCTGTCGCCGCTGGATGTGCCGGACGGGTTTCATATTACCCGCGCCGCGATGGATGATGATGGTATGGTAGCGATAGAATGGTCAGCAACATTAAGCCCGGACGAGCGCGGGCTATCGCTCTTTCATCCGGGCTGGTTATATCAGACAGGCTGTTCTGCTGAAACAGATTTTGGCATAGATATATCTCGCCAGCTGTGGAATGCCGCTGATTTTGGGGGGTTCCCGATCCTTGATGGTGCTGCGGTATTGGAAGATGAAGAGGCATTTTTCACCTTTCTTGCACAATTTATTCGCACCGGGGCGGTTATTGTAAGGGGCCTGCCGCAAACCCCGGATATGATTGAAACCCTGCCACAGAAAATTGGCGTTATCCGCACCTCGAATTTTGGTCATATCTTTGAGGTGAAGATAAAGCCTGATGCAGATTCCAATGCCTATACAGGCGAAGAATTGCTGGCGCATACCGATCTTGCAACGCGCGAATATATGCCAGGCCTGCAGTTTTTGTTCTGCTTGCAAAATGATGCAGATGGCGGGTTTTCAACGCTGGCAGATGGTTTTGCCATTGCCGAGCATATCAGGCAGACAGACCCGGATGCCTATGCCTTGCTGGCCAGCCGGCCTATTGATTTTGTGAATAAGGCAAAAACCTCTGATTACCGTATGCAGATACCGCTATTTCATTGTGATGCGTCCGGTGTGCTGGATGAGGTGCGCTGGACCAGCTGGTTGCGGGCGCCCCTGCGTGGTGAGCTGACGGAAATGGCAGCTATCTACAAGGCACAAAAGCTGGCTTATCAATTAGGCAATAGCGATCACTTTAAAGCAAAATTCAAGCTGCAAGCAGGCGATATGATGTGTTTTGACAACAGGCGCGTTTTGCATGGGCGCACCTCGTTTGACCCGAATAGTGGCGGGCGGTGGTTGCGCGGCTGTTATATGGAGCGCGAGGAATTATGGTCTGGCCTGCGGATGTCTGCCCGGCGTCGGCGCATCGCTGCGCTTGACTAGCTTTTCGCAAGGCCTCTTAATTATTCAAGGGGCAATTTTTGACCATGTTTAAGGGCAAGAAAGCGGCTTTCGTCAATACCAGCATCTCGCAGAGCCTCTCGCAGACGCACAGGCGGCTCATCCAGCGGCTCCAGCGTCAGCTTAAAAGTACCCCAATGCACCGCTACCGCCTGTTTGGGCATCATATCGGTGAAAATCTGAACGGCTTCTTCCGGGTTTACATGCGAGGCTTTCATGAAATCGCGCGGATCATAGGCACCAATAGGGATAGCTGCCAAATCAGGCTGGCCCAGCCGTTTGCGCGTTTCGGCAAAATCAGAGGAATAACCCGTATCGCCAGCGAAATAAAAGCGGAAATCTGGCCAGTCTACCATCCAGCCAGCCCATAGTGTGTGGTTGCGGTCAAATCCCCCTCTGGATGACCAATGCTGGACAGGTGTGGCGGTAAATTTGATATTATTATGGGTTGCAGACTGCCACCAATCCAGTTCTGTGATCTGTGTTATACCGGCTTTTTTCAATAGCTCCGCCAGACCCAGAGGTACAAAATAATGAATATCCGGCTGTAATTTGTTCAGGCCTTTCAGGCTGGGCAGGCTGAGATGATCATAATGATTGTGCGAGATGATAACCGCATCTATTGGCGGCAATTCAGCCAGCGTCAATGCTGGCGGGGCGGCGCGTTTCGGGCCCATAAAGCTGAATGGCGAGGCGCGGCCCAGAAATATGGGATCGGTCAGGATATGCTGGCCGCCACTGCTGACCAGCAAGGTAGAATGTCCTATCCAGGTAACTTGACGTCCTGTTGGACTGTCTGGCTGGGCAGAGGGGGCCAGAACCTCAAACCCGTTCTCTTCTAGCGGGTCTTTATCGCGCGTGAAAAAGGCGGTCGCCATCTTTAATAGCTGGCCAGATGTTTTTCTGTTCTCGCTGCCATCGCTATTGTGAAATCGTCCTGTTTCCGGGTCATAATTTTCAGACTTCAGCATCGCGTCACTCACAGAATTTTGCAGAATACTACAAGAGGTTAACAAGGATATACACACAGCAAATAGGGTAATTCTGGTAACAGATAGCATGGGTTTCACTCGTCTGTGTTAGGGCTGGCAGGTAAATTTACCAAAAATATAGTTTTTAAAATGAATTTAATTCCGAATTAATGATAGTACGAGATAAAGAAGCGTATATGATGGCGGGGTTGCATAACGCCCGGATATTAAATAAAGCGCGTATCAATATCCAGTGAAAGTTTTATCGCGGGGTTTATGCGTTTTTCAAAAACGCAGATAAGAGCCAAATTATGTCCCCTAAGGATACCGACACAAAAATAGACACAAGCTGGTTTGCACGACAGCAAAAGGGCGGGTTTTATGCGGCCCTAATCTGGTCACTGGCGGCCATTTCCTTTGGCTACGCGTTTTTTCATCGTGTGGCGCCATCGGTAATGGTCTCGGATTTGATGACAGAGTTCGCGATTGGCGGGGCGATGCTGGGCGTTTTGTCTGCCTTGTATTTTTACCCCTATGTGTTGCTGCAAATTCCGCTTGGCGCCTTGCTGGAAACAGTTGGGGCGCGGCTGTTGCTGACCCTGGCGCTGTGTACCGCCGGGGCAGGGTCGGTTCTTTTTGGTCTTGCTGAACATCTTTATCTGGCATATTTCGGCCGGATTCTTATCGGAGTGGGGTGTGGGGTTGGTTTTTTAGGCTCATTGGCGCTGGCTTCGCGCTGGTTTCCGCCCTCCAGATTCGGGTTTTTGGCTGGATTGACCATGTTTATTGGCATGGGCAGCGGCATGCTGGCACAAGGGCCGCTTGCCGTGTTTGTCGAAAATTATGGCTGGCGCAGTAGCTTGTTTATGCTTGGGGCGTTTGGCTTTCTATTGGCCGCAAGCATTTTTATTCTGGTGCGAAATGCGCCAGCGAGTGCCACGATAACGGCCAGACAAAAAGCAGACAGGCTGCCATTATTAACCGTGTTAAGACAGGCCGCCGCTACGCTGGAGGTATGGAAGATAGCCCTGATAGCGGCAACCATGTCCGGGCCTATGCTGGTGCTGGGCGGATTATGGGGCACGCCCTATATGATGAGCGCCTATCAGCTCAGCCGTCCCGAAGCGGCGTTTCTGGTTTCCCTGTTGCTGTTGGGATGGGCGTTTGGTGCGCCTGCCGGTGGCTGGCTTTCTGATCGTTTGGGAAAAAGGCGGCCAATATTAATCTCTGGCTCGGCTATTTTGTGCCTTTCGCTGGCGGCGCTGATTTTCCTCTCTGGTCTGCCTTTAATGATGTCAGTCATCCTATTTATCCTGATCGGTCTGGCAGGTGGATTTATGGCCTGTTGCTTTGCCCTGGTGAGAGAGGTAATCCCTGCAAAAATTGTTGGCGGGGCAACAGGTATTGTAAATTCTCTTACCGTGGCGTCCGGGGCGGTATTGCAGCCGCTGGTTGGATTAATGCTTGATCTGCAGTGGCAGGGACAGGGGCAAATGCAGGGAAATGTACCGCTTTACAGCGCTTCTGATTTTCGCACCGCATTTATTTTGGTACTGATTAGCGCGCTTGCCGGGCTGATTATGTGCTGGCGGCTGAAAGAGCCGGAAAAAGGCAATTAGGAAAAAAGCATTAAATAAGGGCAAATTACAGCAAAGCTGCCAATTGGTTTTTTCTGTCATAGACTCACAAAAAAAAGCAGATTAAACTCTTCGATTAGAACCTGGTCTCAAAGTCATGAGTGTCTTTTTATGGTAAATTCTGCCATGTCAAAATCAGCTGATATCGCCCCGCTTCTGGCCGGGTTTGGTCTGACCAAATCTTTTGGCAGTTTTGTCGCAAATAAAGAGATTGATTTCACGATCTACCCTGGCGAGCTACATGCATTGCTTGGCGAAAATGGGGCTGGAAAATCCACCTTTGTTAAAATGATTTATGGCTTGTTACAGCCCGATAGCGGTCATTTTGAATGGCAGGGGCGTGCTGTGCATTTCAGCAACCCGCAAGAAGCGCGTGCGGCGGGTATCGGCATGGTATTTCAGCATTTCTCGCTATTTGAAGCGATGAGTGTTGTTGAAAATATCGCGCTGGCACTGCCGCCTGAATTTCCCAAGGAAGGCTTGGCCGAACTTATCACCCAAAAATCAGCCGAATATGGTATATCTCTTAGCCCAAACCGTCTGGTGGCTGATTTATCGGTGGGCGAGCAACAGCGGGTGGAAATCATGCGCTGCTTGCTGCAAGACCCGGCATTGCTGATTATGGATGAGCCAACCTCTGTGCTAACCCCGCAAGAAACCCAGCAATTATTTGATGTGCTGGAAAAGCTGGCGGGTCAGGGATGTGCTGTTTTATTTATCTCGCACAAATTGGAAGAAATAAAACAATTAACCAGCCGGGCAACAATTTTGCGCGGCGGTGATAAGATAGCCGAGGTAGAGACACATACAAAATCGACCAAACAGTTGGCCGAATTAATGGTGGGTACAAAGATATCGGCTATCAAACAGCCTGTAGCCCCCAAAGACAACGCCGCTATCCTGCATATTAACGGGTTAAACAGGCCAGCTTCCGGCCCGTTTGATACAGCCTTGCGCGATATCCAGCTTACTGCCCATGCTGGCGAGATTTTGGGTATCGCTGGTATTGCTGGTAATGGGCAATCTGAATTGATGGATACGCTAACAGGCGAATGGTGCGGGGCAGAGACCAATATATTATCTGTGAATGGCGAAGATATTAGCCAGAGCGGGCCAGCAGAACGCCGCCTGAAGGGGCTATGTTTTGTCCCCGAAGAGCGTAATGGACATGCCGCGGTTCCGGGAATGCGGCTGTCAGAGAATGCGCTATTGACCAGCTTTGAGCGCGAAAATGCGGTGAATATGGGCATTGTTAATATGGCCTATGCGGCGCGTTTTGCCGATGAAATTGCCACCATGTTTGATGTTCGCAGGCCAGAGCCGGATCCGCTTGCCTCTTCCTTGTCTGGTGGTAATTTGCAAAAATTTGTGGTCGGGCGTGAAATTGCTAAAAAGCCGAAACTGCTCATCGTCTCTCAGCCAACATGGGGGGTGGATGTAGGGGCAGCACAATTTATTCGAAAAGCGATGATAGAGCTTGCCGCGGGCGGGGCCAGCGTGATTGTTATTTCTCAGGATTTGGAAGAAATTTTTGCGGTATCTCATAAAATCGCGGTGCTGCATGAGGGGGGATTATCGCCTGCCTATCGCGCTGCTGAAATGGATCCCCAGAAAATTGGTCTGCTTATGGGGGGAAGTTCGCAAGATACCGCCAAAAAACAGGTCCGGGGAAAAGCAGGGAAAACAGCAAGAGGTGCGGGTAAGTGATGTTTGTCCTCGAGCCGAGAGCGTCTGTTCGGTTGTCATTGACCCTGATGGTGCCAGTGATCGCGATTATCTTGACCCTTTTCATAGGCGGTTTGATTTTCGGGTTTCTAGGCTATAACCCCGAAGAAGCTTTGTATGAATTTTTTGTCGCGCCGCTTTCCCGTCCCGATCAAATTGGCAATTTGCTGGTAAAGGCGTGCCCGCTGATCATTATTGGCACCGGGCTGGTATTTTGTTATCGGGCGAATGTCTGGAATATCGGGGCAGAAGGGCAGCTAGTGTTGGGCGCGATGGGCGCTGGATGGGTAGCGCTATCTTTTCCAGATGCACAATCGCCTTTATTACTCTTTGCCATGGCCGGGGCGGCGATGCTGGCAGGGGGGCTGTGGGGGGCTATTCCTGCCGTGCTAAAGGTGCGCTTTCGTACCAATGAAATTTTGGTATCGCTGATGCTGACCTATGTAGCGGCATTATTGCTGGACTGGATTGTTCGCGGGCCGTGGCGCGATCCGATGTCGTTTGGCTTTCCGCTGACTAAAACCTATCCGGATGCCGGTTTAATCCCGGCTCTGATCCTGCCGGGTATTGGCCGGCTCGGACAGCTGCATTGGGGGGTGATATTTGCCTTTCTAATCGCTATTGGCGGCTGGTTTTACCTGTCGCGGATGCTGCCTGGCTATCAGATAAAGCTGATGGGGGATGCGCCGCGTGCGGGGCGGTTTGCCGGCTTTAGTCAGTCCCGAACAACCATTAGCGTATTGGTTATTTCAGGGGCGCTTGCGGGCCTTGCCGGAATGGTTGAGGTGTCTGCAAATATTGGTCAGCTTCAGCCTAATGTATCCTTTGGTTATGGTTTTACCGCCATTATTGTAGCCTTTCTGGCGCGGCTGAACCCATTGGCGGTAATTGTTGCCGGATTGGTAATTGCACTTGCTGAACTGGGCGGTGATACGGCCCAGATTTCGATGGGCATTCCAAAGGTTGTGACCGGTATTTTCAAAGGCATATTGCTGTTTATGCTATTGGCAGGCGAGACCTTGACCCGGTATCGGCTGGTGCGGGTAACCCGCGCTCCTGCCCAGTCAGACCACAAGCAAAAAGAGGGGGTAGCTGATGTTTGATGAGCTTTTATTAACTGTTCTGCTTACCTCTATTCCGCTGATTCTGGCCGCTACGGGCGAGCTGGTCGTAGAGAGAAGCGGCGTGTTAAACCTTGGCGTGGAAGGCATGATGCTTATGGGCGCGGTAGCGGCGTTTGGCGCTGCCAGCCTGTCGGGCAGCCCGTATGTGGGCATTATTGGCGGCGGTATTGCCGGTATGGCGGTGGCAGCAATTTTTGCATTATTTGTGCTGGGGCTGGCCACCAATCAGGTCGCAACAGGATTAGCGCTGACGATTTTTGGTACCGGCCTTTCTGGTCTAATCGGCGCCCCTCTTGTTGGTCAGGCTATTGACGGGCTGCCAGCGTTAAATCTGCCGCTATTATCAGCGCTTCCTGTTGTTGGCGTGTTTTTCAAGCTGGATATTCTGGCCTATGGGGCGATTGTGATTGTCGGTCTGACCTCGGCTTTTTTGATGCATAGCCGGGCGGGCCTTATCCTGCAGTCTGTGGGGATTAACCATGACAGTGCCCATGCGCTGGGCTATAATGTATTGCAGGTACGTTTTTTTGCCATTTTATTTGGCGGTTTTATGGCCGGACTAGGTGGGGCTTATTTACCGCTTGTATTAACCCCGCATTGGGCAGAAGGTATGACGGCGGGCAGAGGATGGATTGCCTTGGCACTAGTAGTGTTTGCATCCTGGCGGCCATGGCGCGTGACTATCGGCGCGGTGTTATTTGGCGGGGTAACCATTATGCAGCTTGCTGGACAGGCCAGAGGCTGGGCAATTCCAGCACAATTTCTGTCCATGTTGCCTTATTTGGCAACAATTATTGTTTTGGTATCTATTGCCAGTCGGGGCCGGGTTGCGGTTGGCGCACCAGCCCATCTGGGAAAAAGATTTTTTATTACACGTTAACAAGATAGAGGAGAAAGAAATGAAAAAAATGTTAACAGTTTTGGGAGGGATGCTGGCCGGTGTGGCGATGAGCATTTCTGTTGCCCATGCAGACAAATTAAAGGTCGGGTTTGTCTATTTGACCAATCCTGGTGACCATGGCTGGACCTACGCCCATGAGGTTGGACGTCAGCAATTGCAGGATCATTTTGGCAGCAAGATCGAAACAACCTATGTAGAGAACGTGCCAGAAGGCCCGGATGCGGCGCGCGTTATCAGAGAGCTGGTTGCACAAGGCAATAAGGTGATTTTCACTACTTCTTTTGGCTATATGGAACCTACCCTGAAAGTCGCAAAAGAAAATCCGGATGTAATGTTTGACCACATTACTGGCTATAAGCGCGCACCAAATATGGCTACTGGCAATATTCGGTTTTACGAAGGGCGCTATGTACAGGGCGTTGTTGCTGGCCTGACCACTAAATCCAACACTATTGGCTATCTGGGCGCATTTCCTATCCCAGAAGTGATTCAGGGCATTAATGCTTTTGCACGTGGTCTGCGTTCCGTGAACAAAGATGCCAGCATCAAGGTTGTATGGGTAAATAGCTGGTATGATCCGGTTAAGGAATCAGATGCCGCAAAGGTTCTGATTGCGGAAGGGGCAGACGTGCTGGCACAGCATACTGATAGCCCAGCCATGTTGCAGACAGCTGAAAAAGCTGGTGTAAAGGGGTTTGGTCAATCATCAGACATGCATGAATTTGCGCCAAAGGCACAGCTGTTTTCTTCAGTGAATAACTGGGGCCCTTATTATATCTCGCAAGTTCAAAAAGTACTGGATGGCAGCTGGTCAACCGGGGACGGTCCTGACCATTGGGCTGGCAATACCTGGAAAGGTATCGGGGATGATTTCCTGGTGCTGACCGAATTTAAAAACATGCCAGATGGCGTGGCCGCAAAAGCAGAAGCTGCCCGTACCGGTATCGCATCTGGTAGCCTGAATATTTTTGAAGGCCCGATGAAAGATAATAAAGGCAATATGGTTCTGGAAGCAGGCAAGGTGCTGGATGATGGCGGCCTGTGGGGCATGAATTATTATGTTGAGGGTGTTGAAGGTAACATCCCTAACTAAGGTGCAAACCTTTTTAAAACCTGTTAATAACGGGCGTCTCTGATGAAGTTGGATGCGCCCGTTTAACGCCTTCCGCTTTATCGCGAAGATAGTAAAGAAGTGCGAAAGCGAGAAGAACACCAAGGGTGTGTTTGATGAGCAATAAAGTGGTTTTTTTCCTGAATGGGAAAAAAATAAACATTACAGATGAAGATAGCCCGGGGCTACGTCCCGATACCACGCTATTAAACTGGTTGCGACAACATCAAAAACTTAACGGAACAAAAGAAGGCTGCGCTGAAGGCGATTGTGGTGCCTGTAGCGTGGTGATAGGCCGCCTGGCCGCCGATAACACTCCCCATTGGCACGCGGTCAATGCGTGTATTCTGTTCCTGCCTATGCTGCATGGCAGTGTAGTGACCACAGTCGAAGGGGTAGCACATCTGGATGGCAGCTTGCATCCTGTCCAGCAAAGCATGGTTGATTATCATGGTGCGCAATGTGGCTTTTGTACCCCCGGTTTTGTAATGTCCTTATATGCGGGGTGGTGTGCTGGAATAAACTTCACCACGGCAGAGATAGAAACACTGCTAAGCGGTAATTTATGTCGTTGTACAGGTTACGGGCCGATTGTTCGCGCTGGCCAGGCATTGGCAGATGCGGTGCGCCCGCAATGGGCTGTTGATCGCTTGCAACGCGACCTTGCCAATTTGCGCGACATGCACGCAGAACACAGCCATCAAACTCTTGACCTGCAATTTGACGGACAGCGCTTTACCGCGCCAGCTACAACAGAGGCCTTGCAAAATCTATATGCCGAAAACCCCGACGCGCAAATCCTGTCAGGGGCGACAGATATCGGTCTATGGGTAACCAAACAACATCGCCAGTTGCCGCATCTTATTAATATTGGCGGCATAGCAGAATTAGACCGGATAGAAAAATCCGGCACCCATATTACCATTGGCGCCGGAGTTACACATCAGCATGCAATGCGGCATCTGGCAGAGGATTATCCAGCCTTGCAGGAAATTTGGGCGCGGTTCGGGTCTGCACAGGTGCGGGCTTCGGGGCGGGTATGCGGTAATATTGCCAACGCCTCTCCGATCGGTGATTTGGCACCCTGTTTTCTGGCATTAGGCGGCGAGATTATGCTGAATAGGGCTGGGCATCAGCGGCGCCTGACGCTACAGGAATTTTTCATTGATTATGGCCAGCAAAATCGCCAGCCAGGCGAGTTTGTAGAAGCGGTGATTCTGCCGCGATTGCAAGCCGATCAAAAATTATTTGCCTATAAGCTCTCAAAGCGATTTGATCAGGATATTTCGGCTGTATTGATGGCAGCCTGCCTGAATGTTCAGGACGCTGAAATTACCGATATCAAGCTTGGTTTTGGGGGCATGGCGGCGATTCCAATGCGTGCGGCGCATCTGGAATCCTTTTTGGTGGGCAAAAAGATGGTGGTGTTTGACAATCTTCAACCAGCAGAGCAGGACGCGCTTCGCCAGAATATAGCGCGGTGTCTGGAGGCAGATTTTGATCCCATTGATGATATGCGTGCCAGCCGGGCCTATCGCCTATTAGCGGCGGCTCAGCTTATTGAAAAGCTGTTTTTGGAATATTCAGATGGCAAAATAAGGCTGTCAGATCCACAGCGTTTCCGCGCGCCAGATGATTTTACCGCAGCACGGCCGCAATAATGGAAGGGCGGGATATGCATAGCGATTTACACCAACCTATAGCCCATGACAGCGCCGCACTTTATGTGACAGGGGCCGCACAATTCACTGATGATATCGCATTTCCAGATGACGGGTTGCATATCGCGCTTGGCCTTTCCTCGGTAGCGCATGCCAGGCTGGTTAGCCTCGATCTGTCTGCTGTGCTAGCCGCAGAAGGGGTGGTGTGCTGTCTGAGCGCCAGGGATATTCCGGGCAGAAATGATGCTAGCCCGGTATTTGGTGATGATCCTGTATTTGCAGATAAGCTGGTAAGCTATCATGGTCAATCTGTATTTGCGGTTGTTGCCCGCACCGCAAAACAGGCACGGATGGCCGCGCTGAAGGCGCAGATTACCTATGAAGAATTGCCAGCTATTCTTACAATAGAACAGGCATTGGCGCAGAATAGTCTGTTGCGTCCTCCCCATCATATTGAAACAGGGGATATAGATGCTGGATTTAAGGCGGCCAGCCATCGGTTGCAGGGGCAGATAGAAATTGGCGGGCAAGAGCATTTCTATCTGGAAGGCCAGGCAGCTGTGGCCTTGCCAGAGGAGGCAGGCGCGCTGAGCCTGCATGTTTCCACCCAGCATCCCACCGAAATTCAGCATAAGGTTGCCGAAGCGCTAGGGCTTGGCTTTCATCAGGTAACGGTTCAGGTGCGCCGGATGGGCGGCGCCTTTGGCGGCAAGGAAAGTCAGGCAAACCTGCCGGCGATTATCGCGGCATTGGCGGCCCAGAAAACCGGTAAGCCTGCCAAGCTGGTCTATGACCGGGATGAGGATATGCGGGTTACTGGAAAACGCCATGATTTCCAGATTTCCTATGATGTAGGCTTTGATGATGAGGGGCGAATTCTCGCTGCTGATGTCGCGCAGGCTCTGCGGTGCGGCATGTCTTTTGATTTGTCTGCGGCGATTGCCGATAGAGCTATGATGCATGCGGAAAATGCCTATTTCATTCCGGCTATGCGGGTGCGCTCCAGCTTGTGTAAGACCCATACCCCCTCCAATACAGCCTTTCGCGGATTTGGTGGCCCGCAAGGTGTTTTGGGAATGGAGCGGATCATAGATGATATCGCTGCCAGTTTGCAGATAGATCCGCTTTTGGTTCGAGAACGCAATTTCTATCCAGATAAGGATGTAGCAGATAGCGGAAAATGCACCCCCTATGGCCAGCCTGTAAACGATGGCATTATCGGCCAGTTAACCGCCCAGCTTGCAAAAGATTCTGCCTATCGCCAGCGCCGTGCGGAAATTGATGCCTGGAATAGAAACAATCCGGTTTTGCGGCGGGGAATCGCGCTAACGCCTGTTAAATTTGGTATTTCTTTTAATAAAACCATGCTGAATCAGGCAGGGGCGCTGGTGCATATCTATACAGATGGCACCATTCATCTGAACCATGGTGGCACCGAAATGGGGCAGGGGCTGTTTACCAAAATCGCCCAGATTTGCTGTGATGCTTTTGGTGTTTCGGTAGATCATGTGGCGATTACGCCTACCAATACTGGCAAGGTACCTAACAGTTCTGCAACGGCGGCCTCTTCGGGGACAGACCTAAATGGTATGGCGGTTGCGGCGGCGGCAAAGACGCTGAAGGCGCGGATGATCGCCTATCTGGCGCATCAGTATCAGGCACAGGAACATGCGCTATATTTTGCAGATGGCCGTGTTTTTATTGGCACAGAAAGCCTGAGCTTTGCAGAAGCGGCGATGATGTGCTGGCAGGGGCGGATATCGCTATCGGCAACCGGTTTTTACGCAACACCCGATATTCACTGGGATGCAGATAAGGGCAAAGGGTCTCCATTTTACTATTTTGCCTATGGCGCGGCGGCAACTGAGGTTGCGGTAGATCGCCTGACAGGGGAAAGCCGAATATTGCGGGTAGATATCCTGCATGATGTTGGTCGCTCTCTTAATCCGGCTCTTGATCTGGGTCAGATTGAAGGCGGGTTTATACAAGGGGCGGGCTGGCTGACCACAGAAGAGCTGGTCTATGGCGCCGATGGGCGGCTGCAAACACATGCGCCGGCTACCTACAAGATACCGGCCTGTTCAGATCGGCCCGCTATTCTGAATATTGCGCTGTTTGAAAGCGGCGGTAATCCAGCCGATACCATTCATAAATCCAAGGCAGTTGGCGAGCCGCCCTTTATGCTGGCGGTAAGTGTGCATTCTGCCTTGCGCCACGCGATTGAGGGCTGTGCAATAGATGGCCATCCACCGGCATTGGATGCTCCGGCAACCTCTGAGCGCTTGCTGATCTGTATAAAAGGATTGTCGCGCTAATGCGAGGCTGGGGTGAGCAGGTACAAACCTATCTGTTGGATGGTCAGAAGGTATGCCGGATTGTGGTTGCGGAGGCAAAAGGCTCTACCCCGCGCGAAGCCGGTGCAGATATGTATGTCACCGCCCATCAAACTAGCGGGACAATAGGCGGCGGCACACTAGAGTTTGAGGCGATGGCACTGGCACGCCAGATACTGGCAGAGATACCGGAAAATTCTATCGGCTTTACCCGTCACTTTCGGGTATTTGCGCTTGGGCCAAATTTGGGGCAATGCTGCGGTGGACAGGTTACCTTGCTGTTTGAAGGATTTACCCCCAGCTGTCTAGAGGTGCTGGCCTCTGCCTACCGCCCTTCTGCTGCTGGCACTATTCATAAAGCTGAGCGGCAGTTTCAGGCTTCTGATATATGCGTTCCAGCCAAGGATAAGGTGCGCGCCCCCGCCTATGATAAAAACAGCCAAACATTGCATATGCCCCCAGAGAAGCCATTGGTGCCTTTTTATTTATATGGCGCCGGTCATGTTGGGCGGGCGGTAATGGCGGCGGTGTCTGGCTTGTCTTTGGAAAAAATATGGGTAGACACAGCAGCAAGCCGCTTTCCTGTATCTGCGGATCCCTCTGTCACGCGGGTTCCGGCCGCAGATATGAGAGTTGTTGCCGCCCATGCGCCAAAAGGGGCTATTCATATTGTGATGAGCTATTCGCACCGGATAGATGAGGCGCTGGTTTATACGATCCTGAAAAAGGGTGATTTTGCACATCTGGGACTGATTGGTTCCGATACCAAATATCGGCGCTTTTGCACCTTTCTTAAAAAACAGGGAATAGGCGATGATCAGCTTGCCCAGCTTGTCTGCCCTGTCGGTGTGCCTGTGTTGCAAAGCAAGGCACCTGCGCATGTTGGCCTGTCTGTTGCTACGCAAATTGCCTACTGGCTTGAACAGGCATAACGCAAAAAATCCATTAGCATAAAAATCTTTCGGTAAAATTAGAAAGGGGGGGCCTAGACCCCCCTGTTCAGCAAGGCGCGTGCAGCTTTGTCATGGCGGGTAAGTAAGGCGCCCATATCAAG
>JBMZFK010000032.1:14311-19319 GCA_049615365.1 Puniceispirillaceae bacterium (SeqCode)
GGATCGGATTGTGTGCCGGTAAAATCGATGCAATTTCTGTCAAAGATAGCCAGATCAGCTGCAAATCCTGTGGCTATCTGGCCGATATCATGCCGATTCAGGGTTTCAGCCCCGCCTCTGGTCGCCAGGCGCAGAGCCTGTCTTGCGGTCATTCTATCCGCACCGCCCAACACCCGTTGCAATAGCATTGCCTGGCGCGCTTCATTTATCAGATGGCCGCTATCGCTTGACGATGAGCCATCTACGCCCAGCCCAACTTTTACTCCCGCATCCAGCATCTGGCGGATAGGGGCAATACCGCTGGCAAGGCGCATATTCGAGCAAGGGCAATGCGCCACACCGGTACCAGTTTTGGCAAATAAACTGATTTCTGTACTATCCAGCTGGACACAATGGGCGTGCCAGACATGCGCTCCTGTCCAGCCAAGAGATTGCACATAATCGCCTGGCCGCTGGTTGAAATTGGCCAGAGAATAGTCAATATCCTCGACATTTTCAGCCAGATGAGTATGCAGGCCAACTTTCTTGTCTGCCGCCATCATGGCGGTATCGCGCATCAACCCGACACTCACAGAAAAAGGCGAGCAGGGGGCAAGAGCAACACGGATCATGGCATACGGGTTGTCATCATGAAAGCGGTCAATAACCCGCAGGCAATCTTTCAGAATGTCATCTTCTTTTTCGGTCAAACTATCTGGCGGCAGGCCGCCCTGACTCTCGCCAATGCTCATAGAGCCTCTGGTTGCGGTAAAGCGGATACCCACATCCAGTGCAGCTTCGATACTGTTATCCAGCTGGCTGCCATTTGGATAAAGATAGAGATGGTCAGACGAGGTGGTGCACCCGCTCAATGCCAGTTCGGACAAGCCAACCGCCGCCGAAATATAGATATCATCGGGGGTAAGCTGCTGCCAGATAGGGTAAAGCGTCTTTAGCCAACCAAACAGGCTCTCATTCTGCGCTTCGGGAATAAGGCGGGTTAAATTCTGAAACAAATGATGATGCGTATTGACCAGGCCCGGGATAACGATATGACCGGACAGGTCTATAACCTCATCTACGCGCGATACATGCTGGGATAAGGCGGCGCTGCTACCAACCTCGCTAATCACTCCATTTTCGATAAGCAGTGCCGCATCGCTCAGCTCTTCGCCGCAACTATGCGCGCCGGCAGGCCTGTCATTCATTGTGGCCATAATATCAATATGCGTAAGCAGCAGGCGGGTCATGTCGACCTCCTCAAAGCGTTATTGGCTAAGTTCCCATTCTTCTGGTTTGATATCCAGACAGGCTTCAACCGCAGCTGTGGCAATAACAGACAAGGTGTCGTTATCTTTATCATGCACATTCAGCCCGCCTTTAACAACCGTGACCACCGCAGTGCCGCGTGGCAACTCGGATGCAACCTGTGTTTTGTCAACGGCCTCGGGGTCCTGTACGCCAATTGTCACATTTACCTGCATATCTTCATGGCTTAGCCCTAGTGATCGAAACAGCACAAGCGAGCTGTGATGAATAGCATCCTGCACCGCGCGGCAGGCGGCTTTGGTGTAATCAGCGCCATATAAATCATTGCCTGTCCCCATTTCCAAAATCAGCCTTTTCATGTGGTGGCTCCTTTTGGCGCGGCAGGCTGCATATCAAAAAATACATTCACAGCGGCATTTGCAATAACGGTTTTATCAGTGTCAGCAGTTATTTTGCTGGCCGGTTTGGCGATATCCAGCCCGCCATGCACCACATGCACCTGGCCCTTGCCATAGGGCAGAATTGCCTTTACCGCTTCGGTATCTACCGCTTGTGGCTTTTGTACGCCTATTTCCACCTCGACAATCATATCTTCACGCGAAAAGCCAAACGCATCAGCCATCGTCAGCGAATTATGCCATAGCGCGTCTTGCAAGGCTCTTATCGCCGCCTTTGTATAATCTTGTCGGCGCAGAGATGTGCCCATGCCAAGTTCCATCGCAACTTTTGTTTTTGCCATCTTTAAACTTTCTATAGAACCATTAGGGATTTTTGTCGTTTTTGAAAACGCTAGACTTATTTCGCTAATTTGTCATATTTTTCTGGCTTGTTCTATCTTTGTGATGAAAAAATGCCAGGTCGTTGCAGGCAGGTTTGCTGTTTGGCTGGCAAATTAAAGGTATCTTGAAGTGCTTTCTGCTTTTATTTCTGGGTTTTTTATCAGCCTGTCTCTGATTTTGGCAATTGGGCCACAAAACAGCTTTGTTATTCGTCAGGGTCTGTTGAGCCAGCATGTTCTGGCGGTGGTATTATTTTGCGGCATATCGGATGCGTTGCTTATCTGTCTGGGTGTGCTTGGTCTTGGTACCATTATGGCGCCTATTTTTACGCAATTCTCGGACTGGATGTTTGGGCTATCGTCGCTATGGCTTGGTCTTTATGCGTTGGGGCGGTTGCGGGCAGCTTATCGCGCTGATCATCGCACACAGGCTGATTCTGAAAATCAAAATCTGGATTCTTTACGCAGTATTTTTACCTTGCTGGCGGTACTTACCTTTGCAAATCCGCATGTCTATCTTGATACGGTGATTTTGCTGGGGGCGGTATCTATTGGCTATTCGGGGATAGAAAAGCTGGTATTTGCTGGCGGGGCGTCGCTGGCCAGCTTGTGTTTTTTTGCCACCATCGGGTTTGGGGCAAAGCGGCTTAGCCCGCTAATGACCTCAAGGCGCGCCTGGCAAATTCTGGATATCGTCACCGCGCTGATTATGGCGATTTTTGCAGGTGTTTTACTAGCGCAGACCAGCTGGCTGACAGGGGCATAGGCCCCAATTTTTGCAGGCTGGCCAGATCCTGTTTAATCCAAATCTTCGCTTAGCACGGTTAGCTGGATGTGATAGCAAAGTTCGCCCTCATCATCATCTCTATAGACAACACCAAATGTCTCGCCATCCAGCTGAAATTCTACCGAATCCTTAGCTTCAGGTCTGGCCACCAGAGTAATGTCATGATTGCCGAAACGCTGGCGTAAAAAGCGTTGTAATTTCTGGGTTTCCGTCGGTGTCATGCGGTCAGCCTCATATCATTTTAGAGTGAAAATAAACTTTATTTCAGGCGAGGCTAGCTTAGGCAGGGTTCAGTAATTTGTCCAGATCAGATAGATGATTAGACCAGCTATAGGGCCTGATCAGCTATGTTATATGCTAAATAAATGGCACGCCATTATCTGTTGGCGATTATTTTGCCTGTAATTATCTTTCTAGCCATGACGGGCAATTTGCCCTCCATAATGCGGCCATGCCGGGCGGGCGGCTACATCATGTGCCCCGCAATTACTGCATCGCAAATAAATACCCAGATCAGGCACTGGAAATAGCGGGCCTAGCCGTTCAATTAAAACATCCACAGGCAAGTCCGCATTGTGACTGCATCGGTTGCACCAGCAAAACACCCCCAGATTCTGCGTTGCCAAATGATGTAGGCATACTGGCTTATGTGGCTCTGTTGCGCCTGTTGCCTGTTCTTTAAACTTGCCCACGAGCTATCTTTACCTTCTTATGTTCTTGTTTTGTTCTAATGTAGATATAACTAAATTAATAACAGGACGCAAGTCGGAACTGGCAAGTTCAGGATAGTAACAGGAGAGGTGAGTTTAGGCGCGTATCAGGCGCGGCAGGCGGTAAAGATAGCTGGTCAGATCTGGCAGCTTACGGGTTCGATACAGAATTTTTTTGCGATCTTTAAGAATGAATACAGGCTGATCAGCGCCCTTTATCCGGTGCTTTTCAATCGTGAAAAGGGGCTGTTCATGGGCATGTTTGAAAATAGAAAAAATGGCGCAATTATCAATGTGATCCAGCGCATAGTCCCGCCAGTCACTGCTGGAAACACGCGCCGCATAGGTAGACAGGATATTGGATAACTCGTTACGCGAAAAATAGAGGGTTTTCGATTTTTTACGTGAAACGGAATGTGACGACATTTCTCTTTTCTACTCGTTATCTATTTGTCTTTATTTTACTATTTTCACCCTTAATAGTTATGGCGGCAATATTTTGGATCTTACTGTTCCCTATCGAACGCTATAAAACTCCTCGGCCACCCCTATCAGAAACAGGTTCTGTCTTTGTTAATTATACCCCCTTACACTCTTTAAAAGAGTGGCTAAACCTGTCTCAAAGGTCAACCCTTATAGGTGCGCAGCTAAACAGATAGATATGGCGATACAGATTAAACGCAGAAAAAACTGGAAAATACCTCCCTAACAGACGTATAAAGGCGACTAGATAAACACACCTAACCCTGAAACCTCAGGATGAGAGCAAATGGCAGATATTTTTGACGAGATTAACGAAGAGCTCAAACAAGACAGACAGGCGGTGCTTTGGCAGCGTTATGGTAAATATGTCATCGCGGTTGCCGTGCTGGTAATCGCTGTTGTTGGGGCGCGTCAGGGATATGTCTATTGGACAGAAAAGCGTGATGGCGCCGCTGCGACGGCCTATTATCAGGCCGCCTTGACAAATGATTCCGGCGAGGCATTACAGGATGTTATAGATGGTCTGACCCCTGGCTATCAGCTGTTGGCTGATTTTACTATCGCCCGCAAATTGGCCGAGCAGGGCAAAAGCGGCGAGGCAGAAGCGGCCTTTCTTGCACTGGCAGAACGCGAGGATATAGACGGCTTCTATCGCGACACTGCGCTGTTATTATCGGCGATGCACGCACCAGATAATGCAAATAGCGATGATTTGCTGGCACGTATCGCTGTGCTGACCGATACTGCAGGGCCATTACAGGGGCTGGCACTGGAACAGGCGGCGGGATTAGCCTTGAAAAAAGGGCGCGCCAGGGATGCGGGTGACTATCTTGAAAAAATCACCACATTGAGCGATGTGCCCTCCAGCTTGCGCCAGCGTGCGACTCAATTATTGACCATCGTTTCTGACAAGGTACCTAGATAATGGCTTGTACATATCTGCACATTTCGGGGAAGGGGCCATTTTATAAAAGTGCCGTGTTGATATGTGCGGCCTTTTTG
>JBMZFK010000033.1:0-2003 GCA_049615365.1 Puniceispirillaceae bacterium (SeqCode)
GGGGCTGCGGCGTGTAAAACGGTATCAATTACGAAGGCCAGTCTATACAATCAAACCTGCCCTTATGCAAGTTTTTATTTGTTTTAGGCCATCTTCGAAGCTGCGGTGCTTTACACCTTGGAAGATTGCGTTAAAAAGGGGCGACAAATTAATCGCCAGAAAACAAGCTTAATAGATGCAAAACCCTAGCAAAGATACAGGCGCATCGGCGCCGCCTGCCGCGTTATCAGAGCTGGCAGCCTTTTGGCCGTTCATCCGGCCTTATCGTGGCCGGATAGCGGTAGCGGCGGTGATTCTGGTCAGCGTATCTTTTATTTTACTTTCGCTTGGGCGCGGGCTGGCCTGGCTGGTAGATAAAGGGCTGGGTAGCGGCAATCCGGTGATGCTGGACAGGGCCGTCATGGTGGCGCTGTCACTAGCGTTAATTGTCGGGCTTGGCTCTTATTTACGTATTCTATTGGTCAATCAGGTAGCAGAACGGGTAATGGCAGATATTCGCCAGGCCATCTATGGTCATGTTTTATATTTGCCGACCAGCTGGTTCGAGGCGGCACGCACAGGCGATATTCTCTCGCGGTTAAACACTGATACCGCTGTTGTGCAAACCACGCTGGCCAGCACCTTGTCGATGGCGGTACGCAATATCATTCTGCTGTTTGGCGGGCTGGTTCTGGTGGTGCTGGCCTCGGCCCGAATGTCGCTAGTGGTAGCGGTGATTGTGCCGATTGTGGTTATTCCGCTTATTGTACTGGCACGCCGCCTACGGGCGTCTTCGCGGCTAGCGCAGGAACGGCTTGGCAGCCTGTCTGCCGAAGCCGAAGAGGGGATATCGGCTATTCGCACGGTTCATGCCTTTGCCCAGGAAAACCAAATGCAAAACAGGTTCAAAGATACGCTGGACGCGGCGCTGGAGGCGGCCTTGTCGCGGGTGCAGTTGCGGGCGTTGCTGTCCGGATTTGTATTTTTTATGATGATCAGCGGTGTTACGCTGATTCTGTGGGTAGGGGGGCGTGACTTGCTGGTTGGCAAAATCAGCCCAGGCGATCTGTCTGCCTTTGTTTTCTATGCGTTTATTGTCGCATCTTCGACTGGTACCCTTTCTGAACTAGGTGGTGAGCTGCAACGCGCAGCAGGGGCTGCAGATAGAATTGCCCAGCTCCTTGCCCAGCCGCTGCGTCGTGCTGATCCGGCACACCCTAAACAGCTTTATTCGGATGGTGGGGTTCAGATACGCTTCTCAGAGGTGGAATTTGCCTATAATAGCCGTCTTTCCTCTCCGGCGCTAAGGGGCATAAATTTAACTGCCAATAGCGGGCAGAAGCTGGCGATTGTGGGGCCAAGCGGTGCCGGGAAATCTACCCTTTTTCATCTGTTACTGGGATTTTATGAGCCGCAGGCAGGTCAGATTTTGCTAAATGATTTTCCGCTATCGCAGATGCGGCTGAGCGATATTCGCAGCCATATTGCGATTGTCCCGCAAGACCCGGTATTATTTTCAGCTAGCGTGGCAGAAAATATTGCCTTTTCGCGCCCGGATGCCAGCCGCGATGAGATTATCGCCGCCGCCAGACAGGCAGAAGCAGACAGCTTTATTGCCGAACTTTCACAAGACTATGAAACGCTGGTTGGCGAGAAAGGTGTGCGTCTTTCCGGCGGCCAGCGTCAGCGTATTGCCATTGCGCGCGCGATTTTGCGCAACCCTGATATTCTGCTGCTGGATGAAGCCACCAGTGCGCTGGACAGTGTTAGCGAAGCGGCGGTTCAGAATGCGCTTGGCCGATTGATGCAGGGGCGAACCAGCCTTGTTATTGCCCACCGGCTGTCGACCATTATGGATGCGGATGTAATTTTGCTGATGGATAAAGGCCAGATTGTTGCAACCGGCACACATGAGAGCCTGATAGCCAGCTCGGCCCTATATCAACAGCTTGCGGTCCAGCAATTCCGGACCTCTCCTTCTCCTGCATAGATATCTGGTCTATTTGCGCGGGCCAGATACGCTG
>JBMZFK010000033.1:2102-17867 GCA_049615365.1 Puniceispirillaceae bacterium (SeqCode)
GACCTCTCCTTCTCCTGCATAGATATCTGGTCTATTTGCGCGGGCCAGATACGCTGGAAAATTGCCCAATGATGGTCAGAATATTGCTAACATTCTCGCTGCTGGCAAAATTGTTAAATTGTCCGGCGATATCACTTTGCTGATTACCTGTCAGGATAAGGCGTAATTCCGGTACCGATAATTGTTCTGCGGCATCGCCAATTTTTATAGAAAATAAAGGTTCGATAAGGTCTGGATGCACACCCTCGCCAAGGGCGAGCGTGCTGGTAACAGACAGGGTGATAGCGCTGCCATCCAGTGTTGTTACTTGACCGCTAAGCCTGAAATGCCCTTCGGTGCTATCTAGATATGCAAATGCCTCTGCCCCGTTAACTTCGGCTGTCAGGATATTATTATCAAAGGCAACCATATGCAGGGTTACTGGCCAGCTAAATTGTCCCTGATCTGGCCAGTAATCGGTGACATAGCTACTTTCCAGAATAAAGCTATATTGAAAATCATCGCTCTCGGTTATCAGGAGCGGGCGCCTCGCTTCATCGATAGTGACTGGCCAATAGGCCACGGAATCATGAAGATAACCGCTAGATAGTTTCAGGTTCAAATACCCAAAAAAGTGATGGTCTACAGGGTTGGTGCTCGCTGGAGGAAGTGCGGTAACTGGGCCTGTAGAAACAGCAGATCCAGCGTCCTCATCGAGGTGAATCTCGTGTGTCGGGGATACTGCTGTGTAATTGACTCAACAATACCCAAAGCTGTCCGGGACGTTTTTGCCTGATTTCTGATGATATGGCGTAACGCGCCTGTATCAGTTGTGGCAACCGGCGTGTCAATGGCGTGTAAATCAAAATTTATTTCTGCGGCCTGCACACAGGATGTTACAGCTAATCCAGCGATGCTGGCAGCCCATCGCGTGCACAACTTGTTCATATTCACTTCCCCTGTTTTGGCTGGCTTAATCAAACAGGGTGGCAAGGTTAATCATTAGGATCAATAGGCAAAAAATAAAGGCTAGTCAGATTTAACGCGCTGGGTAAGCTTTAGCTCGATACGGCGATTTTTCTGTCTGTCTGCAAGGGTGTTACCTGTGGCAATTGGCTGAAACTCTCCATAGCCAGAGGCGGCAAGCCGCGAGGCCGGCACCCCTTTCTGGATCATAAACCGCACCACCGACAAGGCGCGTTCGGTAGACAAATCCCAGTTATCGGCATAGACGCCAGTTACCGGTACATCATCTGTATGCCCGTCAATCTGTAATATCCAGGGTATATCTTCGGGTATCTGATCGATAATTTCTGTCAGGGCGGCGGCGATTTGTGCCAATTGTTCCTGGCCGCCTGAACCAATGCTTGCCTGTCCCGGCTCAAACAATACTTCAGACTGGAAGACAAAGCGGTCCCCGACCACCTTAACATCGCTTCGCCCTTCCAGCACATCGCGCAAGCGGCCGAAAAATTCAGATCGGAAACGGCGTAATTCCTGTACCTTGTTTGCCAATGCGCTGTTCAGCGCCTTGCCCAGATTAGCGATGGCGATTTTATCTTCTTCGGCCTCTTTTTCACGTTCTGCCAGCAGACCGCGCAACCGGGATAATTCAGAGCGCAGGGACTCCACCGCCATGGTTAGCCGCTCTACTTCCGAGCTTGCCTCATTTGCGCGTTTGGTCTGGGTAGCCAGATTTTGTGTTTGTAGCGCTAGTCGCTGGCTTGCCTGGCCAAGCTGATTTTCAAAAGATTTTGTGCGGGCAAGGCTTCGTGCCTGAAGATCTGCCAATGCCGCTTTCTCGGCATCCAGATCGGTTTGCAACTGGCGATTATCTGCGCTTTGTGTGGCCAGTTGGTTTGTCAGCGCATCCAGCTGGGCGGTCAGGCTGCTATTTTGTTCCTCGGCGATAGCTAACTGGGCAGAGGTTCGGGCAAGATCAGCAGATAAAAGAGAGCTTGCTTCGCGTTCCAGAGAAAGCAGTTCCCCTAATTGCGAAAGTTCCATCCGCAAGGCAGACAAGCTGGCATCCTGACCAGACAGGCGATAGGCCAGATTGGCCTGTATCAAAACAAACACCATCAGCACAAACACAAACACCATCAGCAAGCTGGCCAGCGCATCGACAAAGCCGGGCCAGGTAAAATCGCCGGGTCTATTGCGGGTGCCAAGACGGGAAAGTGCCATTAAATCTGCCTTTTATTCTAGATGTTTACAGCGGCGGTTCTCAAACGGATTTAATCATTTCAGCCCGAATTTCTCGAGCTGGCGAGGGTGGAAATAGCTTTGGATAGAGCGCGCATTTCTGCTGAAATCGTCTCTTGCTGGCGTTCTGATTGTTGTGCCAGCGCTTGTGTCAATTGTTCAATACGGGCATTTAATAATCCCAGCATATCGCGGGTACGCTTATCATCTGCCATCTGTTCATTCAGCATCGAAAGCTGGGCATTCATTTGGATAATCTGTTGCAGCTGGCTGGTTCGATCCGCTTCGGCATCCTTGATCGCTTCTGCCAGCGTTATCATGGCGCGCGCGCCTTCCTCGCTCAACCCATGTGCAAGAGCTTGCTGTCCGGCAGGAGAGGCGGTAGAGCCGGCATCACTGTAACGGGCAAACGCAGATAGCCAATCTTCGACCTCGTTAAAAAAGCGGCCCATTGCCTGTCCCAATTGCAGGTCAAGAAAGCCCATAACCAGACTGGCTCCCAGCCCGAATAGGGAGGATGAAAAAGCGGTTGCCATACCATCCAGGGGCGCTTCCAGACCGGTGCGCAATTGCTGCATCATCTGTTCAAAATCAAGGCTGCTGATATCCAGGCCGCTAACCACAGTGCTGACAGAACCGATCGTCTGCAGCAGTCCCCAAAAGGTGCCAAGCAGACCCAAAAATACCAGCAAGCCAATAAAATAACGGGAAATTTCGCGCCCTTCATCCAAACGCGCGGCCACTCCATCCAATACTGAACGCAGCGACAAAGCCGATAAATGCCTGTCGGCGCTGGCATCTGCCAGCATCGCATATACTGTTGCCAGCAAAACCGGGCGCGGTGCAGAAGGGCTGATGGTGTTGGTTTTTTGAATTTGGCCTAGCCATTTTGCTTCGGGTACCAGCCTTAATGTCTGGCGAAAGATAAAGGCCACACCAATTAGCGCGGTCGCGACAATAACGCTGTTCAGCGCGATATTCCCGGCAAAGGCCCGTGCCAGCTGCGGCCATAACAGCGCAATGATTGCTGCTGTAATGGCCAGTATTATAGCCATTCTAATAAGATAGGTACGGGGGTCTGTCATACGCGATTTCATAGCCAACTTGCCTTTCATCTGAGGCTTTCCTCAGTCATGCTAGAACATGCCAGCCAATCATGGCAAGACTGTGAAGCTATCAAATTTTTATGCGCCAGCCTGTTTTTGAGGACTTCAGATTTACGCGCGGTACAGCTATATGGGCTATTATGCGGCGGCACTTCGCAAGGTTTTCAGCAAGCTGGCATGCATGGCACCGTTACAGGCAACCACATCACCAGTTTCCAGCGCTTTATCGCGTGAGGCAAAATCAGACACCAGGCCGCCTGCCTCTCTGACCAGCAACACACCGGCTGCGATATCCCACAGGCTGAGCCCGCGTTCCCAAAAACCGTCATAACGCCCTGCAGCAACAAAGGCCAGATCCAGCGCTGCCGAGCCAAATCGGCGCACGCCAGAAGAAGATTGCATCACCGCGTTCATTTCTTTCAGGAATTTGGCGTCCGTCTCAGCGGTGCCGCGCCCCAAAAAGGGGATGCCTGTGGCAAACAGGCAATCTGCCATGCTCCGGCGGCCAGATACACGAATGCGCCGGTCATTTAAATACGCGCCCTTGCCGGTTTCTGCAAAATAAAATTCATGCCGGCAGGGATCATAAACCGTACCGGCGATGATTTTGCCCTTGTCACGTACGGCTATTGAAATCGCGAAATGGGGAATGCCATGCAGAAAGTTTGTGGTGCCATCAATCGGGTCAACAATCCAGCAAGGCGCTGTACTGTCTGATGCTTTTATCTCGCCGCCTTCTTCCATGATAAAGCCCCAATCCGGGCGGGCTTTTTCCAATTCTTCTTGAATGGTGCGCTCGGCAGTTATATCTGCCTGAGAGACAAAATCAGCAGCCCCCTTGCGGGTAACTTGCAAATTTTCCACTTCACCAAAATCGCGCATCATGCGCCGCGATGCGGCAACACTTGCTTTGTGCATCACATTAATAAGTGCAGAACGGCCGGCCATAATTGATTAATCCTTTGCCCGTTCAAGATAGGTTTTATCTTCGGTTCGCACCACAATGCGGGTGCCGACTTCAATATGTGGCGGTACCATAATGCGCTCGCCATTATCGACAACGGCTGGCTTGTAGGATGATGAGGCTGTCTGGCCTTTAATGACCGCATCGGCTTCTACAACAGTCAGTACAACCTGTTCTGGCAGGCTGATGGAAATCGGCTCCCCCTCATGGCTTTGCAGCGTTACACTCATGCCATCCTGCAGGAATACCGCTGCTTCGCCTATCATATCTTCAGCGATGCTAAACTGCTCAAATGTCTCGCCATGCATAAAGATATGGGTATCGCCCTCTGCATATAAATAGGTGCAGGTTGCCTCATCCAGAATGACGCGCTCAACAGATTCTGTGGCCCGAAACCGCTCATTCAGCTTGGTGCCATCGCGGATATCCCGCAATTCAATCTGGGCAAATGCGCCGCCTTTACCCGGCTTTACATGGCTGGTTTTTACCGCCACCCACAATCGTGATTTATGTTCGATTACATTGCCCGGGCGGATAGCATTTCCGTTCAGTTTCATTTCTAATTTTCCTTTTCCAGCTAGCCTAGCGAGGCCATATGGGCAGTGGTGTCCAGCATGCGGTTTGCAAAACCCCATTCATTATCATACCAGCCCATAATACGAACAAAGCGATCTGCCTGAACTTGTGTCTGTGTCAAATCGGCAACACAGGAATGGCTGTCATGGTTAAAATCAACCGATACCAGCGGCAGGGTATTGACGTTCATCACCCCTTGCATTGGGCCCTGTGCGGCGGCGGTCAGGGCAGCGTTTACACTATCGCGGTCACAGGCTTCCTTTGCGTAGAAATGCAAATCCACTACCGATACATTTTCGGTTGGTACCCGCACCGCAGAGCCATCCAGCTTGCCATCCAATTCTGGCAGTACCAGCCCAACCGCTTTGGCAGCGCCAGTGGTGGTTGGCACAATAGAGCGCGCGCCCGAGCGCGCCCGGCGCAAATCCTTGTGCGAGTTATCCAGAATATTCTGATCCCCTGTGTAGGCGTGGATAGTCGTCATATTTCCAGAAATAAGGCCAAATGTATCATTCATCACCTTGGCCATCGGTGCCAGACAGTTTGTGGTACAGGACGCATTAGACACGATCTGATGTTCGGGGCGCATATGTTCGTGGTTAACCCCGTAAACAACAGTAAAATCCGCACCTGAGGCAGGGGCGGAAACCAGCACTTTTTTAGCCCCTGCGGCCAGATGTGCAGATGATTTCTCGCGGCTGTTAAAATGGCCTGAACATTCCAGCACCACATCAACATCCAGTTCGGCATGCGGCAATTTGGCCGGGTCGCGCTCATGGGTAACTTTTATCTGGCCGGTGCCAATATCAATCCAGTCTTTATCAAAGGTGATTGGATGAGAGAATTTTCCATGTGTTGAATCAAATTCCAGCAAATGCGCCATAACTTCTGTGGCGCCAGGAGAGTTCAACAACACAACCTCCATATCCTGTCTTTGCTGTTCGATAAACGCGCGTAATACCAGCCTTCCGATGCGGCCAAAGCCGTTAATGGCAACCCGTGTTTTCATTTAGCTGCTTCCTTTATCCTGATTTTTTATCTCTAAAATAGTAAAGTGACGACAAGAAGATTAGCTGATTTTTGCCAAAGCGGCATCTACCACAGCTTGTGCGGTGATTCCGAAATGCTGGAACAAATCAGCCGCAGGTGCCGAGGCGCCAAAGCTGTTCATGCCGATAAAGCTGAAATCAGGCCCTGCCACACTGGCCCAGCCCATTTCAATGCCAGCTTCAACGACAACAACTGATTTTGCGCCGCCTATCAGATCCCGGCGATATTCTGCATCCTGTGCCAGCAATAAATCCAGGCAGGGAACAGAGACCAGGCGGGTCGAATGGCCTTGTGCTTCCAACTGGGTGCGCGCCTCATCTGCTATCATCACCTCGGAGCCGGTTGCCATCAGCACAATCTCTGCCTCAGAACGTGCTTCGCGCAGGACATAGCCCCCGCGGGCAGATTTGCATTCCATAATATCATCGCCCAGACGCAGTTGCGGCAGACCCTGACGGCTAAGGGCCAGAACCGAAGGGTTGCGTGCTGAATTCAGTCCAATTTGCCAGGCTTCGGCAGTTTCAATGATATCTGCGGGGCGGAACAGGTTCAAATTGGGTATCGCCCGCAGCGCCGCGAAATGCTCCACTGGCTGATGGGTTGGCCCATCTTCACCCAGCCCGATAGAATCATGGGTCATCACATAAATAGCCCGCTGTTCCATCAATGCGGTTAACCGGATAGACGGACGGCAATAATCGGTAAAGACTAAAAAGGTGCCGCCATAAGGGATCGCCCCCCCATGCAAGGCAATCCCGTTCATCGCCGCTGCCATGCCATGTTCGCGCACCCCGTAATGGATGTAATGGCCACCAGGGTTTTCGGCAGAATAAATATCCTGATCCGCAGCTTTGGTATTATTGGAGCCGGTCAGATCTGCAGACCCGCCAAACAGGCTGTCTGTTTCCGCGACAAGCGCTTCAATCGTTTTCTGGCTTGCAACACGGCTGGCGACTTTTTGCGGGTTGGCGCTCAGCTCCTGTTTCATTTTTTCCACGGCTGTCGCAACAGCAGCAGAGATATCACCTGACAAGGCGGCCTCAAAACGCTCTTTTTGCGGGGCTGTTTTCAGCCGTTCTGTCCAGCTCTGCCGGGCGGCCTCGCCTTGCTGGCCTATCGCACGCCACGCTTCCAGCACCTCCTGCGGTATCTCAAACGGTGCATGTGGCCAATCAAGGGCGGCTCTGGCACCGGCAATTTCCTCAGCCCCCAGCGGCGCGCCATGCACTTTTGATGTACCTGACAGGGTAGGCGCCCCTTTGCCGATAACCGTCTTGCAACGAACCAGGCTAGGCTTGGATGGTTCTGCCTTTGCCGCGGTTATCGCGCTGTCTATGGCGGCCATATCATGCCCGTCACAGGCCAGAACCTGCCAGCCATACGCCTCAAAACGGGCGCTGATATCATCCGATACGGTCAGCTCGGTCTTACCATCGATAGAAATGCCATTATCATCAAACAGGACAATCAGATGGCCCAGCTGGAAATGCCCGGCCATAGAGGCCGCTTCGTGGCTAATCCCTTCCATCAGACAGCCATCACCAGCGATAACATAAGTATGGTGATCTACCAGCTGGTCACTATATTTTGCCCGCAAATGCGCTTCGGCCATCGCCATGCCCACAGCATTGGCAATGCCCTGTCCCAGCGGCCCCGTGGTGGTTTCAATCCCTGCGGCATGTCCATATTCGGGATGGCCGGCGGTCGCGCTGCCAAGCTGGCGGAAATTGCGCAACGCTTCCAGGCTGGTATCTTTATATCCTGACAAATATAGCAACGCATATAACAGCATAGATCCGTGACCTGCTGACAGGATAAATCTGTCTCTGTCTGGCCAGTCAGGATGGCTGGCATCAAATTTCAGGTGGTTTGCAAACAAAACGGTAGCGGCATCTGCCATACCCATTGGCATGCCGGGATGGCCAGACTTTGCCGCTTCAACAGCATCCATTGCAAGAGCGCGGATGGCATTCGCCATCATCTGAGAAGGAAGGTTTGCCATAACTATCTTTCTTGTTTTTGTGCCAGTGAATTTGTACTCGTGAATTTCCTAATAGGGCTATATATAGCCAGACCGCGATAATCAAGGCTATAGCAAAGTTTTGATCAAGATATCTTGAGAATATTTTTGATGTACCGCTTGCTTTCTGGCAGCACGAGGCAGCTAGCCAGGCTTGTGCAGTTACCAGATTGTTAAACGGCCGGGGATATTTAGCCTGCCGATTCGTTGATTAATACAGGCTGGTCAGGGGCCATGAATCAGGCGCACCCGCCGGTTAAATCAACTGGTTTGGGTAGCAGAAGATATAGCTGATTTTTAGCCCGAATTCAGCAAACATAAGGGGTTAGCTGACTAAAAGCTTGCACGAAGGACGCACACCAACATATTGTCAGGGTTGTTTTTTTAAGTTAATCAGCGCACCATTGAGACTAGCCAAACGCCGCTATATTTCTGGCTCAGAAAAAACGGGTTCTAGATAGGCAAAAAGGCATAAACGGTCCTTTCCGGATTGCTGGGATGTCCGTTTATTGTGCGCCAATCTGCAAACCGGCTGGGAGCGGGAAATAATCAGGCGATGGCAACAAGATAACGCGGCAGAAATACGCCACACTACAAAAATAATTCACAGGACAGAGTTTCGCAACGATGACCGGCCCGAAATTGGAAAATGCGCTACAAGGCTTGCAACAGGCTATCAATGAGCTGGATAAAACCATCATGGATACAGCAGATAAAGTCAGAGCGCAGGAAACTGGCCTTGCGACAGCCATAGGTGCTGATTCTGGCTTGCCAGTGGATAGCTTGCGCGCCGAGTTAAATGCCTTGCGGCAGATGATCCAGCAAGCAAATGCCCTGATTGATGGCACCGCAGACGCAAATACCCTTTCAGCATCAGATGAGGTGGTTCATTAATGTCCCAGTCTGTTGTAACTGTTCGGCTGAATGGCCAGCCCTATCAAATGGGGTGCGGCCCGGGTGAAGAAGCGCATATTGAGGCGCTGGCCCAAGAGGTGGATGATATCATCACAGCTGTAAAGGCAAATGCGGGTCAGCTTGGCGATACAAGGTTGCTGGCGATGGTGGCGCTTATCCTGGCAGATCAAAAACACACGCTTCAAAATTCTTCGGGTCAAAATGGTTCGGGTCAAAATGATTCAGGAAAAGATGCCGCTGCGGATAAAGATGCCGGGGCGGGCATTGATGACGCCGCAGAAGCCCTGCTTGCTTCGCAGCTGGATGCCATGGCGGTAAAGCTCAGAAGCCTGAAAGCTCAAATCGAATCTACATCTTGAAAAACATGATTAATCAGCCTAGTTTTAGTCAGGTGACAGCTGGGCTTCGCGCTCGGTATTTCAATCCCTGGGACCATAATCTTCTGTAGGGAGCTACCTCTGGCAAAGTTGCGATTTTGCTATTGCGGCGCCCACCTGTTTTACAGGTCACAGAGGATGAAAACATCCAACGGCTGTTCTGGCTGTCACTGTAATACCTACCTCAAAGGGCAGGCTTTATGTGCAGATAGGTATGTTCCCGCACATTTGAAAAAAAAAGTTTAAAATATTCCAAAAGGCAAAAGGGCATTGTGGATGACCTCATCAGCATTTGATGACGAAAAAGCAAAAGCCCGTAAACAGGCCGCAGCACGGCGCGGTGAGGCGCGCGCTGACCTTCCGGAAGCGGCGTCCATGCTGGCAGGCTATTGCGGCCTCTTGCTGGAGGAATTTAACCCACGCTGCATCGCAGGCTACTGGCCAATAAAGACAGAGCTGGATGTGTTCCCGCTATTATCTGCATGTGCTGGTGTCGCTGATTTAACCTTGTGCCTGCCGATAACTGGTGCGCCTGAAACCGCCCTTCGCTTTCATCGCTGGCATCCCAAAGACAAGCTGGATATCGGCCCGTATAATACCCGCCAGCCCTTTGCCTCTGCGCCTGTTATCTTGCCAGATCTGATATTGTTGCCCTTGCTGGCTTTTGATGAAAATTTCAACAGATTAGGCTATGGTGGCGGTTTTTATGATCGCACCCTTGCCAGTTTTGCCAGCACAGGCCATAAGATATCAGCGATCGGTATCGCCTATGACCAGCAACAAATAGACAAGGTGCCTACCGGGCCTTTTGACCGGGCCCTGGACGGGGTGCTTAGCCCAAGCGGGTTACGGCAAAGGTAATTTATAGCTGGCCAGTAATTTGGATAATGGTGAGATAATGCGGGTTCTTTTTTTAGGGGATATTGTTGGCCGGGCGGCGCGTCAGGCAGTAATCGACAAGATACCAGACCTGCGTGCCGAGCTGGCCTGTGATTTTGTAATTGTTAATTGCGAGAATGCGGCAGGTGGTTTTGGCGTCACCCCACCTATTTGTGACGCGCTATTCGGGGCAGGTATCGATGTGCTAACCACAGGTAATCATGCGTTTGATAAATCCGAGATAAGCCCATATATGGCAGGCCAGCCGCGCTTGCTGCGTCCGGAAAATATGAACCCGGCTTTTCCAGGCTCCGGTCATGTGATTGTTGAAAATGACAAGGGGCAAAGGCTGGGCGTGATGAATATTATGGCCAATCTGTTTATGGCGGAAAATGAAAACGCTTTTGCATGTGCAGACAAGCTGGCAGCAGAAATGCCACTTGGCAGTGCGGTTGATGCGCTGGTTCTGGATTTTCATGGCGAAGCAACCTCCGAGAAATGCGCTATGGGTTTTCATATGGATGGCCGCGCCTCGCTGGTGGTAGGCACCCATACCCATATTCCAACTTCCGATACGCGTATCTTGCCCCACGGCACGGCCTATCAAACAGATGCGGGTATGTGCGGGGATTATAATTCGGTTATCGGCATGCAAAAAGAAGCGGCAACAGGCCGCTTTAACGGTAAGCCTGCAGGTAAATTGGCAGTCGCCACGGGTCAGCCTAGCCTGTGCGGGGTGTTGGTAGATATCGACCCGGATACAGGGCTTGCCACTGCGGTGCGGCAAATTCGCAAAGGTGGTAGTCTGGTGCCATCTGCCTAGCCATAACAGCTTTTTAGGGCGTTTATCTTTATCTGCCGTGTTTTTGCCTTAGGTTTGTTTGACAGGTCAAAAACGCCCGGCCGGTGAAAGAAATTTACTGCCTCATCTTTTTTCTTATTTGCCCTTCTGCTATATCAGATCCAGAACAAGTTAATTTCGATTTCAGGTGACTATCGACAAGCGGAGCCGGAGCAGATGGCAGGCCATTCCAAATTTAAAAATATTCAACATCGCAAGGGCGCGCAGGATAAAAAACGCGCTAAAATCTTTACCCGCCTTATCAAAGAGCTGGCCGTCGCCGCACGTGGTGGCACCGATCCAGCTAGCAATCCGCGTCTACGCGGGGCGTTATTGGCCGCACGGGCAGCCAATATGCCAAAAGATAATATTGAACGGGTGCTAAAGAAAGCCGAAGGCGGCGAAGGCGAGCAGTATGAAGAAATCCGCTATGAAGGCTATGGGGTAGGCGGCACCGCTTTTATTGTTGAAGCGATGACGGATAACCGCAACCGTACCGCCTCTGAGGTACGCGCCGCTTTTAGCAAGTTTGGCGGTACCCTTGGCGAGACAGGGTCAGTCAGCTTTATGTTTGACAAGGTAGGCCAGATTGTTTTTGCAGGCAGCGTTGCAGATGCAGATTCGATGTTTGAAGCCGCGCTGGAAGCTGGGGCGGATAATGTGGAATCAGACGCAGATAGTCATGTTATTACCTGTTCGACCGAAGATTTTAATGCGGTGCGCGAGGCTCTGCAAGAAGCCTTTGGTGACCCCGAAGAAGCAGAGCTTACCTGGATTGCCCAGAATGAGCTGTCTGTTGATGAAGATCAGGCGCGTACCTTGTTAAAATTTATCGATGCCATCGAAGATAATGATGATGTGCAGAGCCTGTCTTTCAATTTTGAGATTTCTGATGAAATTATGGCTAAAATTGAGGCATAAACCATGCTGATGCTGGGCATCGACCCGGGGCTGACCGCAACCGGGTGGGGTCTGGTATCGATGCAGGGCACGCGCCTTTGCCATCATGATCACGGCATTATTCGCAGTACAGCCCGCGATGCCGATACCGACAGGCTGGCCGCAATTGCAGATCAGCTAGAGGCAATTATCGCTGCACATCAGCCGCAAGCTGCTATCATCGAAGAAATTTTTGTGGTGAATAATCCGCGATCTGCCTTGCGTCTGGGCATGGCACGCGGGGTGGGGGTAATGGTTTGCGGGCGCGCCAGATTACCTCTTTATGAAATTTCGGCATTGCGGGTGAAACAGGCCGTCGTTGGCACTGGCAAAGCAGATAAAAAACAGGTCTCGGAAATGGTTGCCCGTCTGCTAAATATTAAAAAGCCAGCTTCTGATGCGGGCGATGCGCTGGCAATGGCCATAGCAGGCTTGCAAGGGGGCAGCTCAAAAACGGCCTCTGCGGAACAGACACAAACCGCCCAGGGCGGCCTTGAGCGGGCTATCGCTGCCGCGCTAGCCAAGCAGGACGAGCTTGGCTAGGCTAGAGATGTAAGGAGCATATACCATGATAGCACAGCTAAAAGGCCGGATAGTTGCCCAGGACCTTGCCTATCTGGTTCTGGATGTGATGGGAGTCGGCTATCAGATATTTGCCAGCGGGCGCAGCCTGTCCCAGCTTGGCGGTATTGGCGCCGAAGTCACCGTGCTAACAGAGCTGGTGGTGCGCGAAGATTCGATGACCCTATATGGCTTTGCGGGTGAGCCGGAACGTGCCGCCTTTCGCCTGCTGCAAACCGTGCAAGGGGTGGGCACAAAAGCAGCTTTATCTATCCTGACCGTGCTGGAGCCAGATCAATTGGCACAGGCTATTTTAGCCGGCGATAAGGCGATGGTGGCGCGGGCAGATGGTATCGGGCCAAAGCTGGCATTACGCATTGTAAATGAACTGGCACAAAAAACCGGGCTACTGGTGGGGGCTGGTCTGGCAAGTGGCGGGGCAGATATAGCAGGCGGCACAGAGGCAGCTGGCAGTGCCCAAAATGTGATAATGCAGGACGCGCTTTCAGCGCTGGTCAATCTGGGCTATTCTCGCACAGAGGCGTTTACCGCTTTGCAAACAGCACAGAAAGAAGGGCAGGACAGTGATATATCTGCCCTAATCGCTGCGGCATTGAAACATTTGGGAAGATAAAAAGCCTGGCTGGTTTTCTGGCTGGCGATACATCCATGGGCAGAATGAATAAAGAGATACAAGCGTGACAAAAACCCCTTCTTCCGATTTCCCTGAAACCGACCGCCTGATAGATGGCAAAGCCCAAGGCGCACAGGATCCGGCTCTGCGGCCGTTGAGGCTGGGCGAATTTATTGGTCAGGGGCAAGGGCGTGCCAATCTGGAAACCTTTATTCATGCGGCCAGCCAGCGCAGTGAGGCCATGGATCATACCTTGCTGCATGGCCCGCCCGGTCTGGGCAAAACAACGATGGCCCAGATTATCGCTAATGAGTTGGGTGTCGGGTTCAGAGCAACCTCCGGGCCGGTTATTGCGCGCGCTGGCGATCTGGCGGCGTTGCTGACCAATCTGGCCCCAAGAGATGTGTTGTTTATTGACGAGATTCACCGCCTGAACCCTGCGGTAGAAGAAGTATTATATCCGGCAATGGAAGATTTTCAGCTTGATCTTATCATTGGTGAGGGGCCGTCTGCACGCTCGGTGCGGATTGATTTGCCGCGCTTTACCCTGGTTGGGGCAACCACCCGTTCCGGTTTGCTGACCACCCCCTTGCGGGATCGTTTTGGTATTCAGATGCGAATGCAATTTTATAGTGCCGAAGAATTAGTGGCGATTTTGAACCGGCAGGCAGACAAGCTGGCCATGCCGCTTAGCGCTGATGGGGCGCTGGAAATTGCCCGGCGATCCAGAGGCACGCCGCGGGTAGCTGGCCGGCTGTTGCGGCGGGTGCGGGATATCGCGCTGGTAGGCGGCGCAGGCGAGGTGAGCGCAAGCATTGCCGATGCGGCGCTTGGCCGGCTTGAGGTAGATGCACAAGGGCTGGATAGTATGGACAGGCGTTATTTATCCTGTCTGGCCACGTCTTATGGCGGCGGGCCAGTTGGGGTGGAAACGCTGGCTGCGGTTCTATCTGAACAGCGCGATATGCTAGAAGAAGTTATCGAGCCATATTTATTGCAGACAGGGTTGCTTATCCGCACGCCGCGGGGGCGGTGCCTGTCACCTGCTGGTTGGAATTATCTGGGCATGGATGCACCTGTAGGGGCAACAGATCAGCTTGATTTACTTGCATCTACCAGCCGGTCTGACCTAGAATCAGACTAACCGGCGGGGGATAGTAAAAAAACGTTCCGGTTACCGTATGTGACGGTAATATTTGAGGTAAGTTTATAAAGAAAGATAAGGTGTCAAACCATCGTGCCAGAATTTCAAGAAGCTTTGTTTCAACAAGCCGCCGTGGGGCTAGACGGGTATATTGACCGCTCACTGCCTGATCAAAACCGCCATATTTATGGGGTTACTGTTCAATATGAAGATATTGATGCAGGCGGTATCGTCTATCACGCAACCTATTTAAACTTTGCTGAACGGGCGCGCTCGGCCTTATTGCGTACCTGTAAATTTGACGTTCAATATTGGCTTCGTGAACGCCAGCAGGGGTTCGTGATCACCCATATTGAAACCGATTACAACAGCCCTGCCCATTTGCATGAACAGCTTTATATTGAAACCACCTGCATACAGCTGGGCGGCGCCTCAACAATTCTGCAACAGGATATAAATTCATTAGCAACTGGCCTTAATTTTGCCAGAGTTTTAGTAAAAGCTGCTTGGATAGATATTGAACAGGGGCCGCGGAAATTTCCAGAGCCTCTACAGGCTGTTTTCAGAACATTTCAGCCTACATCCTAACCAAATAGGGGGACTTGGGTGACCAGGAACCCCTGTCAAAGCAGCGGGCTCAGGCTATTTGATTTTTAGTGATGAAGATACAAGGCTGGCATTCCCCCATCTCTATGGTCTATATGGACAATCAGGTTTTTGATGAATGAAGGAATATGAGTAAAAATGGCAACAGAGTCTGCGATTGAAAATACCGTCATAACAGCAACCTCTCAGGGGCATGATCTCAGCATCCTGGGGCTATTTTTTGCCGCCGATCCGGTGGTGAAATTTGTTATGTTGCTGCTGGTTGGGGCCTCTATTTGGTGCTGGGCAATCATTTTTGAAAAAATGAAGCTGATCCGCCGCCAGAAAAAACATGCAGCGGCTTTTGATGAAATGTTCTGGTCTGGCGGCTCACTAAACGATCTTTACAATCAAACAGGCGATGATCCTGAAAGCGCACAGGCAAAGGTATTTGTTTCGGCCATGCGCGAATGGCGGCGGGCAACGGTAAAGGGGCTGACAGCTGATTTGCGCGGTGATTTAAAAGCTTCTATTCTGTCACGTATTGAACGGAATATGACCCTGACCATCACCAGAGAGATGGATGCGCTGGAACGGGGTATGAATTTTCTGGCCTCTATCGGCTCTGTTTCCCCATTTGTGGGTTTGTTTGGAACCGTCTGGGGGATCATGAATTCCTTTCAGTCCATTGCTGAATCCAAAAATACCAGCCTTGCAGTGGTTGCACCTGGCATTGCTGAGGCGCTATTTGCGACCGCGCTTGGTCTGGCAGCGGCTATTCCTGCGGTTGCCGCCTATAACAAATTTTCTGGCGATCTGGACAAGGTTTCCAGCGCATTGGAGGTATTTGCACAAGAATTTACCACCCTGTTGGGGCGCCAGCTGGATGAGGGGGGTAAATAGAGATGGGCGCGGCCTTGAACACTCAGAAAGGCGGGCGTCGCGGTCGGCGATCCAGGCCGATGAGCGAGATAAATGTCACCCCCTTTG